>JAGVUA010000033.1 GCA_019136545.1 Betaproteobacteria bacterium
CCATGCCGGCCATGCCCACCATGCCGCCGCCCGGCGCCGGCGCGCCGCCGCCGATGGTATCGAGCGCCGTCCATTTGCCGTCCTTGGCGATGTAGAGGCTGATGGCGCCGTCCTTGAGATCGCCGTTGTCGTCGAAGGCGATGCGCGTCGTGACGCCCCGGTAGTCCGTGTTCGGCAGCTCGGCAAGAATGCTGGCCGGCGCCACCGACTTGGCGCGCTTGATCGCCTCGACGACGACCATCACGGCATCGTAAGCATAGGGCGCGTAGAGCTGGATCTCGCCGTACTTCGCCTTGAACCGCTCGATGAAGGCGGGACCGCCCGGCATCTTCTCGTAGGGAATGCCCGGCAGCGAGCAGTAGTGGCCTTCCGCCGCCTCGCCGGCGTTCCTGACGAATTCCGTGGTGCAGCCGCCGTCGCCCATCAACAGCCTGGCAACAATGCCCAGTTCCTTCATCTGCTTGGCCATCGGCGCCGCCTGCGGGTCCATGCCGCCGTAGAAGATCAAGTCGGGTTTCTTGCCCTTGATCTTGGTGAGAATGGCCTTGAAGTCGACGGCCTTGTCGTCGGTATGCTCCTCGGCGACCACCTTGACGCCCGCGGCGACGGCCGATTTCTTGAACTCGGTGGCCAGGCCTTCGCCGTAGGCGGTCTTGTCGTCGATGATCGCCACGGTCTTGGCCTTCAGCTGGTTGCCGGCGTAGGCACCGAGCACCCGGCCCTGCTGCTCGTCGTTGGCCATGACGCGAAAGGCCGTCTTGAACCCCTGATGGGTGTAGGTCGGATTGGTGGCCGAGGGCGAAATCTGCGGAATGCCGACATCCGCGTAGATCTTCGACGCTGGAATGGTGGTGCCGGAGTTCAGGTGGCCGATGACGGCATTCACCTTGGCGTCGACCAGCTTCTGCGCCACCAGGATGCCCTGCTTCGGGTCGGCCTGGTCATCCTCGCCCTGCAGCTCGATCCTGAGCTGGCGGTCGCCGAGCTTGATCCCCGCGGCATTGGCGTCGTCGACCGCCATGCGCGCGCCGTTCTCGTTGTCCTTGCCGATGTGCGCCTGCGGTCCGGTCAGCGGCGCCGAATGGCCGAGCTTGACGACCAGCGGCTCGGCCGCCGACGCGCTGGCCGCCGCCGGGGGCGCGGCCTCCTCCTTCTTGCCGCAAGCGACGGCGATCAGGGTCGCGACCACCGCCAGGGCGATGGGCTGGGTGGACAATCCGGACATGGGTCGACCTCCGTAATGGGTTGTGGGTGGCTTGCCAGCGTCGATGGGGAGCGCGGCTGATTCTGCGTTGCACGCCGGGGCTTGTCAATCAAGGTTCGGCTGGTAGCACGCGGGCAATTTCCCTGGCAATGCCCGCCAGCGCCCGACCGTGCGCCGCCGCCAGCGCCTCGAACCCCGTACCCGTCACCGGTTCGCGAACGAGCGCATGACCATATTGCACCTGGCCGCCGCGTCGTGGCCGCAAGCTCCACTGTGCCTCGATCAGCGCCTCGGCATCGCGCCGGGATTCGAAGCGCAGAATATCCACGACGACACGCACGTCGGGCTCGCCGAAAGTGGCTTGGCCGAGCAACTGCACGCGCGGCAGCCCTGGCGACTGGGCCAGATGCGCCGCCAGGCCGCGACTGACTTCCGCCCGCAAAGGTTGCGCCCAACGAACGTCGTCCAACACCTCGACCCGGCTCGCGCTCAGATTGAGCACGAGATGGGCCCGATCGACCGTTTCTGGAATACTCACCGGCCCCACGGCGACCACCGGCCCGGCCGGCGTTGCCGATTGCACCGTCGGCGCAGGCGGCAAGGGCAGCGTGAAGTACTGGACGCGCGGCGAGGAAGCGCATGCGGCCATCAGCAGAAGCAAGCCCGCCAGTACACCCAAGCGCTTAGCCGCGCGGCTCTCGATTCTGGACATCAGCGCGTTTCCCCTTTCTTGCCGCGAATGAGCGATTCCGGTTCCCGTTCCAGCGTATCGGACAAGACGCGGAAAGACTGCGCCGCCCGCCCGACTTCGCGCATGGCGTCACGCACCTCCTGCTGCAGGGGCGAATCCGCCGCCAGAAGACGCTCGACCGACGCCAGGGCCGTGCGCAACTCCCGCAGGCTGGCATTCACTTCCGGACCGATATCGTCTTCCATGCGCCGGGCGAGCCGATCGATGCTGGAGACCGATTGATCGAGCGTTGCCAGCACCTTGCGCAGGTCGCCGCCGATTTCCTCCAGCGGCAGCTTGTCGATCTTGGCCAGGATTTTCGCCAACGAAACCTGCAACTCGTCGAAGTTGCCGCGGACCGTCGGTAGGTTGCGCGGCGACTTGCTCCAGTCCAGCGACAGTTTTTTCGCGCCCGGGAAGAAATCCAGCGCGACGTACTTTTGGCCGGTCAGGAGGTTGCCGCTGCGCAGTTGCGCACGCAAGCCACGCTCGTTGATCGCCTTGAGCAGCCCGCGCCGCACGCTGTCGGCCAAATCCGCCGTCTTGGCGTCGCGTTCCTGTTGGCCTGACGGCGCGGCCGGACCGCGCAGACGAATGCGCTCGGGATAAAGCGAGATGCGGACCGGAAAATGGAACCACTCGCGCCCCGGCTCGTAGTCGGCGCCGACGGACAACACTTCGCCAACCACCATGCCGCGGAAATCGACGGGCGCGCCCGGCGTCAAGCCGCGAATCGAATCCCAGAAGTTCAGCGTCAGGACCAGCGGATTGGCATCCGGCGCCTTCATCGCCTGAACGCGGTCCGGGAACAAGGTGAAATGCACGCCATCGGCCGCCGGCTGGTCCTCCTGGTCGTCATCGACGGCGCCAAAGGCGATACCGCCGAGCAGCACCGAGGCCAAGGATTGCGACAGGAAGCGAACGCCATTGGCATCCAGCGAAATATCGACGCCGCTCGCGTTCCAGAAGCGGACACGGGTGGTCACGTAGCGGTCGTAGGGGGCATGAATGAAGACCTGCATGGAAATGTTCTTGCCATCGGCATCCAGCTCATGCGCGACGATCTCGCCCACGGGGAGGCGGCGAAAAAAGACCGGTGAGCCGACCTCGAGGGAACCGATATCGTCCGTTTTCAGGACGAAATGGCGGCCCGGCCGGCCATCCGTCAGAACGGGCGCCACTTCCAGCCCGACGAACTCGCTCGCCGTTTCGGGCGATTTACCGATATCGAGCCCGAGATAGGCGCCGGACAACAAGGTGCCGATCCCTGAAATCTTGCCGCCCGCCACGCGCGGCCTCACTACCCAGAAGCGGGTGTCCTTGGGCACTTCCCGACCAATCTGGTTTTCGAGCTGCGCCGTCACCTGCACGTGTTGACGATCGGGTGAGAGCGTCACTTTCCGCACTTCGCCGATATCGACGTCCTTGTAGCGAATGCGGGTCTTGCCCGGCTCGATGCCCTCGGCGGTGAGAAAGCTGATGATCACGGTCGGTCCGCGACTCGTCAGGGCGTTCACGATCAGCCAGGCGCCTATCAGCAAGGCGATCAGCGGCACCAGCCAGACCAGTTGCGGCGCCCGGCGGCGGCGCGGCACCAGGATCGCCTCGGGAAGATTGCCGGGCGGATGAGAAGCGTCGTCAGCCATTGCGTTCTTCCGGACCATCCCAGATCAGGCGCGGATCGAAGGCCATCGAAGCCAGCATGGTCAACACCACGACGGCGCCGAACGCCAACGCGCCCGGACCCGCCTTGATCGTAGCCAACGACTGCAGGCGCACCAAAGCGGCCAGCACGGTGACGACGAAGATGTCCAGCATCGACCAGCGGCCGACAAATTCGACGAACCGGTACAGGCGGGTACGGATCCCGCGCCAGCGGCGCATCCGGTAGTGAACGGACACGAGCAGAAAACCGAGAATCGCCAGCTTGGCGAGCGGCACTACAATGCTGGCGAAGAACACCAGCGCTGCCAGCGGCCAGGAGCCCGATGTCCAGAGATAAATCACACCGCTGATGATCGTATCTTGCTGGCTGCCGAACAGCGATCCCGTTTCCATGATCGGCAACAGATTGGCGGGAATGAACAAAACGCAGGCAGCGGTCAACAGGGCCCAGGTGCGACTGACGCTCTCGGGCTTGCGCGAATGCAGCGGGTTGCCGCAGCGCCCGCACGGAGCGTCTTCGCGGGACAGCGGTTCGATCCGGCCGCACGCCGGGCAGGCGGCAAGCCCCAGCGAACGCGCCGACGATGCGGCAAGGGCAGCGGTCTCGCTCATGTTCTCCGGGGTTCGCTCAAGGACACCGATTGCCAGACGTCGCGCGCATTGAAAGTCGCCGACTTGGCGGCCAACAGCAGCATGAGCCCGATGAACGACCAGAGCGCCACGCCGGGAATGAGGATGGCCAGATGAGACAGCTTCTGAATGGAAACGAGCAGTCCGAGCACGAAGACTTCGATCATGGCCCAGGGCCGAATCGCCGGAAGCCAGCGGAGCAGGCGGATCGAGGGCCGGCGCGCGGCGAGCACGGCGATCATCATCGCAATCTCGGTCGCAGGCGCCAGGACGGTGGTGACCAGCACCAGCAAGGCCACCAGTCCGTCATGATCGCGCCATAGGGTCAGCACCGCGCCGAGGAGCGTACTGGCATTGTGCTGCCCCTGCGTTTCGATGCCGACGATCGGGAACGCGTTGGCGATGAGGAACAGGACTGCCGCCGCCAGCGTCAAGGCGAGCGTGCGCTCGCGGTTGCCTGGATTGCAGCGGTAGAGGACCGCGCCGCAGCGCACGCATTTGACGACCGCGCCGGACGGCTCGGCCGGTTCGCGTTGCAACAGGTCGCAGTCGTGGCAAATACTCAAATTGGATCGGGCGTTCATCGAGTGCAAAGCTTACCTCGATACCCGAAAAAAAACCCGCCGCAGCGGGTTTCTTTTCGACTTCGGCGCAGCTTACTTGGCGCCGGCCAGCACCCACTTGACGAGCGTCTTGATGTCATCGTCCTTGACGTTGGCATTCGGCGGCATCGGGATCGCGCCCCAGGTGCCCTTGCCACCCTTCTTGACCTTCTCGAACAGCATGGCCTCGGCATCCTTCTGGCCGGCATACTTCTTGGCGATGTCCTGGTAGGACGGGCCGACCAGCTTCTTGTCGACGGCATGGCAGGACAGGCAGTTGCTCTTCTTGGCCAGATCGGCGTTGGCCATGGCGTTGGTGGCGACCAGCGCGGTCGCGGCGAAAAGGGTGGCGGTAAGCAGTTTCATGAATAGTCCTCTGCGAAGTTGTCGGATAAATTGGTACAACGGCCCGTGAGTCTATCCGAATTCACCGGGCTTGCAAGACCCGTTCGGGCATGGAGCAACTAACGTCGGTACAGGCCGGCGCGTTGACATCGACCGGCGCCAGCGCCTCTTCCAACGCCATCAGCATGGTCGCCGCACCGCCCGGATGGCGGCTCAGCTCCGGCTGAAACAGCCGCAGCGCGCGCCCGGCCGACGCCAGCCACGCAGGTTGGCCAAGCCGGCGGCCGAGCCGCAGCAAGCCCAGGATGGCGGCGGCATTGCCCGAGGGCATGGAATTGTCGTGCATCGGCTTGGGACGATGAATGAGGGTCTCGTGATCGTCGGCGGTGAAGTGGAAGCCGCCTTCGGCCTTGTCCTCGAAGCGGGCCAGCAGGGTTTCGGCAAGCGTGCGGGCGAAGGCGAGATCATCGGCGCGAAAGTCGGCCTGCAGCAATTCGGTCAGGGCCAGCAGCAGGAAGGCGTAATCGTCGAGGTAGGCGTCGAGATGCGCGCGCCCGCGCCGGGCCGTGGCCAGCAGCCTGCCGTCGCGCCAAAGCGTCGTGCGCAGGAAATCGAGCGCGCCGCGCGCCAGCGCCAGCCAGTCGGGGCGGTCGAACACGCGCGCGGCATGCGCGAGCCCTTCGATCATCAAGGCGTTCCAGCCGGTGAGCACCTTGTCGTCGAGCCCGGGCCGCACCCGGGTCTCGCGCCGGGCCAGCAACTTGGCGCGGGCGCTGGCGAGGATGGCCGCTTGCGCCGGCGGCAACGGCGCCGCCACGCGCAAATGCCAGTGGGCATGCTCGAAATTGGGCGGACTATCCAGGCCCCAGTGGCGGGCGGCCACCGCCCATTCTTCCTCCGTCAGCAAGGCCTGGACTTCGCCGCGATCCCAGACGTAATAGCGGCCTTCCTCGCCTTCCGAGTCGGCGTCGAGCGAGGACGCGAACGCGCCGCCCGGCAGCAGCATTTCGCGGCGCAGCCAGTCGACCAGGGATTCGGCAGCCTCCGCGAACCGCGCATCGCCGCTGAGCTGCCAGGCGTCGGCGTAGAGCCCGAGCAGCGGACCGTTGTCGTAGAGCATTTTTTCGAAATGGGGAATTTCCCAGCGCTCGTCCACGCTGTAACGACAGAAGCCGCCGCCGAGCTGATCGCGGATGCCGCCCTCGGCCATGCGGATCAAGGTGGTCAGTGCAGCATCGCGGGCCGCATCGTCTCCCTGGCCATCGCCCCGGCCGGCGCGCCGCAACAGGAAGGCAAGTTCGCCGGCGTGCGGAAATTTCGGCGCGCCGCCGAAGCCGCCGTAACGGGCGTCGAAACCGCGCAGCATGAAATCGCGCCCCGACCGGATCGGCGCGCTGTCCAGGCCATCCAGCCCGGTCTGGCCGGTATCGCCGGCCGGGCGCGGCACCGTGCTGGCCAGCATGTCGCGCAGGGCACCGCTTTGCTGGGCAATGTCGGCCGACCGCTGCTGATACAAGCGGGCGACGCCCCGGCAAACCTCGGGGAAGGCGGGCAGACCGTGGCGCGGCGTTTTCGGAAAATACGTGCCGCCAAAAAAAGGCATGTGGTCCGCCGGGTTGAGGAACATGGTCAGCGGCCAGCCGCCGGCGCGGCCGGTCAGCATCTGGTGGGCGGTCTGATAGATCTGGTCGAGATCGGGCCGCTCTTCGCGATCGACCTTGATATTGACGAACAGCGCGTTCATGACCGCCGCGACCTCGGCATCCTCGAAGGACTCGTGCGCCATCACGTGGCACCAATGGCAAGCCGAGTAGCCGATCGAGAGCAGGATAGGCTTGTTCTGCGTGCGCGCCAGAGTAAGCGCCTGCTCACCCCAGGGATGCCATGCCACCGGGTTGTCGGCATGCTGAAGCAGATAGGGGGAGGTTTCCCCGGCGAGTCGGTTGGCCATCGGCGTATCCTCGGCGTCGTATTTCCGAGTAATTTAGTCTACTTTAGACTGATACGCAACCATGGGTCGTGCGCGCGGTCTATCTACCCCGCGCTTGCGCTCAGCATCCCTGGGACCAGGCCTGGTTGTCGTGCTTGCGCTTTTGCTCGCGCAGATTGTCCATGGTCGCCGCCGAACCGCCACGACGTTCCTGGTTTTGGATCTGCTGGATGTTTTCGCGCAGAGCGGCACAACGTCGTTCTTTTTCGATCGCCGCCCGCCGTGCCGATTCTTCCTGCGCCGCACTATAGTCGCTGCCGCTGGCGGCAAAGCGGGTTTCATCGGAGGCGGCAGGGTCATCTGGCGACGCTTGCTTGGTTTTCGGCGCGGGCGGTGCTTTTTCGCCGGTATCGGTCAGCACTTCAACCACTTCGTCATCCTGGATTTTGACGATGAAATCCTGGCTCGACAATTTCGATTTGCGATAAAGCCATATCAAGCTGACGCCGCTCTTCGTGCTCGTTTTCTGCACGCGTTCTGGTTCGCCGTAGAGTCTGCGAACTTCCTCCGCCTTCATGCCCGGTTGCGGTACGGAGGTCTGCTGCTTCGCTTCGCGCAGGACCGGCACATTCTTGATTTCCTTGGCAACGGGGCGGTCGCCGTATTGCACCTTGCCCTTCTCGTCCACCCACTTGTATACCTGCGCCTGGACCATCAGAGGGAAAAGCGTCAGCAGCAGCATCGTTCGTCTCGGCATGGTCGCACCCGTCGCCCCGGAAAATGGCGCCATCATAGCAGCCTCATCGTCCGGTCAGCGCCCGCCACCAGCGGCGACGGCCTTCGGGCGGCTTGCGTTCGGCCCGCAGGTCGTCGGGCGGCACGCGGCTCATGATCCAGCCCGGCAGCGGCGGATGGGTCGAAAAGCCGCAGGAGACGCCGAGGTTGTTGGGGTCGTAGATCTTGACGAAGGACGGCGCGTCGAGATTGTCGGCATAGACGATGGCGCAGTAGTCGTGGCGGTGGTCGTCGCGCAGCAGCGCATCGATGCGCCTGACGAACTCGGCCGTCGTTTCTGCCGGCGCCGGCGCCGTCGGTACCTCCTCGCCCACCGCATAAAGGTACCAGCCCTCGCCGCCGACGCGCGCCCAGAAGGCCGTCAACTGGTCCCAGGACATGATGGACCAGAGGCGGCCGGTGTAGAGATCGTGAAAGGCGCTCATATCGCCCGCCCCTCCCAACCTCCCCTCGCGGGGAGGTGACGAAGGTTCGCCGCGACGCGGCGCCGGTTCGTTGGCTGCGCCGTCCTAGGGACGGCGCTCACTTGCCGAGCTTGCTCACGTCGCGCACCGCGCCCATGTCGGCCGACGTGGCCATCGCCGCGTAGGCGCGCAGCGCCGCCGAGACGGCGCGCTCGCGCTTGGCCGGCTGCCAGGCGGCCGTCCCTCGCGCGACCATGGCCGCGCGGCGTGCCGCCATGACTGACTCTGCCACAGCCAGATGGATGCGCCGGTTGGGGATGTCGATCTCGATGGTGTCGCCCTCTTCCACCAGGCCGATGGCGCCGCCGGCGGCGGCCTCCGGCGAGGCGTGGCCGATCGAGAGGCCCGAGGTGCCGCCGGAGAAGCGACCGTCGGTAAGCAAGGCGCAGTCCTTGCCCAGGCCCATCGACTTGAGATACGAGGTCGGATAGAGCATCTCCTGCATGCCGGGGCCGCCTTTCGGCCCTTCGTAGCGGATCACCACCACGTCGCCGGCGACGATCTGCCCCGCGAGTATCTTGTCGACGGCTTCTTCCTGCGATTCGCACACCCGCGCGCGACCGGTGAACTTGAGGATCGAGTCATCGACGCCGGCGGTCTTGACGATGCAGCCCTTCTCGGCGATGTTGCCGAACAGCACCGCCAGGCCGCCGTCCTGCGAATACGCATGCTCCTTGCTGCGCACGCAGCCGTTGGCGCGATCGAGATCGAGCTTCGGATAGCGGCGGTTCTGCGAGAACGCCATCTGCGTCGGCACGCCGCCGGGCGCGGCGCGATAGTAGTCGTGCACCGCCTTGCTGTCGGTACGCTTGACGTCGCAGCAGTCGAGCTGCTCGCCGAGCGTCGGGTAGAGCACGGTCGGGCTGTCGCGGTGAATGAGGCCGGCGCGGTCGAGTTCGCCGAGGATGGCCATGATGCCGCCGGCACGGTGCACGTCTTCCATGTGATATTGCTGCGTCGCCGGCGCCACCTTGGCCAGGCACGGCACCTTGCGCGACATGCGGTCGATGTCGGCCATCGTGAAATTCACGCCGGCTTCCTGCGCGGCGGCCAGCAGGTGCAGCACGGTGTTGGTCGAGCCGCCCATCGAGATGTCGAGGGCGATGGCATTCTCGAAGGCCTTGAAGCTGGCGATGCTGCGCGGCAGGACGCTGGCGTCGTCCTGCTCGTACCAGCGGCGGCAGAGATCGACGGCGACCTGGCCGGCCTTGACGAACAGCATCTCGCGGTCGACATGGGTGGCCATCAGCGATCCGTTGCCGGGCAGCGAGAGGCCGAGCGCCTCGGTCAGGCAGTTCATCGAGTTGGCGGTGAACATGCCCGAGCAGGAGCCGCAGGTCGGACAGGCCGAGCGCTCCATGGCGTTCACTTCCTCGTCGGAGTTGTGGACATCGGCCGCCTCGATCATGGCGTCGATCAGGTCCACCATGCGGTATTCGCCGTGCCACTTGACCTTGCCGGCTTCCATCGGTCCGCCGGAAACGAACACGGCCGGGATGTTGAGGCGCAGCGCCGCCATCAGCATGCCCGGGGTGATTTTGTCGCAGTTGGAGATGCAGACCATGGCGTCGGCGGTGTGCGCGTTGCACATGTACTCGACGCTGTCGGCGATCAGGTCGCGCGAGGGCAGCGAATAGAGCATGCCGCCATGGCCCATGGCGATGCCGTCGTCGATGGCGATGGTGTTGAATTCCTTGGCGATGCCGCCGGCCGCCTCGATCTGGCGCGCGACCAGCTGACCCATGTCTTTCAGGTGCACGTGGCCGGGCACGAACTGGGTGAAGGAATTGACGACCGCAATGATCGGCTTGCCGAAATCGCCGTCCTTCATGCCGGTGGCGCGCCACAGGGCGCGGGCGCCGGCCATGTTGCGGCCGTGGGTCGAAGTGCGGGAACGGTAGTGGGGCATCGCGGAATCTCCTGCCGGAAAACGGTCTTCGATTTTAGCCGAAGCGCCCGCGAACACCGGCGCCCCGCGGGGACTGACTTTCGCCGATCCGGACGCGGCGCGGTCAGGCGCGCGAATTCAACAACCGCGTCTTGATCTCGATGGCATCCATCATCCGGATCCGCTCGAAGTCGCCATCGCGGTACAACTGCTCGACCTGGACGACGCAGAAATCACCCTCGCCGCGCATGGTCTTGCCGCGAATGCGATAGGTCGTCTCGATGCTGCCAAAATCGAACTCGACGACCACCGGGCCGCCGGGCTTGAGCGCCGGCATGGGTCGGCCGTCGCCGCTGACGCTCAGCCGCAGCGAGTTTTCGGAAAAATCGCGCAGCACGCAGCGGAACGGCGGCGTGTCCTTGGCGAAATAGAGATCGGCCCAGAGCGCCGCCGCCACGCGCTGGTGGCGGCGTTTGTCGACCACTTTCAGCGTCGCGAAATCCGGCGCCAGCAGGATGGTCGCGCTGCCGGCGTAGGGGCCTTCTTCCATCACCTGACGGCGCTCGACCACCGTGTCGACGCTCGGCAAACAGCGCTCGACGTTCTCGGCGACCAGCGTAATGGTGTTGCCCTTGCGGAATTGCCCGGCCGGACCGAGCGCCGCGCGGGTGACGTAGTCGAGCTTGCGTTCCATTTCACTGGTGTCGGGCACGAGAATCTCGAAGCTCGTCAGCTTGTTGACCGGCAGCACCTCGCCGTCGTCCAGCCGGAAACCGGTCGGATGACCCTGGCCGTCGAGCAGCACGGCGTCGTGGGTATAGATCAGACGCTCATTGACGCGATAGCCGATCGCCAACGTGTGCAGCACCGCCTTCTGGTGGTATTCCGGGTAGTACAGCAGCTTGCGGCCGATCGGGAAATAAGTGGCGAGCTGCTTCAGCTTGATTCGGTCGAAGACGAACGCCGGCGCCTTTTTCTTATCGGCAGTCTTGGCCGAACCGCGGCCTTTCCAGAGCTTGTCGAGCATGAAGTATTGTCAGTGCGCTGATCGCGGAATCAGCGCGCAAGATACACGCTGATCGCCGCGGACGAAAGACGTCGGCCGTCCCGCGCTAAACTGGCATCTGCCGCCGACCGCCGATTCCGATTCGATTCCATCGCATGCTGATCCATCCCCAGTTCGACCCCGTTGCCGTCAGTCTTGGTCCGCTGGCCGTCCGTTGGTATGGCTTGATGTATCTCGCCGGCTTCATCGCCTTCCTCGTGCTCGGCCGGCGCCGCGCGGCGAGCCAGCCCTGGCACGGCATCGACCTCAAGGCGCTCGACGACCTGCTGTTCTACGGCGTGCTCGGCGTCATCGTCGGCGGCCGGCTCGGCCAGGTGCTGTTCTACGAGCCCGGCTACTACGCCGCGCATCCGCTGGAGATCGTCGCCGTCTGGAAAGGCGGCATGAGCTTCCACGGCGGCTTCCTCGGCGTGCTGGTGGCAATGGGCCTGTGGGGGCGGCGGCACGGCAAGACCTTCTTCCAGGTCACCGACTTCATCGCGCCGCTGGTGCCGCTCGGCCTGATGGCGGGCCGCATCGGCAACTTCATCAACGGCGAGCTGTGGGGGCGTGTCGCCGCGGCTGACTTTCCGCTGGCCATGGTGTTCCCGCAGGTCGACAGCCTGCCGCGCCACCCCTCGCCGCTCTATCAGGCCGTCGGCGAAGGGTTGCTGCTGTTCGTCGTCCTCTGGTGGTACTCGGCCCGGCAACGGCCGCGCGGCGCGGTCTCCGGCGTGTTCCTGATCGGCTACGGCATCGCCCGCTTCGTCGCCGAATTTTTCCGCGAGCCGGACGCCGGCATCTTCGGCCATTCCTACGTCGTCAGCATGGGACAATGGCTGAGCCTGCCGATGATCGTCGCCGGTCTTTATCTGCTCACGAGGAAAACCAAGTCATGACAAGACCATTCAAGGTGCTGGGCATCCAGCAGATCGCCATCGGCGGCCTCTCGAAGGACCGCCTGCGCACGCTCTGGGTCGACAAGCTGGGCCTGGACGTCACCGGCAATTTCGTTTCCGAGCGCGAGAACGTCGACGAGGACATCTGCGCCATGGGCCGCGGCGCGCACAAGGTCGAAGTGGATCTCATGCAACCGCTCGATCCCGAGAAAAAGCCGGCCGTGCACACCACGCCGCTCAACCACGTCGGCCTCTGGATCGACGATCTGCCGAAGGCGGTCGAGTGGCTCACCGCCCAAGGCGTGCGCTTCGCGCCCGGCGGCATCCGCAAGGGCGCCGCCGGCTACGACATCACCTTCCTGCATCCGAAAGCCAGCGACGAGTTCCCCGTCGCCGGCGAGGGCGTGCTGATCGAGCTGGTGCAGGCGCCGCCGGAGGTGATCGCCGCGCTCGGCTAGCTCACAGGCTCGCCGCCTGGAAAGTGTTGCACTGGTTCATGTCGCCGCTTTCGATGCCGCGCTTGAACCAGCGCACGCGCTGTTCCGACGTGCCGTGGGTGAAAGCGTCGGGCACCACGCGGCCGCGCGCCTGCTTTTGCAAGGTGTCGTCGCCGATCGCCGAGGCGGCCGTCAGCGCCTGCTCGACGTCGCCGGCTTCGAGGATGTGGCGCGCCTCGTTGGCCTGCGCCGCCCAGACGCCGGCCAGGCAATCCGCCTGCAATTCGAGGCGCACGGACAAGGCATTGGCCTGACCTTCGCTGCGCGCGCGCTGCTGAGCGTTCTGCACTTTTTCGGAGATGCCCAGCAGGTTCTGCACGTGATGTCCCACTTCGTGCGCGATGACATAGGCCTGGGCGAATTCGCCGGGCGCGCGGAAGCGGTTCTTCAGTTCCTGGTAGAAGGCGAGGTCGATATAGACCTTGTGGTCGAGCGGACAGTAGAACGGCCCCATGGCGGTCTGGCCGGTGCCGCAGGCCGTCGGCGTGCCGCCGCTGAACAGCACCAGCTTCGGATCCTCGTACTGGCGGCCCATCTGCCGAAACTGATCCTGCCAGGTGCGCTCGGTGGAACCGAGCACTTTGCTGACGAAGCGCGCCATTTCGTCATCCGCCGGCGGCTTGCCGGCGGGAACTTCCTGCACTTGGCCGCCGCCCTGCATCTGCGTGGCGACGCCGATCACGGCGGACGGATCGACGCCGAAGAAGTAACTGGCCGCCAGCGCCAGGATGATGGTGCCGATGCCGACGCTGCCGGCGCGCATGGGCATGCCCATGCCGCGCCGGTCCTCGACGTTGCCGCTTTCCTGTTCGTCATCCATGCGCATGAGATTCTCCTCGCTTGCCATCGATGACGCATGATACTCGCGGCTGTCCTCAGTGCTCGTGGTCGGCGTCGTCGTCGAGCGACCACAGCGCATGGGCGTCGAGCAACAACCGGTAGCGCGCCTCGTTGGCGTCCAGCCGCGCCTGACTTTCGGCCAGCCGCGCCTCGATCGCCTGCCGGCGCGCCGTTTGCAGCTCACCGAACTGGCCTTCGCCGAGCCGCCAGGCCTTGTCCAGCAGATGGGCGTTGCCCGCCATTCGCTGTGCGACTTCGGCCAGCCGCTGCCATTGGGCGTAAGCGCCGTGGGCGGCGGCGACCGTGCGCCGCGCTTCCGTCTCCACCCGCGCGCGCACCAGGGCCTCGCGCGCACTGGCCGCATCGGCCTCGGCCACGCCGGCGCGAGCGCTGGCGGCGCGCGAGGCGCCGCCGAGCGGGATGGTCAGCTGCAGCCCGACGATGTGTTCCTGGCCGCCGCGCTCCGACATCGCGCGCAGGCCCACCGTCGGATCGGCGACGCGATCGGCATCGAGCCGCTGCGCGGCCAGCCGGCTGCGCCGCGTCGCCAGCGTCGCCACGCGTTGTTCGTGGCTGTGCGCGAGGATGCGCTCGCGCCAATGCTCGGCGGCATCGGTAGTATTGGCCGGCGGCTGCGGGTCCGCCGGAACGATCGTCGTCGGCAACGCGACGGCCGGGAAATCCTGCGACACCGCTAGCGCCGCATGTTCGCGCCGCGTCTGCGCCTGCGCCAGTTGCGCCTGCGCCTGCAGCAATTGCGCTTCGGCCAGCAGGGCCTCGAGACGCGCCGCATCGCCCGCGCCGACCCGCTTGGCGACCACCTCCTGCTGGCGCTGGAGGACGACCACCTGCGCCTGCCACTCCTGCGCGGCAACCGTCTCCCGCTGCCAGTCGAACCAGCGTTTCAGCAACAGCCGGCTGCTTTCGTGCAGGGCGTCGCCGACCATGAAACGGGCCTGCTCGACGCCCACGGCGCCCAGTTCGGCATCGACGGCCGCCTTGCCCGGCAGGCGGAACGCGCGTTCGACGCCGATCTCATGCTCGTTGTAACTGGCGTCCAGCGGCCGATCGCGGCGCTGCTGCCCCGACAGCTTGAGCGCAAACTCGTGCGGTCCGGCTTCGAGCCGCTCGCGGTTGGCCTGCTCGGCGCGCAGGCCGGCCTCGGCCGCACGCACCGTCGGATGCTCGTGCAAGGCCCGCTCGACCTGCGCCCCCGGCGGCAGGTCGGGAAAATCGGCCGCCGCCGCCGCCGCGGCCAGCAGCCAAAAAATCGGCAGCAGCCCGCCTTTCATATCAGGCTCCCCGCTTCGAGCACCGGGCTCAGCCACCAGACCACGGCGCGGCTGGGCAGTTCGGCGCGCAGCTCCTGCAGCAGTTCGGCAACATGGCCGCCATCCATCAGGATCTCGATCTCGACGCGCGCCGCGCGGCCGCGCACCTGCTCTTCCGCGCTTTCCATGCTCTCGGGATCGCCATGGCCCTCGACATGACGGGTGATGAACGGGCCGACCCATCGCGGGTGCTGGAGCAGGCAATCGATGACCTGGGTTTCCAGCGCGCGCGGCAGGAGCAGCTTCAGGCAGGCATCGAGGCGTTTCATTCGCTTCCCCAGCGGCGATAGAGGATGGGCAGCATCACCAGCGTCAGCAGCGTCGAGGTGACGAGACCGCCGATGACGACGATGGCCAGCGGCCGCTGGATTTCCGAGCCCGGGCCGGTGGCGAACAGCAGCGGCACCAAGCCAAAAGCGGCGATCGAGGCGGTCATCAGCACCGGCCGCAGGCGACGCCTGGCGCCCTCGACGACGACGCGGTCGAGCGGCAGGCCCTGCGCGCGCAGCTGGTTGAAATGGGAGATCAGCACCAGGCCGTTGAGCACGGCGATGCCGAGCAGGGCGATGAAACCGACCGAAGCCGGCACCGACAGGTATTCGCCGGTGATCAGCAGCGCAAAGACGCCGCCGATCAGCGCGAAGGGGATATTCACGAACACCATCGCCGCCTGCTTTATCGAACCGAAGGTGGTAAACAGGATGTGGAAGATCAGCGCCAGCGCGATAGGCACCACCAGCATCAGCCGCTGCGCGGCGCGCTGCTGGTTCTCGAACTGGCCGCCCCAGGCCAGGCGGTAGCCGGCGTCGAGCTTGACCTCGGCGGCCACTTTCGCCTTCGCGGCCTCGACGAACCCGACCAGGTCGCGACCGGTGACGTTGGCCTGCACCACGGCCATGCGGGCCGCGTCCTGGTGGTCGACTTTCACGGGCCCGGCGACGCGCTTCAGGCGCGCCAGCGCCGAGAGCGGCACGTTGCCGCCATCGGGCAGCGCCAGCTGCATGTTGGCGAACAGCACCGGCGAATGGCGCATGCCCTCGCCGCCCTTGATCATCAGCGGCGTGCGGCGGTTGCCTTCCAGCACGATGCCGACCGACCGCCCCTCGATCTGGGCGCGCAACGCCGCGGCGATCTCTTCGATCGAGAGCCCGAAGCGGCCGGCCGCCAGACGATCGATCTCGACGGAGTAATACTGCACGCCCTCGTTCTTCACGGTCAGCACGTCCTGCGCGCCTGGAATGGTCTTGAGCAGCGCGGCGATACGCTCGGCCAGCGCGTTGAGCTCGGCGAGGTCGGGGCCGAAGATCTTGATCGCCAGGTCGCCGCGCGTGCCGGTCAGCATCTCCGAGACGCGCATCTCGATGGGTTGCGTGAAGGCGATGTCCATGCCCGGAAAGTCCGCCATCACCTTGCGGATCTCCCCGGTCAGCCACTCCTTGTCCTGCTTGCGCCATTGTTCGCGCGGTGCCAGCACCAGGAAGCTGTCGGTTTCGTTGAGGCCCATCGGGTCGAGGCCGAGCTCGTCGGAGCCGGTACGTGCAACGATGTCCTTGATCTCCGGCACGCGTTCCAGCAATGCGCGCTGCACGGCCAAGTCGGTTTGCGCGCTTTGTTCAAGCGCGATCGAGGGCAGCTTGGCCAGCTGCAGCAGAATATCGCCCTCGTCCATGGTCGGTATGAAGGTCTTGCCGAGCAGCAGGAAAGCGGCGACGGTGGCGGCGAGCAGGCCCAGCGCGGCGGCGATGACTTTCCTGGCGTTGGCCAGGCTCCAGACCAGTACCGGCTCGTAAAGACGCATCGCCTGGCGCGGCAGCCAGGGTTCATGATGCTCGCGCGCAGGCTTCAGCAGATACGAGGTGAGCACCGGAATCACGGTCAGCGACAGCAGCAGCGAACCCGACAGGGCGAAGACGATGGTCAACGCGACGGGGATGAACAGCTTGCCTTCGAGACCTTGCAGCGTCAGCAGCGGCAGGAAGACGATGACGATGATGGTCATGCCCGACACCACCGGCGCCGTCACTTCGCTCACCGCGCGATAGACGCGATGCAGGAACGGCAGCTTGGCGCCCGCCGCATCGGCGAGCCGGCTTTCGATGTTCTCGACCACCACCACCGCCGCGTCGACCAGCATGCCGATGGCGATGGCCAGGCCGCCGAGACTCATCAGGTTGGCCGACATGCCCGTCAACCGCATCATGATGAAGGTGATCAACGCCGCCAAGGGCAGCACGCAGGCCACGGCGATGGCCGCGCGCAGATTGCCGAGGAAGGCCAGCAACAACACCAGCACCAGGACGATGGCCTCGCCCAGCGCCTTCGACACCGTGCCGACCGCGCGTTCGACCAGGGCGCCGCGGTCGTAGAAGACCTGCGTCGTCACGCCGGGCGGCAGCGAGGGCGCGATATCGGCGAGCTTGGCGCGCACCGCCTCGACGACCTGGCGGGCATTGGCGCCGCGCAGACCCAGCACCAGGCCCTCGACGGCTTCATCCTTGCCGCCGTGGGTGACGAAACCGTAGCGCGTCAGGCTGCCGATGCGCACGGTGGCGACGTCGCCGAGCCGGGTGACGCGGCCGCCGACGTCGCGATGCACGACGATGGCGCGCAAGTCCTCTATGGTCCGGACATTGCCATCGACGCGGACGAGCAGCGATTCCTCGCCCTCGGTGAGGCGGCCGGCGCCGTCGTTGCGGTTGTTGGCCTCGAGGGTGCGTGCCAGATCGGCGATCTGCAGGCCGCGCGCCTTGAGCGCGATGAGGATGGGCGTCACCTCGAAAGTCCGTACGAGCCCCCCCAGGCTGTTCACGTCGGCGACGCCGGGCAGGGTGCGCAGCTGGGGCCGGATCGTCCAGTCGAGCAGCGTGCGCTTTTCTTCGAGGCCGATGTCGCCCTCGACGGTGAACATCAGCATTTCGCCAAGCGGCGTGGTGATCGGCGCCAGACCGCCGGACACGCCTTCCGGCAGGTCCTTGAAAACCCCGGCGAGACGCTCGGCGACCTGCTGTCGCGCCCAGTAGATGTCGGTGCCGTCGTCGAAATCGAGCGTGATGTCGGCGATGGCGTACTTGGCCGTCGAGCGCAGCATGCGCTTGTGCGGAATGCCGAGCAGTTCGACCTCGATCGGCGTGACGATGCGCGCCTCGACCTCCTCGGGCGTCATGCCCGGCGCCTTCATGATGACCTTGACCTGCGTGGACGAGACGTCCGGGAAGGCATCGATGGGCAGGCCGTTGAAGGCGAAGATGCCGGCGCCAACCAGCAGCAGCGCGGCAATCAGCACCAGCAGGCGCTGGCTCAGACAAAACTCGGTCAGCCGTGCGAACATGTCACTGCTCGGCCGCACCCAGCCCCAACCAGACGCCTTTGAGCGTGGCGATGCCCTTGACGGCGATGCGCGCCGACGCATCGACCGGCATGGCGACGCGCGACGACTGCGCCGATTCTTCCAGCACCTGTACCGCCACCGGCCGGAAGCCGCCCGGCACCTCGACGAACGCCCAGGTGCGCGAGAGATGGCGGGTCAACGCGCCGGCCGGCACGCGCCAGGCATCACTGCTGCCCGTCTCCGCCGGCTGCACGTCCACTTGCACGAACTGATTGGGCCGCACGCAGGCGACGCGGTAGGGCAGTTCGGCGCGCAGGCGCAGGGACTGGTCGTGAGCATCGACCTGCGGCGCGATGACGGTGACGCGGCCGCCCGACGGACAGCCAGGCACCTTGACCTCGTCGCCCACCGCGATGCCGGCGGCCTGCGCCGGCGTCGCCTGGATCTCCACCCACAAGGGCGAGATGCGGCCGAGCTTGAACAGCGGCGTCATGGCATCGACGCGCTGGCCCGGCTGCGCCGACGCCTCCAGCACCACGCCGTCGAAGGGCGCACGGATGTCGGCGCCGCTCGCCAGGGCGGCCTGCGCCCCGGGTTCCGCCAGGCCGGCGAGTCGCAGCGACTGACTTTTCTCGGCCAGCGCCAGCGCCGCCTGCCGCTCGGCGGCGCGCGTGGCCGACAGGCGGCCTTGAGGAATGATGCCATCTGCGTAGAGGCTCTCGTCGCGACGCAGGTTCTCGATGGCCAGGCTGGCTTGCGACCGGGCCTGGGCAAACTCGCGCTGCAATTCAAGCAGCGGCGCGCCCTGCAAACGAGCCAGCACCTGGCCCTTCTTCACAGTCTCGCCGTGCCCGATGCGCACGGCCGCGACCATGGCCGGCAACGGCGCGGTGATCACCTCGATCCGTGACGGCGGCACCACGACCTGCGCGGGCAGGCGGATGCCGCCGGTCGCCTTCATGTCCGCCAGCGCCGCGGCGGCAATACCGGCTTTGCCGGCCTGCTCCGCCGAAATGGCGATCAACTCGTCGGTGGCGAAAGCCGCGGCGGCATTCGCTGCGGCCAGCAGCAACAGACAGCTACGAAATGGCACCATCTGGATCGATCCTGGCTGAAACAACTAAAACCGAATTATTGTCGATCCAGGTTAAGGTATTCTTAAGCAAGCAGTCTCGCGCTACCTGAAGGCGATGATGGCTTGATCCACCGCCAGCGACTCGCCGGGATTGGCCAGCAGTTTGTCCACCACGCAGTCGCGCTCGGCCTTGAGCACGTTCTCCATCTTCATGGCCTCGATCTTGGCCAGAATCTCGCCGGCCTTGACTTCCTGGCCCGCCACCACGGCAACCTGCGTCAGCAGGCCCGGCATCGGCGACAGCAGGAACTTCGACATGTCGGGCGGCAGTTTTTTCGGCATCAACGACTGCAGATAGGCGGCACGGGCGCCCATGACCATGAGGTCGATCTGCTTGCCCCAATGGAAAAGACGATAGTTGAGGCCGTGACGCTCCGCCTGCATGCAGAAAGGCTGGCCGTCGAACGTGCCCTGGTAAAGCGGCTGGCCGAACTGCCAGGTGGTGCGGATTTCGTGGCGCTTGCCGGCGAAGTCGACATTCCAGCCGCCCGCCGCCGGCAGCGCAGTGACGTGGTAATCATCGCCGTCTTCGAGCCTGACCACGAAATCGTCGCCGGGATGGTATTCGTGGCCGGGCATCTGGCCGCTGATGAGGGCGTTGCGGGCGAGATACTGCCGATGCATGGCCGCCGCCACCGTGATCAACATCGCCGGGTCGTCGTGGGGAACGTCGGCAGCGTTGAATCCCTTCGGATATTCCTCGGCGATGAGCCCGGTGTTGAAGTTGCCGGCCACGAACCGCGGGTTTTGCATCAAGGCCGCCTGGAAGGAGATGTTGCTGGCGACGCCGCGGATGACGAAAGCATTGAGCGCGCTGCGCATGCGAGCGATGGCCTGCTTGCGGTCGGCGCCGTGGACGATCAGTTTGGCGATCATCGAGTCGTAGTACATCGAGATTTCGCCGCCTTCATAGACGCCGGTATCGACGCGCACCGCGCCGGGCGTTTCGACCGGCGGAATGAACTTGACCAGGCGGCCGGTCGAGGGCAGGAAGTTGCGGAACGGATCCTCGGCGTTGATCCGGCATTCCATGGCCCAGCCCTTGAGCGGGATGTCGGCTTGCGCGAAAGGCAGCTTCTCGCCGGCGGCGACCCGGATCATCAGCTCGACCAGATCCAGCCCGGTGATGCACTCGGTGACCGGATGCTCGACTTGCAAGCGCGTGTTCATCTCCAGGAAGTAGAAGCTCTTGTCCTTGCCGCCGACGACGAACTCCACCGTGCCGGCCGACTGGTAGTTCACCGCCTTGGCGAGCGCCACGGCCTGCTCGCCCATGGCCTGGCGGGTGGCGGCATCGAGGAAGGGCGAAGGCGCTTCCTCGATGACTTTCTGGTGGCGGCGCTGGATCGAGCACTCGCGTTCGTGCAGATAGACGCAGTTGCCGTGGGCATCGCCCAATACCTGGATTTCGATGTGGCGCGGCTCCTCGACGTACTTCTCGATGAAGACGCGATCGTCGCCGAAGGCGTTTTTCGCCTCGGTCCGGCAGGAACTGAAGCCTTCGTGGGCTTCCTGGTCGTCGAAGGCGACGCGCAAGCCCTTGCCGCCGCCGCCCGCCGAGGCCTTGATCATCACCGGATAGCCGATCTTCGCGGCGATCTCGACCGCCTGCTCCGGCGTTTCGATGGCATCGTTGTAGCCGGGGATGACATTGACCTTGGCTTTCAGCGCCAGCTTCTTCGAAGCGATCTTGTCGCCCATCGCCGCCACCGAATAGTGCTTCGGACCGATGAAGACGATGCCTTCCTCTTCCAGGCGCTTGGAGAACGCCTCGTTTTCGGACAGGAAGCCGTAGCCGGGGTGCACCGCCTCGGCGCCGGTGGCCTTGCAGGCGGCGATGATCTTGTCGGCGACGAGATACGATTCCTTCGACGGCGCCGGACCGATGCAGACGGCTTCGTCGGCCATGTCGACGTGCAGGGCTTCCTTGTCCGCCTCGGAATACACGGCGACGGTCTTGATGCCCATCTTGCGGGCAGTCTTGATGACGCGGCAGGCGATTTCGCCGCGGTTCGCTATGAGGATTTTCTTGAACATAGGACGCTTTCTATCATTGATTGATATCCGCGGTGGGGATCGCCGGAGGCGCCCCGCCCGCTCCGCTTCGTCTATTTCCTGATCTGCTCCAATACGTCCACCGACGGCTTCTCCAGCCGCACTTGCAGCCAGCGGCGCAGTGCGGCTCGCTGGTGCGCGCTGAGGCGCGGCGTCCCGTCGACGACCACCACCGTGGCTTCGTCCGAGCGCTCGGCGCCGCCTTCGCTGCGGGTGCCGTAGGCCAAGGTCAGGCTGCGTATCGACGGGAACTGGGCGCTGACCTCGTCGCGCAGCTGGGCGGCGTCCGGCAGCGCCGAACGCTGGGGGGCGGCGACAAACTCGGCGAGCTTCGTTTCCAGCGCCCTGACCCGCTCGTCGGCCTGCCGCAAAGTCTTGATGCGTTCGCCTTCGAAGTCTTGGGCGAACTGGTTGCGCAGCGCGCCGACATCCACCGGCGCATCGCCGGCATGTCGCAGGCTCAAGGTGACGTTGGACAAGCCTTCGTTTCTGAGCAGGGCGGTCGCCACCTCGCGCACTTTCTGCTCGCCGCGAGCGTTCAGCAAGACGAGGTGCAGCGTCCGCGCGGCGTTGTCGCTCTGGTAGGCGACGACATCGAGCGCCGGATCGTCGCGCAGTTGTTTGGCCACCCGCAGCACGCCCTGAGCGAACACCTCCTGGTGCACGAAACGGTAGCCGAGCCAGACGCTCGGCAGCAGCACGGCGCCGATGCCGACGGTGATGAAAACGCGGTGGCGCATGCGCGCTTCCGGCGTCACGTTGCCGCGCAGCGGCAGCTTCAGGAGTTTGGAGATTGCCAGCGTGGCGGCGGCGATGAACACGCTGTTGATCACGAACAGGTAGAAGGCGCCGCCGAACATGTCCCAGCGCGCATGGGCCACGCCAAAGCCGGCCGTACAAAGCGGCGGCATCAGCGCGGTGGCGATCGCCACGCCAGGCAGCACGTTGGAAACGTCCTTGCGCGTCGCCGCCACCATGCCGGCGGCGCCGCCGAAGGCGGCGATCAGCACGTCCCAGAGCGTCGGCGTGGTCCGCGCCAGCAATTCGCTGCCCGGCTGGTCGAGCGGGCTGAGCGTGAAATAGAGCGTCGATGTCACCAGGCTGATGGCTGTGAACAGGCCCAGCGCGCGCATGCCGTGACGGATCAAGCTCACGTCCTGCACGGCGGCGCCGTAGCCGACGGCAATGATCGGCCCCATCAGCGGCGAGATCAGCATCGCGCCGATGATCACCGCCGTCGAATTGACGTTCAGGCCGACCGAGGCGATCAGAATGGCAAAGAACAGCACCCACAGATTGGCGCCGACAGGTTCGCTGCCGGCGCGAATTTCGGCGTCGATGATGTCCGGGTCGTCCTGGTCCCGGCGCAGATTGAACAATTGCCTGAGCTTGCGGTCCATCGAAGTCTGCTCCTTCGCCTAGACGATCAAACGCCGCGGCGCGGCCAGACGCCGCCTGCCGGGGCGCCAAGCCTGGTTTTGTCGCGCATGCCGTTCACAGCGGAATGTTGCCGTGCTTGCGCCAGGGGTTTTCGAGTTTCTTCTTGCGCAGCATGACCAGGCTGCGGCAGATACGCTTCCTGGTCTCGTGCGGCTGGATGACGTCGTCGATGTAGCCGCGGGCGCCGGCGACGAAGGGGTTGGCGAACTTGGCCTTGTACTCCGCCTCGCGCGCCGCGACCTTGGCCGGATCGCCCTTTTCCTCGCGGAAGATGATCTCCACCGCGCCCTTGGGGCCCATGACGGCGATTTCCGACGACGGCCAGGCGAAATTGACGTCGCCGCGCAAATGCTTCGAGCTCATCACGTCGTAGGCGCCGCCATAGGCCTTGCGCGTGATGACGGTGACTTTCGGCACGGTGCATTCGGCGTAGGCATAGAGGAGCTTGGCGCCGTGCTTGATGATGCCGCCGTATTCCTGCGCCGTGCCCGGCATGAAGCCGGGCACGTCGACGAAAGTGATGATGGGAATGTTGAAGGCGTCGCAGAAGCGCACGAAGCGGGCGGCCTTGATCGAGCTCTTGATGTCCAGGCAGCCGGCCAGGACCATCGGCTGGTTGGCGACGATGCCGACCGTTTGGCCTTCCATGCGCGCGAAGCCGATGACGATGTTCTTGGCATGGTTGGGCTGCAGTTCGAAGAAGTCGCAATCGTCGACCGTCTTGATGATGAGTTCCTTGATGTCGTAGGGCTTGTTCGCGTTGTCCGGCACCAGGGTGTCGAGGCTGTAGTCGAGGCGGTCGGCCGGGTCGGGAGTCGGCCGGATCGGCGGCTTTTCCTTGTTGTTGAGCGGCAGGTAGTTGAAGAAGCGGCGCAGCATCAGGAGCGCGTCGACGTCGTTCTCGAAGGCGAGATCGGCCACGCCGGACTTCGAGGCATGCGTGACCGCGCCGCCGAGCTCTTCGGCCGTGACTTCTTCGTGGGTGACCGTCTTCACGACTTCCGGGCCGGTGACGAACATGTAGGAGCTGTCCTTGACCATGAAGATGAAGTCGGTCATGGCCGGGCTATACACGGCGCCGCCGGCGCAGGGGCCCATGATCATCGAGATCTGCGGGACGACGCCGGATGCCATGACGTTGCGCTGGAACACTTCGGCGTAGCCGCCGAGCGCCGCCACGCCTTCCTGGATGCGCGCGCCGCCCGAGTCGTTGAGGCCGATCACCGGCGCGCCGACCTGCATGGCCTTGTCCATGACCTTGCAGATCTTTTCGGCGTGGGCCTCCGACAGCGCGCCGCCAAACACGGTGAAATCCTGCGAGAAGACGAACACCATGCGGCCGTTGATGGTGCCGTAGCCGATGACGACGCCATCCGACGGAATCTTGGTGTCGGCCATGCCGAAGTCGGTGCAGCGGTGCTCCTTGAACATGTCCCACTCTTCGAAAGTGCCTTCATCGAGCAGCAGCTCGATCCGCTCGCGTGCCGTCAGCTTGCCTTTCGTGTGCTGGGCGTCGATGCGTTTCTGGCCACCGCCGAGGCGGGCCTGCTCGCGCTTGCGTTCCAGTTGTTCGATGATTTCGTGCATGGCGGTCTCCTGCGAAAATGCCTAGAAATAGCGGTTCAGCATGTTGAGCAACTTGTGCGCGGCGGCGGCCGGCGTGACGGCGCCGGCTTCCACGGAACGCGCCAGTTCGGGCAGCGCGCCGTGTACCGCCGGGTGTTCGCGGAAGCGCCGGCGCAGGCCGGCGTCGATCATGGTCCACATCCAGTCCCGCGCCTGACGGCGCCGCTTGGCGGCCAGTTCGCCGGCGTCGGTCATCGTCTGCCGATAGTTGAGCAGCGTCTGCCAAAAGTCAGCGATGGCGGTACGCTGAATGGCGCTGACGGTCAGCACCGGCGGCTGCCAGCGGGCCGCTGCCGGCCGCAGCATGGCCAGCGCGGCGCGCATCTGCGCCGCCGCACGCTCGGCGGCCACCGGATCGATATCGGCCTTGTTGAAGGCCACGATGTCGGCCAGCTCGACGACGCCTTTCTTGATCGCCTGCAGGTCGTCGCCGGCGTTGGGCAGCTGCAGCAGCACGAAGCAGTCGGTCATGCCGGCGACTGTAGTTTCGCTCTGACCCACGCCGACGGTCTCGACCAGGATGACGTCGAAGCCGGCCGCCTCGCACAGCAGCAGCGCCTCGCGGGTTTTTTCGGCGACGCCGCCGAGCGAACCGGAGGACGGCGAGGGGCGAATGAAGGCCTCGGTGCGCTGGCTGAGAATCTCCATGCGCGTCTTGTCGCCGAGGATGGAGCCGCCGGTGACCGATGAGGAGGGATCGACCGCCAGCACGGCGATGCGATGGCCCTGCCCGATCAGATGCAGTCCGAACGCCTCGATGAAGGTCGACTTGCCGACGCCGGGAACGCCGGTGATGCCGATGCGCAACGATCGGCCGGTGTGCGGCAGCAGCGTTTCGAGCAGCGCCTCGGCGCGCTGTTGATGGTCCGGCTTGATCGACTCGATCAGCGTGATCGCCTTGGCCAGCGCGCGCCGGTTGCCGCCCAGCACGCCGTCGGCGAGCGCGCGGTCTTCCGCGGACAATGCGCTTGGCGAAAAGTCAGCCATGGCGGTGCGCCGATCCGGGCCGCCTAGGCGTCGCGCGGCGCGCGCTGGCCGCAGATGGCGCGCAGCACCTTGTGCGCGGCCTCGGGAATCGGCGTGCCGGGCCCGAAGATGCCGGCGACGCCGGCCTGCTCGAGAAAGGCGTAGTCCTGTGCCGGCACCACGCCGCCGACGAAGACGACGATGTCGGAGGCACCTTCCTGCTTCAGCGCCGCGATCAGCTGCGGCACCAGCGTCTTGTGGCCGGCGGCCAGCGTCGAAATGCCGATGGCGTGGACATCGTTTTCCATCGCCTGACGCGCCGCTTCCTCGGGTGTCTGGAACAGCGGGCCGACGTCGACGTCGAAGCCGAGGTCGGCAAAGGCCGTCGCCACCACTTTGGCGCCGCGGTCGTGGCCATCCTGGCCGAGCTTGGCGACCATGATGCGCGGCCGCCGGCCTTCTTGGGCGATGAAAGTTTCGACCTGTTCCAGCAAGGATTTCATGCTTTCCCCCTCCCCGAAGGCCGCGCGATAGACGCCGCTCACCGTCTGGTGGCTGGCGCGATGGCGGCCGTAGGCCTTTTCCAGCGCGTCGGAAATCTCGCCGACTGTCGCTCTTAGCCGGGTGGCCTTGATCGCCAGATCGAGCAGGTTGCCGGTGCCGTTCTTCGCCGCTTCGGTCAGCGCGTCGAGCGCGGCCTGCGTCGCCGCCTGATCGCGCGTCGCCTTGATCTTCTGCAAGCGGGCGATCTGCGCCTCGCGCACGGCGTGGTTGTCGATGTCGAGGATGTCGATCGGCGCCTCTTCCTCGAGCTTGTACTTGTTCACGCCGACGATGACGTCCTGGCCGGAGTCGATGCGCGCCTGCTTTTCGGCGGCGCATTTCTCGATCTGCAGCTTGGCCCAGCCGGTCTCGACGGCGTGGGTCATGCCGCCCATCTTCTCGACATCCTCGATGATCTGCCAGGCCGCGTCGGCCATGTCCTGGGTTAGCTTCTCCATCATGTAGCTGCCGGCCCAGGGGTCGATGACCTGGCAGATGTGGGTTTCTTCCTGGATCAGGATCTGGGTGTTGCGGGCGATGCGCGCGGAAAACTCGGTGGGCAGCGCGATGGCTTCGTCGAAGGCGTTGGTGTGCAGCGATTGCGTGCCGCCGAACACCGCCGCCATCGCCTCGATGGTCGTGCGTACGACGTTGTTGTACGGGTCCTGCTCGGTCAGCGACCAGCCGGAGGTCTGGCAATGCGTGCGCAGCATCAGCGATTTCGGATTCTTCGCCCCGAACTGCTTCATGATGCGCCACCAGAGCAGGCGCGCGGCGCGCAGCTTGGCGACTTCGAGGTAGAAGTTCATGCCGATGCCGAAGAAGAAGCTCAGCCGGCCGGCGAAGGCATCGACGTCGAGGCCTTTGGCCATCGCCGTGCGCACGTACTCCATGCCGTCGGCGAGCGTGAATGCCAGTTCCAGCGTCTGCGTCGCGCCGGCTTCCTGGATGTGGTAGCCGGAGATCGAGATCGAGTTGAACTTCGGCATGTGGCTGGCCGTATAGCCGATGATGTCGGCGATGATGCGCATCGACGGCTCGGGCGGGTAGATGTAGGTGTTGCGGACCATGAACTCCTTGAGGATGTCGTTCTGGATGGTCCCGGCCAACTGATCCTGCGGCACGCCCTGTTCCTCGGCGGCGATCACGTAGCCCGCCAGCACCGGCAGCACGGCGCCGTTCATGGTCATCGAGACCGACACCTGGTCGAGCGGGATGCCGTCGAACAGGATCTTCATGTCCTCGACCGAGTCGATCGCCACCCCCGCCTTGCCGACGTCGCCGACCACGCGCGGATGGTCGGAGTCGTAGCCGCGATGCGTCGCCAGGTCGAAGGCCACCGACACGCCCTGCGCGCCGGCGGCCAGCGCCTTGCGGTAGAAGGCGTTGGAGGCCTCGGCGGTGGAGAAGCCGGCGTACTGGCGGATGGTCCAGGGGCGCGCCGCGTACATGGTCGGCTGCGGGCCGCGCAGGAAAGGCTCGAAGCCCGGCAGCGTATCGGCGAAGGGCAGGTCGGCCGTATCGGCCTTGGTGTAGAGCGCCTTCACCGTCAGGCCTTCGGGCGTCCGCCAGTCGAGCCTGGCCACATCGCCCCCGGGGGCGGCCTTGGCCGCCGCCTTGGTCCATGCCTCGGTGCCCGGAATGCTCGCATCAGGATACTTGCTCATGTTCCGCTCCTCCGGCGCTCGCCGGTCATCATAAAGGGTGCCCGACGGGCTTGACATCTTGCTGTCTCGCATAATACTGTATCCATAATTATGAATGCAAGACGGGATAGCCTGGCTGCGCCGGCCCTCTACGAACAAGTCGCCGAACGGCTGCGCACCCGCATTTTCGCCCACGAGCTGGCGCCCGGCGCCCGGGTGGACGAGCAAGCGCTGGCGGAGGAATACGGTATCTCCCGCACGCCCCTGCGCGAAGCGCTCAAGGTCCTGGCCTCGGAGGGCCTGGTGACGCTCAAGCCGCACCGCGGCTGCTACGTCACCGAACTGTCGGAGCGGGATCTGGACGAGATTTTCCCGGTCATGGCCCTGCTGGAGGGTCGTTGCGCAGCGGAGGCCGCCGCCAAGGCGTCGCCGGCCGACATCGCCCGCCTGTCGGAAATCCACGAGGCGCTGGAGCAGCACGCTGCCGCCAACGATGCCGATCGATTCTTCGATGCCAACCAGAGGTTCCACAGCGCCTTGCAGGAACTTGCCGGCAACAACTGGTTGCGGCAACTGATCGAGGAAACCCGCAAGTTCATCAAGTTAACCCGACGCGACTCGCTGAACCTCGAGGGTCGGCTGAAACAGTCCCTGAACGAACATCGGGCCATTCTGGCGGCGATTCGTCGGGGCGATGCCGATCTGGCCGCTGCTCTGATGCACGACCATATCCTGTCCGGACGTACCGCGGTGGCCCATCTGCAGACTGCCCGGTAGCCGATCGCCGGTTTCATGGCGGTGCGACAAGACATCGCGCCTCCGGTCTGCGAGAATGAGTTTTTTCGACCGTCGCAGGAGGTCTTCATGGCCCAGAATGACCCGCAGTGGCAGTTGCAGCCCGGAGTCGTCATGAACGAACAGGTGGCAGCGGACGTTGCCAGGATTGCCTGTGCGCTCAAGTCGCTCTCGATGTACACAAGCTTAGTTCTGGAACGGGACGATTGTCCCGCGGACTTGCATGAAGTCGTCGACGAGGGCGTCGCAGCGATCGGCAGGGTGTTTGTCTGGTAACCAGTCAGGCCATCTAGTCAGAGGAGGAAACGACATGGCTCACGTGGTAATTCTCGGGGCGGGCATCGGCGGCCTCAATGCCGCCTACGACATGAAGGAAAAGTTGCGCCCGCAGGACAGCGTCACCGTCATCAGCGAAAACCCCTACTTCCAGTTCACGCCTTCCAATCCGTGGCTGGCGGTGAATTGGCGCAGCCGCGACGACATCACTTTCAGCATGGCGCCTTACCTGGAAAAGAAGGGTATCAAGCTGATCGCCGCCGCCGCCAAACGTGTGCATCCAGAGAAGAACGAGGTGGAAATGGCCGACGGGACCACGGTCGGCTACGATTACCTGATCATCGCTACCGGACCCAAACTGGCCTTTGACGAAGTCGAGGGTGCCGGCCCGGAACATCACACCAACTCCATCTGTACCGTCAATCACGCCGAACAAGCCGCGAAGCGTTGGGAGGCTTTCGTCACGGACCCAGGTGAAGCCATCGTCGGCGCGTTCCAGGGCGCCTCCTGCTATGGTCCGGCCTACGAGTTCGCCATGATCATGGATACCGACCTGCGCCGGCGCAAGATACGCAGCAAGGTGCCGATGACCTTCGTCACCGCGGAACCCTACATCGGCCACCTGGGCCTCGGCGGCGTCGGCGATTCGAAGGGCATGATGGAATCGGTGCTGCGCGACAAGCACATCAAGTGGATCTGCAACGCCAAGGTCACCAAGATCGAGGCGGGCAAGATGCACGTCGTCGAGCACAACGACGACGGCAGCGTGAAGAAGGAGCACGACCTGACCTTCAAGTACTCGATGATGCTGCCCGCCTTCAAGGGCGTCGACGCCGTCTTCGGCATCGAGGGGCTGACCAATCCGCGCGGCTTCATCGTCATCGACCCGTTCCAGCGCAATCCGAAATACCAGAACATCTACTCGATCGGCGTCTGCGTCGCCATCCCGCCCGTCGAAGCGACGCCGGTGCCCACCGGCACGCCCAAGACCGGCTACATGATCGAATCGATGGTCACGGCGACGGTGCACAACATCCGCAACGCCATCGACGGCAAGGAGCCCGATCGGAAAGCCACCTGGAATGCGGTGTGCCTCGCCGACTTCGGCGACAACGGCGCCGCCTTTGTCGCTCTTCCGCAGATCCCGCCGCGCAACGTCAACTGGTTCAAGAAAGGCAAATGGGTGCATCTGGCCAAAATCGGCTTCGAAAAATACTTCATCCGCAAGATGAAGAAAGGCAATACCGAGCCGGTCTATGAGAAGTACGTCCTCAAGATGATGGGCGTCACGAGGCTGCACTGAGGCCTGCGCCAGGGCCTGCGCTGAACTCGGTTGGGCGACATCCTGATCAGCCGTGACGGCGGCATCGCCACCGTCACGCTCGCCAATCCCGGCAAGCTCAATGCCGTCGACGCCGCCATGTGGCGCCGGCTGGCAGCGGCCATGGCCGGTCTCGACGGCGACGAGACGCTGCGCGCGGTCGTCGTGCGCGGCGACGGTGCGGCGTTCGCCGCCGGCGGCGACCTCGAGGAGTTCAGCGAGGCGCGCGACACGCCCGACAAGGCGCTGGCCTATCACCACGCGGTCGGCCGTGCGCTCGACGCGCTGGCCGCATGCCGGCACCCGACGGTCGCGCTCGTTCACGGGCCGTGCGTCGGCGGCGGCCTGGCGATCGCCTGCGCTTGCGACCTGCGCATCGCCGGCGAATCGGCCCGCTTCGGCGCGCCGATCGGCAAACTCGGCTTTTCCATGTACCCCGGCGAAATCGCTCTGCTGCTTTCCCTGGTCGGCCCGGCCGTGGTCAAGGAGATCCTGCTCGAGGGCCGGTTGCTGACTGCGCGCCACGCGCTCGAGAAGGGCTTGGTCACGCGCGTGGTCGGCGACGCCGAGGTCGACGACGAGGCGTATGCCACGGCCCGGCGCATCGCCGCCGGCGCGCCGCTGGTCGCCCGCTGGCACAAGCAGTGGATCGCCCGGCTGCAGGATACGGCGCCTTTGACGCCCGACGAGCGGCGCGCATCCTTCGCCTTTCTCGACACCGCCGACTATCGCGAGGGCATGGCCGCCTTCCGCGAGAAGCGGCCGCCGCGCTTCACCGGCAAGTAATCGGAGCGCCATGTAATGCGTCGATTCCTGATCCTGTTGGCTGCGCTGGCGTCATTGCTGGCGGCCCCGGTGTCGGCCGCCGGTTCGAAAGTCAGTGGCGGCACAGCGCCGAAAGCGCTCGACCGTGTGGACCGTGTGGTCGTCCAGATCAACGAGGACGACTCGAAGAAATGGCACGCCGTGCTCGCCAACATCCACAACATTCAGGCCGAGTTGGGCGCCGGCAACGTCAGGATCGCCGTCGTCGTCATCGGCCCCGGCCTGGGCATGCTGATGGCCGACGCGCTGACCGCCAACGGCGTGCAGGACGCGATGGCGGCGGGCGTCGAATTCGTCGCCTGCGGCAATTCCATGAAGGCGCTGAAGATCGACAAGGCCGATCTGATCGATGGCGTGGGCGTCACCGTGGCCGGCTACGTCGAGCTGATCCGCCGGCAACGGCAGGGCTGGGCCTACCTGCGGCCATGACCGCCATGACGCTGGCCGACTGGTCCCGGATCGACACCGTCCTGCTCGACATGGACGGCACCTTGCTCGATCTCCACTTCGACAACCACTTCTGGCAGAGCCACGTGCCGCAGCGCTATGCCGAGACGCGCGGCCTGAGCCGCGAAGCGGCCCGCGAGGAACTGATGAGCCGCTACCATGCGCGCGCCGGCACGCTCGACTGGTACTCGGTCGATTTCTGGGCGACAGAGCTGGAAATGGACATCATGCGCCTCAAGGAAGAGGTCGCGCACCTGATCGCCGTGCATCCGACCGTCACCGAATTCCTCGCCGCCGTGCGCGCCACCGGCCGGCGCGTGGCGCTGGTCACCAACGCGCATCACAAGAGCGTGACGCTGAAGATGGCGCGCACCGGGCTGCGCCCTCATTTCGACGCCATCGTCAGCTCGCATGCGCTCGGCCTGCCCAAGGAGGACGTCGGCTTCTGGCACCGGCTGCAGGAAGTCGAACCTTTCGAGCCGGCGCGCAGCCTGCTGGTCGACGACAGCCTGCCGGTGCTCGATTCGGCGCGTGCCCACGGCATCGGCCAACTGCTAGCCGTGCGCCGGCCGGACACCCGGCAACCGGAAAAGGATACCGCCGGCTATCGCGCCATCGGCAGCTTTGCCGAGATCATGCCGGCGCGGCGCGCCGGCTGACGTTCACCGCGCTCAGACGCCCCACACGATCGGCTTGCCGGCCTTCAGCGAGCATTCGAACATCTCGAGCAGCGGCACGATGCGCTGGGCCAGGCCGACATAGGCGCGCTGGCCGCCGCCGGGAACCTCCTCGGTCTTCGGCTGCTCCTGTTCGCCGGCATGGCGGGCGTGGTCTTCGGCGATGGCCGCCTTCAGCCGCGCGATGGCATCGGGCAACTGCTCGACGGTGACGATGCCGCGCTCGGTGTCGTCCTTGCCGAGAATAGCCATCATGCGCTTGGCGACATCGTCGAACATCATGATGTCTGCCGTTGCGTCGGAACGAAATGTGATCATGCCTTCCTCTCCTCTTGTGTGCCGATTCCGGCGATTTCGTCGAACCAGCGCCGCAGCCGCTCGGCAACCTTGCGCCAGTCATGTTCCAGCATCAGGCCGTGGCCCATGCCGGTAAAAATCTCGGCCTCGACGCCGTAGCTGGCGGCGGTCATGCGGGCGGTCGATACCGGCATCAGGTGATCGTGCTCGGCGCCCAGCACCAGCAGCGGCACGTCGCGCACGCGCGACGGGCGCGGCAGATCGAACATGCTCATGTCCCAGATGGCGCGATGCGATTCCGGCTGCGACCAGCGATAGAAGCGCGTCAGGTCGTCGACGCTGATCGGCTGCGCGAACAGCGCCTCGCGCAGGGTTTCGAGCGCCACCCGGCCGCCGCCCATCAGGCTATTGATGTCCTGGAACAGCGTCGGCCGGGAAAACATGACGTTCAGCGCCGCCGACATCAGGCCTTGCGGCGGCACCGTACACATCAGCACGGCGCCGGCGGCATCGTGTTGTTCGAGATACTTCTGCACGACGAAGCCGCCCATGGAATGGCCGATCAGGATGGGCGGCGCCGGCAACTGCGCCGCCACCTCGGTGACGTCGGCGACATAGTCGGCGATCGACAGCTGATCCAGGCGATCGCGGCCGCGGCTGCCGCCATGACCCGAGAGGCTGACGGCGTACGAGGCGTAGCCGGCGGCGGCGAAGAACGGCAGGAAATGCTCGTCCCAGCACCAGGCGCCGGTGAAGGCGCCATGGACGAACAGCAGGGGCACGGGCTTGACGGGCGCGCTCGGCACGCGCGCCAGCACCTCGAGATTCCGGAAACGACTGTGACTCATGGCAACGCCTGCGGCGGGTTATGATGACGAGGAAACCACGATTCTACCCGGTGTCATCATGCTGAAATGGGCATGGGTCCTATTCCTCGTCGTCGCCGTGCTCGGTCTGCTGCATCCGGCGCTGGCGGCGCGTCTGCGGCTGGGCCGCTTGCCGGGCGACCTGCGCTTCCGGCATCGCGGCCGCGACTACCTCTTCCCGTTCGCCAGCACGCTGCTGCTGTCGCTGCTGGCGACGCTACTGTTCCGCTGGTTGTAGCGCAGCAAGCACGGCGGCCGCGCGCGCTTCGTGAAGGCGCGCGGGAATTTGCGCCGGATCGGCGCAGGCGGCGGCAATCGCACCGGCATCGACGGCGCGCGCCGCGCCCGCGGCGCGCCGCCACGCCTGACTTTGCGGATAGTCGCGCGATTCGTATCCCAGCCGGCCCCGGTAATCCGCTTCGCACGCCGACAGGACTTCCTCGAAGCGTTCCGGCCGGCGGAAGACGTCGCAGCGCTCGAGCAGGCGCACCACCGTGGTCGGCCGCAGCTCGGCGATCCTGTGCATGTCGCCGTGAAACCGAGCCACCAGCAGCGCCACGTCGCGGCAGTCGGTGGGTACGCGCAGGCGCTCGCAGAGGGGGCCGAGCAGGGATACGCTGCGCTGTTCGTGGCCAAAATGGCGCGGCAGCACGTCGGGCGGCGTCAGGCCCTTGCCCAGATCGTGCGTCAGGGCGGCGAAGCGCGCCGGCAAGGACAGCGCCATCGCCGCCGCCCTATCCACCACCATCATGACATGCGTACCGGTGTCGATCTCCGGATGGTGATCGGCGCGCTGCGGCACGCCCCAGAGCCGGTCGAGTTCCGGCAGGATGCGCGCCAGCGCGCCGCACTGGCGCAGCAGTTCGAACATGCGCGACGGCCGGGCCTCCATCAGCCCGCGCGCCAGTTCCTGCCAGATGCGCTCCGGCACCAGATGATCGACTTCGCCGTTCGCCACCATGCGCGCCATCAGCGCCAGCGTTTCCTCGGCGACGGTGAACTCCTGGAAGCGCGCCGCAAAGCGCGCCACGCGCAGCACGCGCACGGGATCTTCGGCAAAGGCGGGCGACACGTGGCGCAGCACCTTGGCGGCGAGATCGTTCCGGCCGTCATGCGGGTCGACATAGGCGCCGTCCTCGGACCGGGCGATGGCATTGATGGTGAGATCCCGCCGCGCCAGGTCGTCCTCGAGCGTAACGTCGGCATCGGCATGGAATACGAAGCCCTTGTAGCCGGGCGCGGTCTTGCGCTCGGTGCGCGCCAGCGCATATTCCTCGTGCGTCTCCGGGTGCAGGAAAACCGGGAAATCCTTGCCGACCGCCGTGAAGCCGCGCGCCGCCATCTCTTCCGGCGTCGCGCCCACCACCACCCAGTCGCGGTCCTGGACCGGCAGGCCCAGCAGTTCGTCGCGGACGGCGCCGCCGACGGCGTAGATCTTCAAGCTAGAACAGTTCGATATCGCCGCCGCTGGCTTCCACTTCCTGCATGCGCGCGGTCATGTACTGCTCGAGGGCGTCCTTGACCGGCATGCCGCGCATGACGGCGTCGAACATGGCGCGCTCCTCGACCATGGTGTACTTCGAGGCGATCAACTGCTGCAGCGCCGCCCACTCGCCGGGGTTGTAGCGGCGCGCCGGACTCGTCACCAGCTCCGAGAGCGAGGCCAGGCTCTGGCAGACATGGTCGAGGCGCTGCACCAGGCGGTCGTAGAACTGAAAGGCGATCACCGACTGCTGGGCCTGCTGCGCCACCTGGCGGGCGCTGTCGCGGACTTCGCCGATCTCCGGTTCGTGCACGCGCTCGCCGAGGCCGGCCATCTTGCGGTCGATGTCGTCCAGCAGGGTCGCCATGGCGGTGAAGGACCCGGTCAGCACATTCACCGACGCGTTGGAATCGCGCATGGCAGCATCGACCTGACCGGCGGCCAGTTCCAGCATCAACACCGTCTCGCGCACCTGGCTCCAGGCCAGATCGGGCGCGTGGGCCTCGGTGCCGCGCGGCGCTCCCTCGTTCTGCTCCGACATCTTGGTCTCCCAGTCTGCGAAGGCGACATGTTAGCGCCTCCCGCCGGGCCCGGCGCCGCGATGAGGCCGGGAAAACCGAAGCTACTGCACGCGCTCGGGACCGCGCCCGATGAATGACACCGGGAAAACCGCTTCCGGGCCGGCGCCGACGCTGGGCGCGCCGGCATAGTCCGGCATCGCCGCCGGCAAATTGCCGCCAGCCTGCATCAGCTTCTGGATCAGGACCTGAACCTGGCCGACCAGCCAGCCCTCCTCGACCCGGGTCGGCATGAACCGCAAGGCCCTCACGCTGTCCGGCACCTCGGCGGGCGTCATCGTCTCGTTGGCGGCGAACGCGGTCGAAAAGAAGGGCCCGGCGACGAAACGCAGCCGCCAGCCAGCCGCGCCGTCGCTTTCGACGATGAAAACCCGGGCGCCTTCGGCGCGCTGCTCCTCGTCCTCGCTGCGCTCGCCGAACACCGGCGCGGCGGCGAAGGCGGCCTGGCCGGGATGCTGCTGGACGTAATGTACCGCCTGCTCGAAACTCATGCGGCCATCGCCGCTGGTAGTGCTTTCCATGACCGATGTCTCCTTGCTATTGCATTGGTGATCGTCCGCCAGGCGTCGCGGTGGCGTGTCGATGCGCGCATAGCATGACGGTTCCCGGCATTGAACGCTACTGGCTCGATTTCGAGAAAAACCGAATCCTCCATATGCCAGGTATCTAGGGGATCACGGCACGGCGACCAAGCAACTCGCCTGTCCGCGCGGACAATTTCGCTCGATCCTGAACGATGAAACCCTACCCCCTTTTTCGTCGGCATGGCCGATTTCCATGAAGCCGGCTTCGACGCGGGCGCTGACGAAGCCATAGCCCGATCGGGCGAAGATCAGATCGGCGGGGTGTTCCCGAATGGGATAAAGCGCCGCGCCGCCGCCACCGTCGATGAACTGGAATGGCTCGCCATCGCGCACGATCACTTGCTGGTTGTGGTCGTGGCCGGACAGATAAATGTCCACCCCCGCATCCCGCAAGGCCGGCAGCAGCGCGGCGGCAACGCCGGCGACCTTGCCGCGGTGCGCGCCGTAGGTGTTTACCGGATGGTGGCCGACGACGATGCGCCAGACCGGCGCATCGGCGCCCTCGCGAAAAGCCTGCCGGATGAACTCCGCCTGCCTGGCCAGCAGCTCCGGCTTGAGGCTGGTGTCGATGAACACGACCCGCAGCAAGGGCCTCGCGCCGGCCTTGCCGAAGTCGGCGCTGTACCACTGGTCGGGCATCCGCCACCGGTTCGACCCCAGGTGGCGCCGGGCATACTCGATCTCCGCCTGCGCCAGCGGCCGTCTCGGCGGCGAGCCTGCAGCGTCGGCCGCCCCGCCGCCCTTTTCTTCCACCTCGCCATGATCGTGATTGCCCAATACCGCATAGAAGGGCACGACGCTCAAGTAGGTTCCCGCATAGACGCGTTCGAACTTCGACAGCCACTCCTGGCTATCGGCGCTGGCGCCAGCGGCACGGTATAGGTTGTCGCCAAGCAGCAGCACGAAGTCGAGCTGCCCTTGCCGTTCCGCCAGGCGCTCCATCCCGTGCGCCACCTGCCATTGGCGGAAACCGCCGCTGCCCTGGTCGCCCAGGGCAAAAAAGCGGATGCTGTCGGCTTGGGTTGGATCGGACGGAATGCGGTAAAGCGGTCGATGCGTGTAGCGATACACGCCGACAGCGAGCAAGGCCGCGACGAGGCCCAGCGCCCAGGCGATCCGGCGGCGGATTTTGCTCACGCCGCGGCTCCGGAATTCATCACTCTTGTCCCTCCCGATGGCCGCCGCCGGTCGGCACGGCGACCCAGTATTCGTCCGAACCCACCCGCCATGCCCGTTCGACACGCAGGCCGGCCAGACCTTCGGCATCGCTCGCCCTGATCAGCAGCCGGGCCTCCGGCCAGCGCTGCCAGGCCTCGTCGAGTTCGGCGGCCGTCGCCACTGTCGGCACCGGCCCCCGCAAATAAAAGCGGGCGGCGCCGGCCACCCGTTCGCTCGGCTTGAACAGCACGACCTGATCCGGATGCCAATCCGCCCTCGGCAGCTCGGCGAAGACCCGCCGCAGCGAATCCTTGTTGATCTTGTCCGGAAGGACCAGCGCGCCGTAAACCGTGTAGCCGGCCGCCATGAGCGTCATGCCGGTCAGGAAATAGGCGCGCCACTGCCTCCGGAGCGCCGCCCGCCACAGCAGGACCAAGCCGCCACCAGCGCCGGCCAGCGCCAATGCCATGGCAGGCGGCGCGAGCAGCTTGCGCAAGGCCAGCGCCATGGCGACGGCAGCGCCGCCGAGCACGACGGCCTCAGCGATCGCCAGGCGCCGCAACACCCGTGCTCCATCGGAGCCGCCCTCCTCGAACAGATAGCTCGTGATCAGCAGCGCCGCCGCCGGATAGAGCGACAGCAAGTACGACGGCCGCTTGCCGGCGGACAGCGACAGCAGCACGAAAGGCGCGAACAGCCAGCAAAGGAGGAAGACTTGATGCCGATCGACCCGCCACCGGCCGCGCAAACGCCAGATCGCCACGACCAGCGGCAACATCCAAGGCTGGAAAATCTGGGGGAGCAGCTTCAGGTAGAAATACAGGGGCTCGGCGTGGGCGCCCTGCTCGTAGTTGCCGACGAAGCGACCGACGCTGTTGGCCCAGACCACTTCGCGCACCGGCGCCAAGCCCTGCTGGCGACCCAGCAGGAACAGCCAGATGCCCAGCGGCACCAGCGCCAGCAGCGCCAGCAGCGCAGGATGAACCCACCGCGACAGGACCAGGCGACGATCGAGCCAGCAGGCCTCGATCGTCAGGAACGCGAAAATCGCCGCGCCCGGAATCGCCAACCCGATGAGCCCCTTGGCGAGCGTGGCGATGCTCAAGCCCATCACGTAGCCGAACCAGGCGCGGATCGGGCGGTCGGCGTTGCGGGCCTGGTAATAGGACAATAGGCTCAAGGTCACGCCGAACACCAGCAGGGCATCCTGCCCCGCCTCGCGGGCGTGCAACCAGAACGAGCCCATGGTCAGCAGCAGCGCACCCGCCATGGCGCCCGCGACCGGCGTCTGCCGCTGCCGGCCCATGTACCCCGCGAGCAGCAGAACACAGCCGACTGCCGCCGCCAGCGAGGGAAGGCGCGGCGCGAGATTCGTGTACCCGAACACCTGCAGGCACAGGCTCTGCAGCCAGTAGCTTAGAGGCGGCTTCTCCAGAAACGGCTGGCCATTCAGCCTGGGCAACAGATAATCGTTGTCCTGCAGCATTCCGGCCGACACGCCCGCTTCGCGCGGTTCCGTGGACTCGTAAAGGTCGAGCCGAGGCAAACCCGCCGGCAAGATAGCCAGAGCAAGCAGTAACAGCGCGAGAAAGGCGAAGGGCCTGGGCAGCTTAGTCATCGGCAGCAGGCGAGATTATCGCGGCCGATAGCTTGCGTATGCCTGACGAATCCTTGCCGGCTGGATACGCCTCACGCCATGACGGGCGGCGCTACAGCAGCGGCGCGAGCCAGCGTCTGGCCTCCGCAATCTCCATGCCGTTCCGCTTCGCCCAGTCTGCCAACTGATCCTCGCCAATCTTGCCGACGGCAAAGTAATGCGCTTCGGGATGGGCGAGGTAGAAGCCCGACACCGAGGCCGCCGGCGTCATGGCCATGCTCTCGGTGAGACCCATGCCGGCGTTGGCGGATGCGTCGAGCAGGCGGAACAGCCCGCGCTTGGCGACGTGGTCCGGGCAGGCCGGATAGCCGGGCGCCGGGCGGATGCCTTGATACTTCTCGGCGACCCGTTCCTCGTTGCTGAACGATTCGCCGGCCGCGTAGCCCCAGTACTCCTTGCGCACGCGCTCGTGCAGCCATTCGGCGGCGGCTTCGGCGAGCCGATCGGCCAGTGCCTTCAACATGATGGCGCGGTAGTCGTCGTGCTGCGCCTCGAACTCCGCCAGCTTCTTCTCGATGCCGATGCCGGCGGTGACGGCAAAGGCGCCGACGTAGTCCGGTGCCTCCTCACGCCCCGCGCCGACGTCGTCCGGCGTGCCGCCATCGCTGACTTTCGTTGATTTGGGCGCGACGAAATCGGCCAGGCACTGGTTGGGCTTGCCGTCGGGCCGTTGCTGCTGCTGGCGCAGGTTGTGCCAAGTCATCAGCAGTGCGCCCCGCTCGTCGCGCAGTTCGATGTCGTCCCCGTTGGCATTGGCGGTGAACAGGCCGAACACCGCGTTGGCGGTCAACGTCCGTTCTGCGACGATCTCCTTCAGCATGGCCTTGCCGTCGGCGAACACCTGCCGCGCCTGCTCGCCGACCCTGACGTCGTCGAGAATCTTCGGATACGAGCCGGCGAGGTCCCAGGTCTGGAACAAAGGGGCCCAGTCGATGTAGTCGGCGAGCGTCGCCAGATCGATGTCGCGCAGCACCGTGACGCCCAGCCGCTTCGGCTTCACCGGCGCGTACGCCAGCGCCGGCCGGTTGGCGCGCGCAGCCTCCAGGGTAATCAGCGTCGCGCCCTTCTTGCCGGCGTGCTGGGCACGCACTTTTTCGTGATCGCCGGCGATCTCGGCGCGGTAGTCGGCCGCCATGTCCTTCGACAACAGCTTGGTGACGACGCCGACGGCGCGCGAGGCGTCGGGCACATAGACGACCGTGCCCTGGTAATGCGGCGCGATCTTGATCGCCGTGTGGGCGCGGCTGGTGGTGGCGCCACCGATGAGAAGCGGCACCCCACGTTCACTAAAGCCCTGGCGCTGCATCTCGGCGGCGATGTGGCTCATCTCCTCCAGCGACGGCGTGATCAGGCCGGAGAGGCCGATCGCCTGCGCGCCATGCTCCTTCGCCGCGTGCAGGATCTTCTCGGCCGGCACCATGACGCCGAGGTCGACCACTTCGTAGCCGTTGCAGGAGAGCACGACGCCGACGATGTTCTTGCCGATGTCGTGCACGTCGCCCTTGACCGTGGCGATGACGATCTTGCCTTTCGCCGCGGCGCCGGTCCGCTTCTTGTCCTCCTCGATGAAGGGGACGAGATGGGCGACCGCCTGCTTCATGACGCGCGCCGATTTCACCACCTGCGGCAGGAACATCTTGCCGGCGCCGAAGAGGTCGCCGACCGCGTTCATGCCGGCCATCAGCGGCCCTTCGATCACCGCCAGCGGCGGCCGGCCGGCGGCGGCCAGCGCCGCGCGACACGCTTCGGTGTCCTCGACCACGAACTCGGTGATGCCCTTGACCAGCGCATGCTCCAGGCGCTGGTCGACCGACCATTCACGCCAGGCGAGATCGACGGTCTGCTCCTTGGTCTGGCCTTTCACCGTCTGCGCGAATTCGACCAGCGCTTCGCCGGGATTTTGGCCGGATGCGGGCTTGCGGTTGAGCACGACATCCTCGACCTTCTCGCGCAGCACCGGGTCGAGCTGGTCGTACACGCCCAATTGGCCGGCGTTCACGATACCCATGGTCAGGCCGGCCTGGATGGCGTGGTAGAGGAAGACGGTGTGGATCGCCTCGCGCACCGGCTCGTTGCCGCGGAAGGAGAACGAGACGTTGGAAATGCCGCCCGAGATGTGCGCGTGCGGCAACTTGCGCTTGATCCAGCGCGTCGCCTCGATGAAATCGACGGCGTAGTTGTCGTGTTCCGCGATTCCCGTCGCGATGGCGAAGACGTTGGGGTCGAAGACGATGTCCTCGGCCGGGAAGCCGTCGGCGGTGAGCAGTTCGTAGGCGCGCCGGCAGATGTCGACCTTGCGCTGATAGGAATCGGCCTGGCCCGCTTCGTCGAAGGCCATGACGATCACGGCCGCGCCGAGCCGCCGCGCCGCGCGCGCCTGGGCGAGGAACTTCGCCTCGCCTTCCTTCATCGAGATCGAGTTGACGATGCCCTTGCCCTGGATGCACTTGAGGCCGGCCTCGATCACCTCCCACTTCGAGGAGTCGAGCATGAACGGCACCCGGGCGATGTCGGGCTCGGAAGCGGCAAGGTTGAGGAAGCGCACCATCGCCGCCTTGCCATCGAGCATGGCCTCGTCCATATTCACGTCGACCACCTGGGCGCCGTTCTCGACCTGCTGGCGCGCGACGCGCAGCGCATCGTCGTAGCGCTCTTCGAGGATCATCTTGGCGAAGGCGCGCGAACCGGTGACGTTGGTGCGCTCGCCGACGTTCACAAACAGCGACTCGGCGCCGATGTTGCAGGGCTCAAGGCCCGAGAGACGCAGGCGAAAGTCAGGCGTGGCGGGACGCCGAGGGGCGATGCCGGCCACGATGTTCGCGACGGCGCGGATATGGTCGGGCGTGGTGCCGCAGCAGCCGCCGACGATGTTCACGATCCCCGCGCCCGCCCAGTCGCCGATCTCCGCGGCAAACATCTCCGGCGTCTCGTCGTAGCCGCCGAAGGCGTTGGGCAGGCCGGCATTGGGGTGGGCCGAAACGAAGCAATCGCACAGACGCGAGAGTTCCTCGACGTGCTGCCGCAACTCCTTCGCGCCGAGCGCGCAATTGAGTCCGAACGACAGCGGCCGCACGTGGCGCAGCGAATTCCAGAACGCTTCGGCGGTCTGGCCCGAGAGCGTGCGGCCGGAAGCGTCGGTAATGGTGCCGGAGATCATCACCGGCCAGCGCCGGCCCGCCTGGTCGAAGAACTGCTCGATGGCGTAGAGCGCCGCCTTGGCGTTGAGCGTGTCGAAGATGGTCTCGACCAGCAGGATGTCGGCGCCGCCGTCGACCAGGCCGCGTATCGCTTCGGTGTAGTCTTGCACCAGCGCATCGAAGGTGACGTTGCGATAGCCCGGGTCGTTGACGTCGGGCGAAAGCGAGCAGGTGCGCGAGGTGGGGCCGAGCACGCCGGCGACGAAGCGGGGCTTGGCGGGATGCTTCGCGGTCCACTGGTCGCACAGGCCGCGCGCCAGTTTCGCGCCCTCGACGTTGAGCTCGTAGACCAGCGCCTCCAGCTGGTAGTCGGCCTGTGAAACCGCGGTCGAGTTGAAGGTGCAGGTCTCGATGATGTCGGCGCCGGCATCGAGGTAGGCGGCATGGATGCCGCCGATGATGTCCGGCCGCGTCAGCACCAGCAGGTCGTTGTTGCCCTTGAGGTCGCGTGCATGATTGGCAAACCGTTCGCCGCGATAGTCGGCCTCGACGAGGCCGTGACGCTGCACCATGGTGCCCATGGCACCGTCGAGAATAAGAAGGCGCCGCGCCAGCAGTTGGCGCAGTTCGTCGCTGCGGTCGGATTGCATAAATTACCGGAACTTATTGATATGAAATGCAAATTTTAGCACGCCGGCCACTGGCCGGCCAGCTCATGGCGCCTTGTCGCGCGCTGCGGCGGAATGACCGATGGCCTCGATCAAATGCTCGAGCTGCCGCGTAACCGTGGCCATCAAGGGCGCCATGTCATCGTACCCGGCGCTCGATGGTTCGCGCAATCGAACGTCCACCGCCCTCGCCGCCTCCGCCAAAGCCCGGGCGCCCAGCGTCGCCGCCACGCCTTTCAGCGTATGCGCAATGCGGCAGGCGTCTTGATGGGCGCCATTTCGCAGGCAGGCTTCCAGTTTTCGCATATCGTCGCGGTGCGAAGTCGCCATGGTGTGCAACAAGCTGATCCACCGGCCCTGCTTGCCGCGCACGACCATCAAGCCTTGTCGAGCGTCCATGGCCGGATCGAGCGCCAGCGCCGCCACGATTTCCGCGACGCCCCGGCTTTTCGCCGGGCCGGCGGGCTGGCGCACCGTGGCGCTTGTTCCGGACTTGTCGACGCCGTGGTCCACCTTGACCGCCTGCAGCCATTTGCCCAAGGTGGCGTACAGGGCGGGCGGATCGACCGGCTTGGCGACGAAGTCGTTCATGCCCGCCGCCAGGCAGGCCTGGCGATCCTCTTCGAAGACGTTGGCCGTCATGGCGAGAATCGGAACGACGCCGCCGCGCGCATGGCGCCGGATCATGCGCGTCGCCTCGAGACCATCCATCTCCGGCATCTGGATGTCCATCAAAATCAGGTCGTATTGCTTCGCGCAGGCCTTGTCGACCGCCGCCCTGCCGTTTTCCGCGACATCCACCGTCAGCCCGGCATCCTGCAGCAGTTCGGTCGCCACTTCGCGGTTGATCGCATTGTCCTCGGTCAGCAGGATCGCGGCGCCGGCATGCAGGCGTCGCAGGTCCGCCACGCTGCCGCTGGCAGCGGATGCGGTGGACTGCACGGGCGCGCCGTACTCCAGCCAAACGGTAAACCAGAACCGGCTCCCGGCGCCGGGGATGCTTTCGGCGCCGGCATCGCCGTCCATCATCTGCGCCAGGCGCCGCGTGATGGCGAGTCCCAGCCCAGTGCCGCCGAACGTGCGGGTCGTCGTGACATCGGCCTGCTGGAAGGACTGGAAGAGCTGCGGCAATACCTCGGGGGCGATGCCGATGCCGGTATCCTCGACCTCGAAGCGGATGAGGCAGCGGGTGTCGACGGATTCCATCAGCCGGGCGCGCAAGATGATGCCGCCCTGGTGAGTGAACTTCACCGCATTGCCCGCGAAGTTGAGGAGCCCCTGGCGCAAACGGGTCAGGTCGCCCCGCAGCCAGTGCGGCACATGATCGCTGTCGATCCGCACCGTCAGCCCCTTGGCGGCGGCGCTATCGCCGATCAGCGTCGCCACGTGGTCGAGCACGGCATCCAGCGCGAAATCGCACTTCTCCAGTTCGATCTTGCCGGCCTCGATCTTGGACAGGTCGAGGATGTCGTTGATGACCGAGAGCAAGTGCTTGGCCGCCCCGTCGATCTTCTCCAGGCGACCGATCTCGAGCGAAGAGCGCGCGTCGCGTCGCATCAGGTGCGTGAAGCCGAGGATGGCGTTCATGGGCGTACGGATTTCGTGGCTCATGTTGGCGAGGAACGCGGACTTCGCCCGATTGGCCGCCTCGGCCTGGGCGCGCGATTTCTCGAGCGCCTCGGTTCGGTCCGTCACCAGCTGCTCAAGATTCCGCCGATAGCCATCCAGTTCGGCACCCATGCGCTTTCTCTCGGTAATGTCCTCCTTCACGGCGACATAGTGCGTGATTTCGCCGTTGGCCTGGCGTATCGGCGCGACGATGGCGGACTCGATGTACTCGCTGCCGTCCTTGCGCCGGTTGTAGAACTCGCCTCGCCAGGCTTGGCCCGCCATCAGGCTGGCCCACAGGGCGGCGTAGTTTTCCGGCGAGGTCTTTCCTGAATGCAGGATGCTCGGATTCTGGCCGATGACCTCGGCGCGCGTGAAGCCGGTTTGATCGACAAAGGACTGGTTGACATATTCGATCCTGGCCTCGAGATCGGTGATGATGACGCTTTCCGGGCTTTGCTCGACGGCCATCGAAAGCTGACGCAGCTGCAAGGCCGTGTCTTCCGCGGCCCGGCATGCCTGCCGCTGTTCCTCCAGGGCTTGTTCCAGTTTCCTTTCCGCCCGCTTGCGGCGCGTGATGTCCTCCGAGAAAATGACGATGCCGCCGATACTGCCTTCCTCGTCGGACCACGGGCGCACCGCCCAACACAACCACTGTTCCCTGCCGTCGGCGCGCTCGAAACGGTCCTCGTCGACGCTGATGGCCTCGCCCGCCAGCGCGCGCCGATGGACTTCCTTCCACGCCGCGCCGATCTCCGGGAAAACCGCGTAATGCGACTGGCCGACGATTTCCCGATCGTTGAGGTCGTAGTCCTCCAGCCAGCGGCGGCTACAGGCCAGGTAGCGCATGTCGCGGTCGAACATCGCCAACGCCGCGGGCGCATGGTCGATCAAGAGCTGCAGCTGGTTCCGGCTTGCCTCCAGGTCGCGTTCGACCTGCTTGCGCTCGGTGATGTCGCGCGAGATGCCAAACAGGCCAAAGACATTGCCGGCGACATCCCGCAACGGCCCTTTGGTCGCCAAGAAGAACCGCCGCCCCCGGTTCGTTTTGAGCACTTCCTCGCTGGTCCCGGTTTCACCGGCCGCCATGATCCGCCGGTCGATGCTCATCAGGGTTCTTGCTTGCTCGGCGGGGAAGATATCGCGATCGTCATGGCCGAGAACGTCCTCGGCGGGCCTGCCGACGGCCGCGCAGGCCGCCGCGTTAAAAAGCAGGTAGCGGCCTTGCCTGTCCTTGGCGTATATCGCATCCCCGGAATTCTCGATGAGGGCGGTCAGGAGATCGAGCACCTTTTGCCGCTCCTCGAGCGCCGAAACCTCGCGACGGTGGGTGTTCTGGATATTGCGGAGCAAACGCAGCACCAGGAAATACAGGAGCACGGTGGTGATCGCGACGAAGAACCAGCCTTTGACCATGCTGGCCTGCATGAGCGCGGCCGGATCGCTGAACAACGCGCCCAGCGCGCGATCCGACAGCAGAATCCAAAGGCTGGCGACCAGCGCATACGCCAGCACGACGGCAAAAATGCCGCGCGATAAGGATCCAGCCTCCTCCTCCACCCTGTTCACGCGCCTCCTCTCGATCGGTGCGTCTACGCGCTATGCTCTGCTCCGGAGCGCGGCCATTATATAAAATTATGCGATTTGGCACCTCTTCATGAACCCGATCGCGTCGATTCGCAACAGGCTTTTGCCGCGGGCTGCGATAATCCGCTGACTGGATTCATGCCTCGATCGGCTTTAACTGTCCGCGCCCAACCCACGGAGACCGATATGGAACATCTCACCCCCAAGGAAGCTGCCCAGTTCCTGGATGACAACCCCAAGGCGCTGTTCATCGATTGCCGCAGCGAAATGGAGTTTCTTTTCGTCGGCCATCCCAAGGATTGCCTGCATGTTTCGTGGAACGACGGCCCGGACTGGGAGGTGAATCCCCATTTCGTCGGCGAGGTGAAAAAACTCGCCGGCCACGCCCATGACCGCCCCGTCGTCATCATCTGCCGGTCCGGCAACCGCTCGGTCGATGCCGGCAACGCGCTGGAAGCCGCTGGCTTCGAGCGCGTCTATAACGTCCTCCACGGTTTCGAGGGCGAACTGGACGACGACCACCACCGCGGCATGACCAACGGCTGGCGTTTCGACGGCCTGCCCTGGGAGCAGTGCTGAAGCGTTGGCGGAAGCGGGCGCTGGAAGCGGGCGTCATCCTCGCCGTCATTCTCGGCGCGCAGTACTGGCAAACGCGCGGTTTGCCCGAGGGTTCCGCGCCGCCGCTGGCCGGCACCTTGCTCGATGGCCGATCGACCAGCCTCGAAGACACCCGTAAGACGGCCGGCGGCAAACCCGTGCTGGTCGTCTTCTGGGCCACTTGGTGCCCGGTCTGCGCGGCCGAGGAAGGCAACATCGAGGCCGTCGCGCGCGACCATCCGGTCCTTTCGGTGGCCATGCAGTCGGAAGACGTCGCCCGGCACATGCGGACGCGCGGGCTGAGTTTCCCGGCCATCGACGACCCGGAGGGCAGGATCGCGTCGGCCTGGAAGGTCAATGGCGTGCCGGCGCATTTCGTCGTCGACGGCGCCGGCAAGGTGCGCTTCCGCGTGGTCGGCTACGCCACCGAGTGGGGCCTGCGCGCCCGCCTCTGGTGGTCGAGGCAGTTCTTGTGACGCACCCGCCCGCTCGCTTGGCCTGGACGATCTGGGGTCTGGGCGCGCTGGTCTATCTCGTCGCCTTCTTCCAGCGCGTGGCGCCGGCGGTGATGACGGAACAGTTGATGGCCGACTTCGCCATCGGCGGCGCGGCGCTCGGCAACCTTTCGGCGTTCTACTTCTACGCCTACGTGGCCATGCAGATTCCGACGGGGCTCCTGGCCGACCGCTGGGGACCGCGCCGGCTGTTGGCCTCGGGCACGGCGGTAGCGTCGGTCGGCGGCCTGCTGTTCGCGCTGGCGCCGGGGTTCGAGCTGGCCGCGGCCGGGCGGCTGCTGGTCGGCGCCTCGGTGGGCGTCGGCTTCGTCGCCATGCTCAAGCTGTCATCGCATTGGCTCGAGCCGCGCCGCTTCGCGCTGGTCTCGGGCCTGCTGCTGATGATGGGCCTGATCGGCGGCGTCATCGCCGGCGTGCCCTTGCGACTGGCCGTCGACGCCTTCGGCTGGCGTCCCGTGATGGCCGTGTTCGCGGTGAGCACGGCGGCGCTGGCCGCCGCCCTCTGGCTGTTCGTGCGCGACGATCCGTCCGAGCGCGGCTACGCCAGCCACTTCCACGCGCCCGGCGCGAAAGTCAGCCGTGGTCACACGCCGATTCTCGCCAGCCTCGCCGAGGTGCTCTCCTACCGCAACATCTGGCTGTTGATGCTGGTGCCGATCGGCTTTTCCGGCGCGGTGCTGACTTTCGCCGGCCTCTGGGGCGTGCCCTGGCTGCGGCAGGTGCACGGCCTCGACGCCAAGGCCGCTGCCGCCATCACCTCGACCATGCTGGTCGCCTGGGGCATCGGCGGCCCGGTGCTGGGCAACTGGAGCACGCGCCTGGGCCGGCGCAAGCCGATCTACCTCGCCAGCGGCATCGTCGCCGTGATCGGCTGGGCCATCGTGATCTGGGCGCCGTTGCCGCTGGCGGCGCTGGTCACGCTGCTCGCCATTACCGGCTTCGCCTCGGGCAACATCATCATCGGCTTCGCCTGGGCCAAGGAATCGGTGCCGCTGCGGCTGATGGGCACGGCCTCGGGCGTGGCCAACATGGGACCGCTGATGGGCGGCATGTTCCTCCAGCCGGCGGTCGGCTGGATGCTCGACCGGCGCTGGAGCGGCGCGCTGGCCGGCGGCGGCCGCGCTTACGACGCGGCGGCCTACCAGGCCGGCTTCGCCCTGATGTTCGCCGCGGTGGCCGTCAGCCTCAGCGCGAAGGTTGTCAGGCCGAGCGCGAAGTGCTTTCAAATCCAAGCGCAATCGACTGGAATGGACGCCATCACTCGACGACTGTGAAGTACTTGTGTGCGAGCGTGCCGCCGTAGTTGGACAGAACGCCGTTGAGGTTTCCGTTCACATACTTCTCGATGGCGAAGCCGATCACCGGCAGCCCAACGTGTCGGTGGCCTTCCCTGCTTGTCAAGATGGCTGGTGGAGAAGGGAATTCGATTCCTATCCAGCCGTATGGAGTTGCGAAGTATTGCGAGATATCAGTCCGGCTTTGCGCATCGAGTACGTTGCCGAAGCTGAACACGGAGGTTGCCCAGCACGCCGATCGTGGATCAATGGGAAATGGCCCGGGAAAGTTGAGACCGCCGGCTACCGAGTTCTGGCGGCCATCGGGCGCATAACGGTTCATGTAGATGGGCTCACAAGCCCCCCTGCTTGTACCGTCGGCCAAGGGATCCCCTGATGCGCCCTGTCCCGCCGGCAAGAGATCATCGAACTCGGCGCTGAAGGGAGGCGAGGTGAATTGACCGCCGTCGCTCTCGCGGACGACATGCAATCCCTTGGTCGGAAAAGTCAAGATGATGTCGGTCGCCGCGTCCAATTGCGGGGTCTTGTCGATATATTCGTTCAGGACCTTCGCGCGGGCAAGCGTTGCGCTCACCGCATCGCGGCCGTTGTTCCAGGTGCTGACGTGGGCCACATTGCCAACTGTCACCAGGCTGACGGGGTCGGCGTCGCCCAGGTTGGGTGACATATCGCCGGGCGCGGTGTGGTGGGGCAAGGTCGAAAAGCCGTCGAGCGCGACCGGATCGAAGGAATAATCGGTCCCCTGAGGAACGTTGATGATCGTGCCCATGCCGAAGAGTCCTCCGGCGGGGGGCAACAACTCCGCGCCGCCCGAGGTACGGAATGCCCCACCGGTCGCCCAGGCCGCCGCAACCGCCCCGCAGTCCTGCGAGTCGACGATGAGATTGGGGCCCGCATACTGCAGGGCCGTCCAAAGCGACTTCCCATTGGGAAGCGCAAAGCCCTCGTATACTTTACCCATCTCGATGGCCTCGAAGTATCCCTCGCGCGCGCGCTCGATCCCGCTGCCGGCACGGTCGTAGCCGGCGTAGGCGGCGTTCGAGAACGGCAGTTCCGTCCAGCCCGGCATGGCGGTGCTGGGCGCAAAGCGCGGCACGGTACAGGCCGGGCTCTGAGTGACCAATATCGGCCGGCCTTCCGGATTGCGGGTCACCATGCCGGTGAATACCATGCCGGGCGCCAGATAGAGGTTGAAATCGGCCACCGGCCGGCCATTGCGGTGTTCGCGGAATCGGACCTTGACGGCTTTGAACTGGCCCAAGCGACCGTACCAGGGGTTGGCGATCGAGAAGAGCGTGTTGTTCTCACCTTGCACCGTGTAGTAGGGATAGAGAAGGGCTTGACCGGCGCCGTTCTGAGACAGGGATACGGCGTTGGCGGCCGGCGTCAGCGCCAGGCAGGCGAGAGAAACAACTAGCGTACGTGCATTCATTGCCATTACTCCTGGTGGCCCAACGAGATCATTACTGAATGGTCGGGATGACGCCGGTCAGGTTCGGGTAGACGTAGCCCAGCCAGTTGCTACCAGAATCCTCAGTGTAGCCCTGCGCTTGCATGGTCGCGAGCATGTTGTCCGGAAAGATCGCATGATCGTCTCTGGCCGGGTTGTATTTGCGCATGAGCTTGCGCGTCCCGGTCGGCTGGTGGCTCATCGTCTTGGGATAGATGTAGCCCTCGATCCCATCTAACCGATATCCAACATCCTGAAACGCCAAGATGCCATCCGGATCGGCGGTGTACGTCACGTCGACGTGATTCCCGTTGGTCGAGCAGATGGTCGGCGGTGAGGGCGTCCAATCGGAGCACTTCCAACTCAGTCGATAGAGAGGCACGAGCGGAATGGCGGCATTCTTCGGATTCGCCGGCGTCGTGAATATCCAAACGTCGGCGCGGGGCGCGGCGACACCCGCTTTGTGGGCCGGAAAGGCGCTGTAGCCAGTAATGGCTGCCGTTCCCGTCGGCAGATATGGCGTTGCGGTCGTAACCTTCGGTTCAAGAGTGCCGTAGATAGCGGCTGTACCCATCTGCGGGACGGTTGTGTAAAAGTAATCGAGGCGCCCGCTGCTGTAGAAGGAGAATAGCGGTGTAAGCCGGCTGGAAGGCGTCTGGGTCAGGACCTTGTTCACCGCCGTCAAGGCGTTGGGCAACCCGTATCCGTAACTCGCCAGCCTGGCGTTTGCCTTGTCGCCAGCAGTCTGTATGGCCGACTTGATCGCAGCCAAACCGAGACGAGGATTGACGGAACGCAGGATGCCCGCAAGACCGGCAATATGCGGCGCGGCCATCGATGTTCCGGTGCAGGAAGCATATCCGTCGGCATGGCCAAGCGCGAGCGTCGATCCGGTCGCCGACTGGTCGACAGGATAGTAATCCGAGCAATAGAAGGGTGGGTCGGGAACGTAGCTCTTACTGTGTGGGTTGTCCGGAACGACCGAAACGATGGCCTTGGCAGGTGCGACGACGCCGTCCAGACCAGCTGCATCTGATCCAAAATTGCTCCCATAATCCGGTGCGAGAACAGATGAAGACCACATGGTCCAACTCGACGGAATATTGATGTTGGTGTTGGCGGCCCCTGCGACCGAGAGGACATCGGGCATATTCGCCGGGAACCCCGGGGCGGACCGACTGAAGTTGCCAGCGGCAGCGACAATAAGCACATCACGCATTGACGCATACGCAATGGCGGTGCAAATTTCTTGGTAGTTAAAGCTTGAGCAGGTGTACTCAGGGCCGCTTGGATTGACTGCAGTCATGCTGTAGTTGATGATCTGTACTCCCCGATCCACAAGTCTCCTATACGCGGCAGCGATGACCGAACTCGACACGTCCACCCGGGCCATCATAGCGCTGCATGTCGGACATACACCTGAGACGCCTATCCCGTTCTTTTCGGTAGCAGCGATAATCCCAAGCACATGCGAACCATGGAAGTCTTCCGGCCAGCTGTCCCACTCATACGGATCGCGTGAGAACTGCAACCGAAAGTTGTTTTGCAGATCAAGCGGCGCAGCGGCCCCGTTTGGCGATTGGTATGGAAGACCGCCATCAACCGCCCCGACATAGCCGTGTCCCTTGGTGATATTCCACGCGGCCGGGAAATTCATGGCCTGCAACCCCCACTGATACTGGCCGACGTTCGTCGCCCCCGCCTTCTTCGCGAAATACGGGTCCGCCGCTCCCGATGGCGGCGCCCACGAGAAGTCAATTCAACGATCGTTGCCAACGTAAGCAATGCCGGGGTGTTGCCGAAGAATCTCTTGGGCCGACAAGGCGGCCGATACCGTTGGATAGGTCAGCACGATGTACTGTTCCAACACTTCCCGTGGATCGTCTGGCGAATTCTCTGATCTCGCGTCGGCCGAAAGGCGATCCATTTCGATGAGATGATTCGCGTCAATCGGCCCTGCCAGCGCTCGTCGTGTTACGGCATCGCCACCAGCGACCGCCACCACCACCGCTCGTTCAAGATCAGGCCGGGATCCCTCCGATTGCAGGGTCGCGACATTCACGAACATGCCTGGATTATCGTATTTCACGCGAATCACCAGCCGGTTCGATCGACCTTCGTTGTCGAAGACGGCCAGACTCCTTCTCGAGACGGTGAAGCTTGTTGGCTGAATTGCTTTACCTGCCTGCCGACTGAAGACGCCGCCCTGGAACGGTGCTTCCGCGCCGGAGCCGTCTTGAGCCCACCCGGTATCAAAGGTCAGGACGGCT
>JAGVUA010000145.1 GCA_019136545.1 Betaproteobacteria bacterium
TCTCATTCCTACTCCACTGGCTTATCTAGGAATCTAATGCTGTTCGGATAGAAGCTATCAATAACCCCATCATCAGTATACTCGACAATAGCTATTGATTCGGACATTCCTCCATCAGTTTCTTGAAGCCCAAAGCAATGGAAATAGGCTTCTCTGTAATCAACAAGCTCTCTCTTGTTGTTGTATTGCATCGTCATAACTTTTCGCATATCAGTTTCTCACTTAATCGAAATTCGTTTGTCTTTGACGATACTCGCGCCTGGCACTTCATTCCCTTCGAGCAAGGCTTTTTTGATCATTGCCTTATCAGGTTGATACGTTTTTTTCTCAACAACGTATTCCTCTGGTAGGTCAGAATAGCTATAGATTTCAACACGCGCCGGATTATTGACGATGCTCACATCCGCGCTAGGCGAGACGATCCGCTTTTCTCCAATCGTCTCTAAGCAATCCATCAAGTATCGCTTCAACCATTTAGCCCTATTCTCTGCCGCCGTGGCGCGCTTTGCTTGCTTCTCGATATGAGACTCTATCCCATCTCGCAATGCTTCCAGGTTGCGAATAACGGCTACAACCCCGTCAACCTTTGCTCCAATCTCGCCTTTCAGTGAGTCAATCGCCATGCCGAACGACTCAAGATCGGCATCAGGATCGGATGCCATCTCGTATAGAATGGCGTATTCTTTCGACATTTCATGTAGTGTTGTCATGTTGACCTCCTATACGCTAATCCATGAGCTTAATTATCAAGATTGCGTAGATTCTGCGGCATCTTTTGATTGATCTGCCGCCTTCCTAGCCTCACGAATAACCGCCGCTCGTTCCGCGCAGACTGCTTTAACCGTTACGTAGTGCGGATGATCGGTCTTTTTCCAGCCGTTTTTGATCCGCTCTTGAGCGAGCCATTGCGCAAGCAGTCCGTCATCATCGAAGCTATTAATCGCGGACTCAGCCGCTTCAAAATCGTATTGAGGTTCAGGCAGTGGGGCTTGTTGCGGATAATCAGGCGCGGATACTTCCGCCGTTCCTTCAACGTCAACCATATCCCGCACTTCTTCCGGGGCGTACATTCCGCATAGCACGGCTGGGTAGACGGTGCGGATTCCTTCAGAAATTACACGAGCGCGCAGCATAGCGCGGGGGTACTGCTTCCAAACATCCTTCCCGGTCAGTCCGGCAGCTTTTGCCATCTCGAACGTCCATTCAATCGTCACCTTGCCACCTTGCGGGTGCGAGAACGTCGCTTTGCATGACGTAGCGCCATACTCATGCCACTCGACTTTACCGCCAGCCGCTTGAAACTTGGCGAGCATGGCATCTGCTTTGAGTGCCGGCCGACCTTGGATGACATGATAATCACGAGCCGCCGTTGCAGGGTGAAGCCCCTCAGATGCAGCTACGAGCATCAAAGCGAGCGCCTGCACCGGATTCTTGACCCCGAACAGCCCGCTATTTGCGATAACCGCAGCCATTTTCTCCATCTCTTGATAGGGGATAGCGGCAGGCTGGAACTTGACTAAATCAGTCATGACTAACATCCTCATAATCAAACGGTGACGGCGGAATGGCCTTTGCAATCAGCTTCTTGAGCAATCTCATCTCGACTCTAAGCGCCTTGATCTCGGCAAGAACTGCCGATTCTTTTTCGCTAGTCTTGCGCCGTGGCGCGGGTAGGCGTATGATTTTCGCGTTCACTGCTTTCTCCTCCGCCCTACTGATGGCAGTCAGTAGGGCGATTTGTTTATGATTGACCAGGCATCACAAACGTGATTGATGGTCCGTTGATCACGCAATCGTCCTTGGTTATTGCCGTAAGCTCAGGGTGCTTTATTACCCCCCTTGCCCTAACCCTGATCGATCCACCTGCAATCATCCCAGGAACTCTTGTATTTTTTGACCTTCCACATAATGTATATCCTTTGTTGCTTAGTGTTCTTGTCAATGTAACTAGATTGGTTTCATCATCAAAGATGATTTTGATATTGTCTCCAATAGCCCATCGCAATTCCTTCACTACATCTTTTCTTAATGAGAATACAATTTCATCCCTGCTACTTACTGTAGATACAGATAAATACAGAGCATTCGCTAATCTTTTGCTACCTCTATTACTTCTCAACATCTCAATAATCGCCATAGCAATCTCCTGACTAGCTAAGATTCATCACACTAACAACAGACTTACTCTTTTAAGAGTAACATAGAATTTTTGAATTTCAATGCCTACCGAACGCACCCCTAAAATATTTTCCCGACCACGAAGCCAGCAGCGAACAACAGCGCTCCAGCTAGCCCCAAGACGATGATAGAAGCCGTTGCCATCGTCTCTCTGTCAACAAAATGCCCATTCATAGCTCACCTCCGCATACCGCCGACGCCGAACGAAGCCATCCCCTAGTGATACTTCTTACCAGACCAACCTTAGTCGCCATCGGTTTGCGCTTCTTGTGCTTAGCTGGAACCGGCGTTGCCATCGGTTTGTAGCGCCATTTCTTTTTCATAGGCTCACCATTACATCGCCCATAATCCGGCTACTGTAAGCCGCCTCGCCGCACAACGAAGGATCGCGAGCAAGCTGTCCTAGGAAAGACAGATACCAGTTCATTGCATTCCCCTATTTCTCCATGCCACAGCGCACCATTCTGCCATTTGACGCTGCTTTTCAGCATAGTCTCGCATTATCTCTTTACGAGCGGCCTCGATTTGTGACGCCTTCCATTCTTCTTCAGTGCGGCACGCCGCAATATCAACCCAGTCTGTAACGTCAATGCTAACAAACTTCGGCCCTTCATGCCCCTCGCCATTCCGGTCAAACCAATACTCGCCTTTCTTTGCTACCTGCCGAATGGCTCGCACCTCGTGAATTGTGAGGCATCCCTCGTAAACCTCGTACGTCGCTTCCGCATCGTACTCTTTCCCGTCAATAGTGACGGTGCCTTGCGTGTAGAGATGATTCATAGTGTTCTCCTAAAAATGCCACCTTGCAGGCGCGTCGTCTAATACGATTTTTTAAGGCGACGGGAATCTGTTGTGTATTCAAGAAATTCCCCTTCACTGCTGAATATGCCGATCCTCGTATCCAAGTTGCTATAGAAATACGGAGACCCTGAATCTGATGCTGAATCTCTAACTTGGCAAAATATCTCGGTGACAATAGCTTCATCTCCGACTCTCGGAAAGGTTGCGTTGGATAGCATAGGATGCTTCCACGTTACAAAATCACCGACCACAAAATCACGCGGCGTCTGAAGTAGAGCGCACATCTTGATACACAACTCTTTAGTTGCTTTGTTCATACCTACCTCTTAAAAATGCCCGCCATGGCGGCGGGCAATCATCATTCGGAGCCGTAGCCGTCGCCGTCGCCGTTGCCGTAGCCGTAGCCGTCGCCGTCGCCGTTGCCGTAGCCGTTGCCGTAGCCGTCGCCGTAGCCGTCGCCGTCGCCGTCGCCGTTGCCGTAGCCGTTGCCGTAGCCGTCGCCTTCGCCGTCGCCTTCGCCGTCGCCGTTGCCGTAGCCGTCGCCGTAGCCGTCGCCGTAGCCGTCGCCGTAGCCGTCGCCGTAGCCGTCGCCTTCGCCGTCGCCGTCGCCTTCGCCGTCGCCGTAGCCGTCGCCGTAGCCGTTGCCGTCGCCGTAGCCGTAGCCAGACAATCCAGCCGCCATCTTGATGTAGATGGACTGCTCTTTGTTTTCTGCTAGCTCTAGCAGTAGCTCCGTATCAACCGCTGTTGACGCTATGCGATGCCGGCTGATGAATGCGGCAACTCCGCTTTTACATGCAACCGATCTCGCATCATCAACAGTGATGGCGCTGAGCGCTGGCGGTGGGAACGGACGCGCTATGCCAGCCATTTTTCGCGAGCCTTATCGGCTACTACGGCAATACTGGTCACGCCGTAAAGCGTGATTTGTTTTGCCTCAGCCCCGATCTTGCTCCCCTCGTTTGGCCCATCCTCGGCCAGCTCTAAGAATCCTTTTTTCGTGTTCCATCGGATCGCGCATCGCGCCCTGGTAAGCACTACTGTCCTTTCGTGCTGGCTTTCCAGGAACCCTGCGAATACACCGCGATACTCTGTCGTTACCAACACAAACTGTTTTTCTTCGTTCATTCCAATCCCCTAAAAAGGCCCGCCAGGGCGGCGGGCAATATCGATGTCAACCACCTAGCCTTGAGGAGAATATCGACTAGGTGAGTACAGGCTACTCCCAAAAGAGTAGGAAAGCAACAGGAGAATGAAAATATTTTTTGGTAGGCATCGATTGACTTTAATACTCTTTATAGAGTACAAAGGGCGGATGGAAAATACGCCGTTACATATCGCAGTTGAACTTGCTGGGGGCCAGTCATCGCTGGCTCGGATGATCGGCGTGCGACAGGGATATATCTGGAAATGGCTACAATCTGGCAGAACTTCGCCGAAATATTGCCTTGCAATCGAGCGGGTCACGTTCGGCAAAGTGACGCGATATCAGCTCAGGCCAGATGTTTTTGGAACATCGACATGACACATCAATCGGACGCAGCGGGTTTAAACGTGGCGACACCTTTATCAAGCAGCCCGTCGCGTCCGGCCATCTCATCAGTATCATCAGCGCAGTTTAGGATGGCGCGTGCTGCGCTCAAGAAAAATATATCCGAAGTTTCTAAAGCGACTGGATGCGCTATTAAGACGATTTCATTGCTTGAAAATGATGGAACTATAAGCATGAAAAATGTCGGCGTCATTCGTCGCTTCTACGAAGATCGGGGAATCCAGTTTGCCGCCGATGCGTACTACCACTCCGTGAGAGCACCGAAATGATCGCCGCAATTCTGATCGCGGCCGGCTGCTGGGTAGTAGCAGCGTTAATGACAATCTGGTTGCTGAAGTAACCAATGACTAGTCAACTACCAATTTTCCGTAGCGTCACTGTCACTAGAGTGACAACGCTAGAGTGTGCGGTATGCGCGAATGGGATGTATCTTGACGACTTTCCAGACTGGACGCTCCCCAGGACATTATGGTGTCCATGGTGCGGTACAGAACAGATTTATACTAAAGAAAAAACAACAGCTTATTCCAAAAAAGAGGGGGACATTCCGATGGACATTATTAATGGGTCGAGTTTGACTACGGAACGCGAACGCGAGGTGTTCGCTGCAATCGTTCGTGACTTTATTGAGCGTGAGTTGCCCACCGCGCCCCGCGAGAAACTACATGACATCGAGCTCGTAATGCGAGGATGGCGCCCAACCGCCGATCATCGCAAACGATCCCACCTGCCCATCTCAACGATGTCCGCGACAATTCCCGCGTTCCATTTGCGTGCGGAATAGGGACGGGGATCGGGGCAACCGGACTGATGCCGATGTCCGGGCCGTTCTTGCCGGCTAAGAATCGGATAGAGGCTCATCACCTCGTGTTCATGCGAACCTCCCTCACCCGCGCCCGGCCGGGTAATGCCGGGCAACCCTTATGAGATACGACTACACAAGATGGGAACCGATGATTCGGAAGGCTTACGCCAACCGGAGCACTGGCGCATTGAAAATCATCTCGAACGAGAGCGGAATCCCTGTCGGATCGCTTAAATACCATGCTCTATCGGTGTTAAGGCTACAGAGGATGGTTGCAGTTGACCGGCATAATAGACCGTGGGAAGAAAAGGAAATCGACATCATCGAAACGCACGGCGAAAAATCGCTGATGGCGATTAGCAGGCGGTTAAGGAATGCCGGGTTTAAGCGATCACCGTGCGCAATAGAAACCAAACTTGCACAACTCCGGGTTCGGGCGACACGCACCGATTACATCACGCTGAATGATTTCTCTTTGCGGATGGGGTATGAACAGAAAACTGCGGCGGATAAGTGGGTCAAGCGGGGATTAATAGAAGCAAAAATGGAGGTCATGACTTCGAGAAATCGCAGCGTCGGATTTCGGTATGTCTCAAGAGCGGCGATTAGGAAGTTTTTGATTAACCACCCCACCGCTTACGATCATCGCAGGATCGACTGGGTATGGGCGCTGGATATTCTCACAGGGAAGGAAGTCGGAAAAGGCGCTATCTCGGATTCGTGTGGTAGCGGATACGTAACCGACTACTCGGTTGCAGATTAATAGCATATAGGGGAAAGACCGTTGAATAGCGATCCTTGGAGCACATTTAGCGAGATTAAATGGATTGAAACTCTTGGTCAGCATCACGACCAACTCTTGGTCAGCATCACGACCATTGGAATAAACCATCGTACGCCGACTTTCTGAGGAACTATCTTTCTGCAGCAAAAAAGCGGAGAAATTGGGACCGGATCGATAAAAAGACCGTCATCGGTTACGCGAAAGATAGACTGCGGGAAGTCACAAAAAACCCGGCCACTGCGGGAACAGGGCCGGGCTGACATCGCAACCTAACCATGCCGAGAGGCTGCAATGAGTAATGAAACTGTACTACCAGAAATCGATGTTTTCAATCTTCCGGTGTTTGCCGATGCAGATATTTGGAGCATGTGGCCTGCCGACAAACTTAACGATCTAGCGGATGATATTCGCGAGAACGGGTTTGATCATCGCTACCCGATCACCGTCGCGGAAGTGGAAGGCGTCTGGATGCTGCTGGATGGAAGGAACCGTAGGGAAGCGGCGCGCATAGCCGGAATTACCCCGCCAATCATCATTACTGACATCGACCCAAAGCTTGCCGTTCACCGCTCTAATAACCAGAACCGAGATGCGACGCCGGGACAGAAAGCAATGGCGTTTGCGATGCAATTCCCTGAAGGAACCAATAAAGGCGGCAGAGGGAAAACCTCAATCTTGGATATCGAGGTTTCCAAGCCATATATCACAAAGGCCCGTTACGTTCTCCGCAACAGCCCGATGGTGGAAGGGGAGCGATATCCAAGGAGGTGTTTGGATGTCATGAATGGGCTGATTTCCCTAACAGAAGCGTACGAATTGGCGCAACAGGATTTCAAGGACAGGGAAAAAAAGGACAAGGAAGCCAAGGAAATCGCGGCAAAACGCGCCGATCTTGAGGCGCGCTATCCAGACTTGGCAGCGCTTGTTGCCGAGGATCGGCTATCGCTCTCAAAGGCAATTGCGGCGGCTGAACAAGCGGACCGAGAAGCAGCAGAGGAAGCGGCCCGGATACAGAGGGAAGAAGATGACCGGTTGGCCGAAGAAGATCGAGCAAAGAAACAAGCAGCAAAAGAAGAAGCCGAGCGGAGAGAGGCGCGGAAAACCTCCTGGTTCCATCAGTTCAGCCTACTGCTTTCTGCGGAATCATTGGTTGCCAACCAGGCGCAAATTGACCTTGCCGACGAACTCAAGGGGACGTGGGATGAGTTCGCGGCAAAGTACATGTTCGAGTTCAAAGAGGCGCGGCGTAGGCTGCGGTCGCTTCAGGAAAACATCCCCGCGTTAATCCAAAAGTTTGAGGCCATGAAAGATGAATAAACCAGAGCCGATCAACATCCCGCCGCAGCCGATCATTACGAAAAGGCTGCTTGCACAAATCGCCAGCAAAGCTATCGCTGAAGCAGCCGGACAGTTTACCGCCAATGATATTTTCGAGCGCGTCAAAGCCACGGCGGTTTCGGCGAACTGGCGAACGCTGCTTGACCAAACCTGCTGGAGCATTACGAAAACCGCCATTGATAACCATGCATCGCCGAAGCTGCAAAGTAATGACGACTGGGTCGGTTATGGCGAAACCGTCATTAAGCTCATTGACGGCAAGCTGGTCAAAGTAAAGCACGCAACCCTCAATGACCTGGATGTCCGCGCCAATAACGTCAAGGACAATCTGACCAAGATCAAGCAGGCGGCGGAAAAGGAACTGGCCCGCATCAAGGAAATCCAGGGCGTGATGCGCTCCAAAAACCTCAAGTTCGCCGGCGATGCGCTTGGCTATCTGGAAGACGGGGGAAAGTCCGCCTAAATGCCCGTCCGCACGCTTCGCCGCAAACGGCCGCAGCTCCCCGACCTGTTCGGCAATCGCCAGCCGAGAAAGACGAGCGCCTGTCCGCTGGAGGAAGCCGAGCAAATCGCGCTGTTCCAGTGGCGAGATGTCGCGGTCAAGACGCTTCCCGAACTGCGCTGGCTGCATTCGTCACTGAATGGGGTGCCGTTGTCGCCTGGACTGGCAGCGAAGATGCGAAGGATGGGCATGACGAAGGGCGTTGTGGATGTGTTCCTTCCTGTTGTCCGCAATGGATATGCCGGGCTGTACATCGAGATGAAGCGGCGCAATGGCGTGCCGTCCGACCTATCGGATGACCAATCCGAGTTTATCGATTTTGCGAGAACGCAAGGCTACCGGGCCGACTGGTGCAAGGGATGGGAGCGGGCTAGGGACTTAATCTTGAACTATCTGGAGGCGATGAAATGAGCGGATTGACGGCGGAACAGCATAAGAAGCTGACGGAATCCATCCGACAGTGGGGCGAGAGCCAGGACCGGATTCAAGCTGAGCAGGACCATCAGGCCGCACTCGCTGCGACTCTGAAAGATGAGTGCCAGATTGGCGAGAGGCACTTTAAGCGGGTCGCTAAAGCGTACTGGGCGGATACTGTGAAAAAGGATCGCGATGACGCCGAAATGCAGCTCGATCTGTTCGAGATGGTCCGGGGCCAAAATGTCTTTGCATTCGCCGAGTCGCAATCATGACTTCACTTGCCAACCCCCACGCGTCGGCGTATGATTTGTGCAAAGGGATTGAACCCCCTCGATCTAGCGGTTCCCCGCTCCGAAAGCGGTTTTTTTGTGCCCCTTCGATTATCTTCAATGGGGAGAGTGGCCTGTCCGTGAGGCTGGCCGTCCGTCTAGATTCGGGTGTTCAAACTCTCCCCGCCCGCCGACTGAACACGGCGAACCGAAGCCTTGAATCTAGGAGCAACCACGCATGACCCGCGCCGCCCTAATCGCTCTGTGGTCGTGGTTCCGTAACCACCCATCCGCCACCTTCCAAGAGTTCTCCGACGCCTTCAACCGCGCCCAGCGGCTTGAGCGCCAGCCTGTAGCAGAATTACAAGAGATGGCGCCATGAAAAGCAATGTCGTTTCTATCTCTGAAGCGCGCAAATGGCGAGACTTTGATAGTCGTCTTGCTCAAAACGCCCTGATTCTGAATGCCGCGATAGCCGACAAAGCCCTCACGAAGAAAGACATTTGGGCGCTTTCGGAATTAATTAACAACAGGGTTTATTCGAGCAGGATCGTCTGCTTGCTTGGCAGGTTGCCAGAAGCATCGTTGCAAAGGCTTATTAGCAGAGGCTATTTGATCGATAGGGGACCCGTTAGAGGCCCGATTGATAGACCTGACGAAAGATCGCTCAGATTATTCGAGCTGACGGACAGAGAAAAAAACAGGGATTGGCTCAAAGACAACGGGATGGGATGATGAATACCGATATCCGCTTGTCAGTATTTTTTCTGGATCACCCAAAAACCGTCAAGCTTAAACGGCGCCTTGGTCTTGAGGGGGTCGAGTCGCTTATCCGTTTGTGGACGTGGGCAGCGCTGAATCGGCCAGATGGCGATGTTGGTCAAGACTCGGACGATATCGAGATTGCTGCAAGATGGGATGGCGAACCAGGAGCGTTTGTCTCAGCGCTTGAATCTCTCAAGTGGATAGACCTTCGCGATGGCCGATATCTGCTGCACGATTGGCAAGAACACAATCCATGGGCAGCAGACGCTGACGAGCGCAGCGACGAAGCTAGGTTGTCTCGATTGTTCCGTACCAATCCAGAAAAAGCCAAGGAACTCAAGGCACAAGGGCGAACAGGGATTACCCATGAAGAATACCAGAAATTCAAGAAAGTCATCCAAAAGTACGACCGTAGTACGACCGTAGTACGGTCGAATAACGACAGCACTACGGATCGTAGTACTCCTGCTCCTGCTCCTGCTCCTGTTCCTGCTCCTGCTCCTGCTCCTGCTCCAATTAAAAAAACGGTGGTGGTGGAGGAGGTGGCAACACCTCTCGCACGCACGCACGCGCAAGCGCGCGCGACCGCCGCCGCCGCCGCCGTGAATTGTGTCGTCGTCGAATGCGAGCATCCCAAAGCGCAGCCCGCCATTGCCGAGATGCTGGGAAAAATCAGGGAGCTGTGGAACGAGAAATGCGCGCCATTCGGGATAGCCGAACTGGCGGAAACGAAAAGATGGCCAGATTCTCGGATCAAAAACGCCATCCGATTCTGGGAGACGCAAATCGATTGCGACATCGGGAAATGGGAGCAAATCATCGATCATCTACTGACCAAACCGCTGATGATCGGGAAAACAAAACCGAAAGATGGGTTTGATGAGCCATGGACGATGAATTTTGACTGGGTTATTCACCCGGAAAACACGATAAAGGTTCGGGAGTACTACTGATGGCTGATCAACCTCTCGCGAGTATGGAGGCCGAACAGGCCGTGATTGGCGGCGCGCTGATTGCGCCGGTAGCTTTCGCCGATATCGCCGCAGTGGTATCCGCTAGCGACTTCACAACCGAGCTGCACCGCAAGATTTTCGGCGCCATGGCGGCCATGGATGCCGCCAAACAGCCGATTGACCTGCTCACAGTGGCCGAATGGCTGGAATCAAAAGGCGATCTGCATGACGGAGAGTGGGCCTATATCGCGGCCGCACAGCGTGACACTCCAAGCGCCGCTAACGTGATCGCCTATGCCCGCATTGTTCGCGACCGGGCAAGGCGCCGGGAGCTGGTGCAGTTAGGAACCGAGTTGCAGGGCTGGGCCTTTCGCGACGGCGACGCGGAAAAGTCGCTGCTCAAGCTCCGGCAAGCGCTCGAACGCCTGGACAGCGGCAATGAGTCGAGCGGGCTGGTGCCGCTGCAATCGATCCTGTCGGACTGCATTGCAGCGATTGATCAGCGCTTCCAGGGCATCGCCACGGTAGGCGTTAGTACCGGGTTGACCGACTTGGATAACCTGCTGCACGGCCTGCAAGCCGGAAAGCTCTACGTCATCGCCGGGCGCCCGGCGATGGGTAAGTCGCTGCTGGGACTGCAATTCGCGGAACGCATGGCATCGCACGAGGGGAAACCGACCGCGTTTTTCACGGCTGAAATGCCATCAACCGAGCAGGTTGAGCGACTGCTTGCGAGCGTCGGGCGCATCAGCTTGGACTCGATCCAAACCGGCAAGTTGTCCGAATCCGATTGGGCGCAACTGTCGAGCGCATCTGCGATGCTGAGTAACGCAAAGCTCTGGCTCGATGAGACGACCGACCCTCAGCTAACGGATTTGCTCTCGAAAGCACGGGCGCTGCACCGCAAGCACGGGCCTCTCGGGATGGTCGTTGTGGACCATGCCGGATTGGTTGATGGGGGTGGAGATAACCGCGTTCAGCAGCAATCTGAAGTTGCGAGAAAGCTCAAGTCGCTCTCCAAGGAACTCGCCTGCCCGGTTATTGCGCTGGTGCAGCTTAATCGCAAACTCGAAGAACGCCCAAATAAACGACCCGTCTTGTCCGATGTAAGGGACTCGGGAGAGTGGGAAGCATCAGCGGATGTATTAGCTGGAATTTACCGAGACGATTATTACAACCCGGACAGCATCGATAAGAGTTGCGCCGAGTTGATTATTCTTAAGCGTCGCGGCGGGAAAGTTGGTACGATTTCGCTGCGTTTTAATGGCGATCATGCTAGGTTCGAGTCTCTATCCGGCGGGCTTCCGTCGTGGAATCAGCCTGCTGTTGTCCCGATGCGAAAAAGAGGCATCGAATTATGACCAAAACCAAAATCACAGAATCCAATTAGGAGGCCACATGTTTACCGAAGCCGAAGTCGTTGCAGTAGCTGATGCCCATTGGGGCTATGTCAAATCCGTTCTAGAAGCGCACGACGAAGACCCGAATATTATCGAACGATGCGGGTTTCATTATCGAGAGGCATTTATCCACGGATTCAAACACGGCGTTGAGTCGTGTGGAGTCGAGATGAGGAAGCCACGCAAGAGACGGCGGAATGGCAATGCACCTGGAGATGAATAATGCGAATCAAGCGACTCACCAACACCGCCATAGCTCCGACCTATGCAACCGACGGCAGTGCAGGGATGGACCTTTATGCTGATGTGGGGGTTCATGTTTACCCTGGGGAATCGGCATTGATTAGCGCGGGAATATCAGTTGAGATTGACGCGGACAAAGTCGGGTTGATCTGGCCTAGATCGGGGATGGCTTCAAAATTTGGGATTGATACCGGGGCTGGTGTAATCGATTCGGATTATCGAGGCCTGGTAATGGTGCTGCTTTTTAATCACGGCGAAGAAACGTATTCGATAAAGCGTGGCGACAGAATTGCGCAACTGCTGATCGTGCCGTGTTATCGGCCCAAGATCGTTGCTGTCGATAATCTGGACGAAACGGAGCGGGGCGAAGCTGGTTTCGGCAGTAGCGGAAAATGAGCGCCCGATGCCCGCATTGCGGCGGGGTACTTTGAAGCGAGTCATGGAAGACGAGCGACCCCGCCGGTCGTAGAAGGCATCGCGTAGGGACCGAACCGGCCGCGTAGCGCGTGGCGCGCTTGCCGGTTCGCCCGGAGCGGGCCGTCCGGCGGTAATGAATGTGCTATCCGCGCCGGTTTTTCGGGGCGGTTCGCGCCGCAGCGGCATCTTGCATCACCAGCCATTCGAGGTAGGACGTGATGCTGCGGTTTTGCGCCTGCGCCTGCTTGACCAGCAACGCTTTGATTTCTGTGGTTAAGCGGATGGTCACAACTTCCGGTTTTTTCATAGCAACCCCCTTGTATCGTACTACTAAGTATAGTACGATTGCAGGCATGGTTACCAGACAACGCGCCTACAAATTCCGCTTTACCCCGACCGCTGCACAGCGAAAGCAACTGGCGGTCGAATTCGGGTGTGCGCGGTTTGTGTGGAACCGCTGTTTGGACTGGCGAAGCACCGCATGGAAAGAACGCCAAGAAAAGCACACCTATGTTTCGCTGAATCGGCAAGTGACGGTTTGGAAGAAAACGGAATTCCCGTGGCTTTCCGATGCAACCGCCGGATGCTTGACCCAAGCCCTGATCGATCAAGACAAGGCGTTCAAAAACTTCTTTGAAAAGCGCGGCCAGTATCCCCGCTTCAAATCGAAGTGGGACCAGCAAGCGGTTCGTTATCAACTGGATCAACGCCATATCAAAAGCACCTATAGCGGCGGCGAATTCCTCAAGTTGCCGAAACTCGGCTTTGTCAAAGTCCGTTGGAGTCGTATCCCGACCGGCATCCCGAAAATGGCGACGGTTTCCAAAGACCCGTCGGGGCGCTATTTCGTGGCGTTCAGTTGTGAGGAAGTCGTTGAAGCGTTGCCCTTGACCGGCGTCGCCCTGGGTCTGGATTTGGGGATTAAGGATGTGGTGGTCGCCAGCGACGGCTGGAAATCGGGCAATCCGCGCCACCTCAAAGGTCAGTTGAAGCACCTCAAGCGCCAGCAACGCTTCTTGGCCCGCAAGCAAAAAGGCAGTAACCGCCGCCGTAGGCAACGCCAGCGTGTAGCGCGGATTCACGCCAAGATTGCCGCGATGCGCCAAGACTTCCTGCACAAGACCACCACAGCGTTGGTACAGCGTGCAGACGTGATTGCCCTGGAAGATTTGAACGTCAAAGGGATGCTGAAGAACCATCACCTGGCAGGCGCAATTGCCGATGTCGGCATGGGCGAATTTCGCCGCCAGATCGAATACAAAGCCGCCTGGGCTGGGCGCAAGGTCATTGTTGTGGATCGCTGGGCACCGACCAGTAAAATCTGTAGCCACTGCGGGAGCTATCAGCAAAAAATGCCGCTCTCGGTTCGGGAATGGACCTGTCCCGACTGCCATGCTCGCCACGATCGGGATGTGAACGCGGCCAATGTGATTTTGAAGTTCGCTACGGCGGGGAACGCCGGAACTGATGCGCGTGGAGGGGGCAAGAACTTGGGCGGTCACGAATCGCTCACCCCCGTCGAAGCGCGAACCGATGCCGAAAAATTCATCGAAGCGGCCTGTCTGGAACGGGCCGCGTAGATGAAAGGCGCGGATTCCAACGAGCTATGTTGTCCGAACAACTGGGCATAGCTTCCCTTCATACTGGCGCCAAAAACACGGCGATGTAGTGCCGAGGGGTATTGACGATGGCAATAGAGAACAGGGCAATCTGCCCGATGTGCAAGACGACATTCAGCGTCCCCAAAACCTCTTCGGGCGGGACGGTCACCATATCGTGCCCTAATCTCAAGTGTCGAGTGAGGCTTGAGGTTATACTAGGCTGCCCAGTTGATCAAAAGGCTAAATGGGTTGGACTAGCTCCATGCATCGAGAGGGCTACTGTATGATCGATTACAAGCCGTTGCTTGATTTCATCGCGCAGCACGAAAGTCATGGAGATTACAATGTCGTGTGGGGCGGCATCAAAGCCAAGGATCGTCCACAGAAAAAGCTGGTTGAGATGACGATTGGCGAGGTGTTGGACTGGCAGGATATGATCGATCCTCACTACAAAAGTGAGGCCGCCGGCCGCTATCAATTCATGGAAGATACGTTGCGCGGCC
>JAGVUA010000101.1 GCA_019136545.1 Betaproteobacteria bacterium
TGATTTACGAATCGCACTACAAAGACATTGCCTCCATCGTGATGGAGAGCTCGAAACTACGCGTGACGATCTTGCCGGAAAGCGGAGGGAAGATTCAGAGCATTTTTGACAAGATTGAAGGCAAGGAGCTACTGATCCAATCGAAGCATGCAGCGTTCAAACGATCCGACTATGACAGCAGTTTTTCAGATGGCGATCAGAGTGGCTTTGACGAGGTGTTCCCGACCATTGAAGCCTGCCGTTATCCCGCGGCGCCCTGGAGCGGTATCAACATACCGGATCATGGCGAGGTCTGGACATTGCCCTGGGCTGCCGAGCGACATGAGGACCATGTGACGCTGACCGTTGACGGGGTGCGGTTCCCGTACCTGCTCCAGAAGAAGATCGAATTCCAGCAGGAGAACTGCCTGAGAATCTCATACAGCGTCACGAATCGGTCGGACTTTCCTTTCTCCTACATCTGGACGCCCCATATCCTCTTTGCACGTGACGAGGACTCTGAAGTCTGTCTTCCCCCAGCCGTCAAGACGGTGATGTCTACCTGCAACCTGGACAACAAGTTGGGCGGCTTCGGCACCATGCACACCTGGCCCACGACGCTGGTCGATGGCGCAGCCTATCCCATCGACAAGACATACCCCATGTATCCGGACAAGTGCGAGAAGTACTACGCCATGGATACGCTGGACGAAGGGTGGTGCGCGCTATTCAATCCGAAAACGGGAAGCGCCGTTGGCCTGTCCTTTCCGGTCAGCGATGTGCCGTATCTCGGCGTATGGGATGGGTTTATTGGCGACCAATGCGCGACGGCCTTGGAGCCATGCACCGGCGCATTTGACGACTTGGGCGTTGCCAAGCTGTGGCGCCGGGTTCAGAGCGTCGAAGGCAAGTCTGCAAGAGCGTGGTATCTGACCCTGACGGTTGACACCGTGAAGAGCGTCGAAGGGATCGATGCCGAGGGAAACTTTAAAAGCCAAAAGTAGGACATACCCGCAATAACCGGCCCATCGCCCCGTTGTGCTAACTTGCGCGACATGATGAAATGAGCTGCGTTGCCTCAACAACAGGGTGGTGAACCATGAACGAACAACACTATCTCACCAGTCTTTTTGAGCCCAAATCGGTCGCCATCATCGGCGCCTCGGATCGCGAGAACTCGGTCGGCAACGTCCTCTTCAAGAACATTCTGGAGTCTGGCTACAAGGGCCTGCTCTACCCGATCAATCCCAAGCACGCGACCATCCAGGGCGTGCCGGCCTACAAGTCGATCGAGGAGATCGGCGCGCGCGTCGAACTGGCCGTCATTGCCACCCGCGCGCAAACCGTACCGGACATCGTTGAGCAGTGCGGGCGCAGCGGCATCAAGAACGTGGTCATCATCACCTCGGGCTTCCGCGAAGCCGGCCACTCGGGCGCGGCGCTCGAACGCAAGACACTGGAGATCGCGCGCAGCTACGGCATCCGCGTGCTCGGCCCCAACTGCCTGGGCATCATCCGCCCCGAACTCAAGCTCAACGCCACCTTCGCACGCGTCAGCGCCGAGGTCGGCAATCTGGCGCTCGTTTCGCAGTCGGGCGCCATGTGCTCGGCCGTGCTCGACTGGGCGAAGAGCAACCGCGTCGGCTTCTCCAGCGTCATCTCGCTGGGCAGTACGGCCGACATCGATTTCGGCGAAATCCTCGACTATCTGGTCTGCGACAACCGCACGCACTACATCCTGCTCTACATCGAAGGCATCCGGAACGCGCGCCGCTTCATGAGCGCGCTGCGTTCGGCCGCGCGCATCAAGCCGATCCTGCTGCTCAAGGCCGGGCGCCACGCGGGCGGCTCGGCGGCGGTCAAGCTGCACTCGGGCATGGTCGCCGGGTCCGACAGCGTCTTCGACGCCGCCGTGCGCCGCGCCGGCGTCGTGCGCGTCAAGAACGTCGGGCAGTTGTTCTACGCCTCGAAGGCGCTGGCCTCCAAGTTCTGCCCGCTGGGCCGGCGGTTGGCCATCGTCACCAACGGCGGCGGGCCGGGCGCCATGGCGGCGGACCGCGCTGGCGACATGGAGATCCCGCTCGCGGTATTGTCCGAAGCGACGATCAAGGCACTCAATGCCACCATGCCGCCAACCTGGTCGCAGAACAACCCGATCGACATCGTCGGCGACGCAACGCCCGAGCGCTATCGCGACGCCATCCTCGCCGTGGCGCAGGAAGTGATCAAGCTCACCGAGCAGACGTCCAAGCCCATCCTGGCCTGCTGGATGGGCGAGGAGCAGGTGCTCGAAGGCCGCACGGCGCTTGAGAATGCGGGC
>JAGVUA010000078.1 GCA_019136545.1 Betaproteobacteria bacterium
CTCCGGCGGCTGACAGTATAGGCACAAGTCAGGTAAAATGATCGATTGAGCGCGAGAGTGGCGGAATTGGTAGACGCACTGGATTTAGGTTCCAGCGCCGCAAGGCGTGGGGGTTCGACTCCCTTCTCTCGCACCATATCGTTTGACTGATAACGCGGATAACCGAGCGGCGCCAGGGAGTGTAGCCTCGGCCCGAATTGACAAGACTTCAAGGAATCTCAATGGAAACAAACGCCACAAACACCAACGTCGAAGCCGCAAAGCCGATCAACGTCCTTGAACGTCGCCTGGACCTCACGTTGGCGGTCGCCGACCTGGACAAGGAAATCGAGCAGCGTCTGCGGAAACTGGGTAAGAATTTCAAGATGCCGGGCTTCCGTCCGGGCAAGGTGCCGGCCAACATCGTCAAGCAGCAATATGGTCAGCAAGCGCACTACGAAGCGCTGAACGAGAAGCTCAGCGACCTGTTCGACGAAGCGGTCAAGGCACAGAAGCTGCGCGTCGCCGGCAACCCGAACATCGAGCCGAAGAAGACCGAAAGCACGACTGAACTCGAGTTCACCGCCGTTTTCGAGGTCTATCCCGAGATCAAGCTCAATCCGCTCAAGGACGTTGAAATCGAACGCGCCGTGCTCGAAGTCGGCCCTGCCGAACTCGAAAGTACCCTCGAAGTGCTGCGCAAGCAGCGCGTGCGTTTCGAGCCGGTCGATCGCGCTGCCGCCAATGGCGACCGCGTGACCATCGACTTCCTCGGCAAGAAAGACGGCGTTGCCTTCCAGGGTGGTCAGGCCAATGACTATCCCTTCGTGCTCGGCGAAGGCGCCATGCTGCCCGACTTCGAAAAGGCTGTTCTCGGCCTCAAGGCCGGCGAATCCAAGTCCTTCGAAATGACCTTCCCGGCTGACTACGGCGCCAAGGATCTGGCCGGTCAGACGGTGACCTTCGAAATCACGGTCAAGGCGGTCAGTGAGCCGATCCTGCCGGAAGTCGATAGCGAGTTTGCCAAGGCGCTGGGCGTCGAAGGCGGCGATGTCGAGAAGATGAAGGCCGAGATCGAGACCAACCTCAAGCGCGAAGTGAAGAAGCGCTTGCAGAGCCGCGTCAAGGATCAGGTCATGGAAGCCCTGCTCAAGACGCATCAGGTCGACCTGCCCAATGCGCTGGTCGATATGGAAATCGAACGCCTGATGCAGGTCGCGCGCCAGGACATGGAACAACGCGGCGGCGTCAAGATGAAGGACTTCCCGATGCAGCGCGAGTGGTTCGTCGAACAGGCCAAGCGTCGCATCAGCCTCGGTCTGCTGCTGTCGGAGATCGTCAAGGCTAATGAACTGCACGCCAAGGCCGACCAGGTCAAGGCGGTGGTTGAAGAAGCGGCGCAAAGCTACGAACATCCGGAAGAAGTGATCCGCTGGTACTACGCCCAGCCGCAACGCCTGTCGGAAATCGAGGGCGTCGCCATCGAGGATAATGTGGTCGCTTGGGCACTATCGCAGGCCAAGGTTGTCGATAAGGCTGTGGCCTTTGACGAGTTGATGGGCCGCAAAGCCTGATCAACGTATCGTCTGACAGAGAGGAAACCGTATGAGTAATGATCGTTTTGAGTTTCAGAGCCAGTGGGAGCCGCAAGGTCTCGGTATGGTTCCGATGGTGATTGAGCAGAGCGGTCGCGGTGAGCGGGCTTACGATATCTATTCGCGCCTGCTCAAGGAGCGTGTGATTTTCCTGGTTGGGCCGGTCAATGACGTGACCGCCAATCTGGTGGTCGCGCAGCTCCTCTTCCTCGAAGCCGAAAATCCTGACAAGGACATCCATTTCTATATCAACTCGCCCGGGGGTTCGGTTTCGGCCGGCATGTCGATCTACGACACCATGCAGTTCATCAAGCCCGACGTATCAACGCTGTGCCTCGGGCAGGCCTGTTCGATGGGTGCCTTCCTGCTCACTGCCGGCACCAAGGGCAAGCGTTTCGCGCTGCCCAATTCGCGCGTGATGATCCACCAGCCGATGGGCGGCTTCCAGGGACAGGCCTCGGACATCGCCATTCACGCCAAGGAGATCCTGTCCTTGCGTGCGAAACTGAACGAAATCATGGCCCATCACACCGGCCAGCCGATCGAGCGCATCGAGCGCGACACGGATCGCGACAACTTCCTTTCGGCGCAGGAAGCGGCCGACTATGGATTGATCGACAAGGTACTCGCCAAGCGCGAACTGCCGTAATACCGGGTGTTGTTGCACTTGGAATCCCTGCACAATCGCCCCAAGGAACGAGGTAGTCGAGAATGAC
>JAGVUA010000062.1 GCA_019136545.1 Betaproteobacteria bacterium
CTGGTAGTGGCAGGTCGGTACCACGGGAATCGGCTCCTTGATCGGATCGACACCGGCGAACTGGATGGCGATCTCGCGAATGCCCGGCAAGCGCTTCATGATGGTCGCCGGCTCGAGGTGCGTGATGTCGAGCAGCACGAAGTCCTTGTTCGGCCCGCAGCCGCGGCCTTCGTTGATCTCGGTGACCATGGCACGCGACACCACGTCGCGCGACGCCAGGTCCTTGGCATTGGGCGCGTAGCGCTCCATGAAGCGCTCGCCCTGAGCGTTGCGCAGGATGCCGCCTTCGCCGCGCACGCCTTCGGTGATCAGCACGCCGGCGCCGGCCACGCCGGTCGGGTGAAACTGCCAGAACTCCATGTCCTCGAGCGGAATGCCGGCGCGCGCCGCCATGCCCAGGCCGTCGCCGGTATTGATGAAGGCGTTGGTCGAACTGTGGAAGATGCGGCCGGCGCCGCCGGTCGCGAAGATGGTGGCCTTGGCGTGGAAGACGACGATTTCGCCGGTCTCCATGTCCATGGCAGTCACGCCGAGCACTTCGCCTTCGGCATCGCGCACCAGATCGAGCGCCATCCACTCGACGAAGAACTGGGTGTTGGCCTTGACGTTGCGCTGGTACATGGCGTGCAGCATGGCGTGGCCGGTGCGGTCGGCGGCGGCGCAGGAACGGCGCACCGGCTTCTCGCCGAAATTCGACATGTGGCCGCCGAACGGCCGCTGGTAGATCTTGCCGGCATCGGTGCGGTCGAACGGCATGCCGTAATGCTCGAGTTCGATGACGCACTCGTTGGCCTTGCGGCACATGAACTCGATGGCATCCTGGTCGCCCAGCCAGTCCGAGCCCTTGACGGTGTCGTACATATGCCAGTGCCAGTGATCTTCCTCGGAGTTGCCCAGGCTGGCGGCGACGCCGCCTTGTGCCGCCACCGTGTGCGAACGGGTTGGAAAGACCTTGGTCAGCACGGCGGTCTTGAAGCCGGATTCCGACAGTTGGATGGCGGCGCGCAGACCGGCGCCGCCGGCGCCTACGATCACCGCGTCAAAAGTGCGAACGGTAACGCTCACGATCAAAGCCTCCAGATGATTTGCACGGCCCAGCCGGCGTAACCGACCAGAGCGAGCAGTGTCAGCACGTGCAGCATCAGTCGCATCGAGACGGGCTTGACGTAGTCCATCCAGATGTCACGGACGCCGACCCAGGCGTGATAGCAGAGGCTGACGATGAAAAGAAAAGTGAAGAAGCGAACGGCGCCGCCGGCCATGAGCGCGCGCCAGCTTTCGTAGCCGCTGTCGCGGCCGAGCAGCAGCACCGCCATCACCAAGGTATACAACGCCATGATCGAGGCGGTGATGCGTTGCGCCAGCCAATCCTTCAGCCCGTAATGGGCTCCAACAACGGTTCGAGTCACCATAGCTTCGCTCCCAGAATGACCGTCAGCGCCAGGCTGACCACCAGCACGGCCAATGCCGACGCGCGGGCCTGGGCCTTCTCGACGCCGACATGAACATCGATGAGCAGGATGCGGATGCCCATGCAGAAATGATGAAGGTAGGCCCAGAGCAGTCCCAGCAGGACCAGCTTGACGATCGGATGATCCACCGTCGCCTTGAATGTCTCGAAGCTCTCCGGCGAGCGCAGCGACAGGCCGAGCAGCCAGATCAGCAAGGGCAACATCAGGAAAAGGCCGGCTCCGCTGACGCGGTGCAATATCGACATCCAACCCGGCAGCGGCAGTTTTATTTCAAATAGATTTAGATGCTTGGGTCTTTCCTTGACCGATTCAGCCATGCTCAGCCTCCCTTTGATGACACGACGCAGCAAGCGAAGATTATAAAACCTATCAACTACTGAAACAGCACGTCTTATCGACCGTCGCGCGCTGGAACTTCCTTCGCGCCGGCCGGGTTGCCCAATCAGCTCAGCTCATTGACATAACAGTGCTCGGCAGTCGAATACAAGCCTCGCCGCCACTCGACCGCCCTGCCGCCATAACTGAAACTGACCCGCTCCACCGACAGCAGCGGACTGCCTTCCTTCACGCCGAGCAATTCGGCGCTCGAGCGATCGGCCGCCACCGCGCGCAGCCGTTCCTCGGCGCGCACCATGCGCACGCCAAACTCGGATTCGAACAGGCTGTAGAGCGACCCTTGCCAATTCTTGAGCATCTCCAGCGTCAAGCTGCCGAAGACGTCGCCGGGAAGATAGATCTCGTCCACCACGACCGGCTTCCCCGAAAACTCGAGCAGGCGACGGACGATGACGATCGGATCGGCCAGCTTGAGGCCGAGCACGCGCGCCGCTTCCATGCCCGCCTTGGCGCGCCAGCACTCGAGCGGCACGCTGGTCGACAAGCCGATGTCGCCCTTGAGCGCCTCGAGCCGGAGGAAGCGGAAAAAGGCGCGCGGGTCGTTGTGCGAGGCGACATAAGTCCCCTTGCCCTGGCGCCGCAGCAACAGGTTTTCCGCCGCGAGTTCATCGACCGCCTTGCGCACGGTACCCTGGCTGACGCCAAAGCGGCCAGCCAACTCGGTCTCGCTGGGAATGACCTCGCCAGGTCGCCATTCACCGCCTTCCAGAGACTGAAGGATCAGGCTCTTGATCTGCCGATAGAGCGGACTGAACGTGGGAGATTCGTGCGCCATGGCCTGCATTCAACCACAAACAACGAGACTCGTCCATAGACTATCTTATGTCTTATATATGTTATCTAATAACTATTGACACGGCGCACAAGAGGCGGCTAAGATTTCGCATACCATCGGGCCGGTGACGGAATGCTTGGAGCCGGCGTTTCCACCTCTCAACCACGTTCACTTGCAAGGAGCCCCCCATGGCCAAAGCCCCCGTCAGAGTCGCAGTCACCGGCGCCGCCGGTCAAATCGGTTATGCCCTGTTGTTCCGCATCGCCAGCGGTGAAATGCTGGGCAAGGACCAGCCCGTCATCCTGCAGATGCTGGAGCTGCCGATCGACAAGGCGCAGGCCGCGTTGAAGGGCGTGATGATGGAGTTGGAGGACTGCGCCTTCCCGCTGCTGGCCGACATGATCGGCACCGCCGATCCCAAGGTGGCCTTCAAGGACGCCCAGCAGGCCCTGCTGGTCGGCGCCAAGCCGCGCGGCCCGGGCATGGAGCGCAAGGATCTGCTGCTCGAGAACGCCAAGATTTTCACCGAGCAGGGCAAGGCCATCGACGAAGTCGCCGCGCGCGACCTCAAGCTCATCGTCGTCGGCAACCCGGCCAACACCAACGCGCTGATCACCATGAACACCGCGAAGAGCCTGCCGAAGACCGCCTTCACTTCGATGATGCGGCTGGACCACAACCGCGCCATTTCGCAACTGGCCGCGCGCACCCAGTCGTCGGTGACCGACATCGAAAAGATGATCGTCTGGGGCAACCATTCGCCGACCATGTATCCCGACATCCGTTTCGCCACCGTCGCCGGCAAGGCCGCGCCGGCGCTGGTCAATGACGAAGCCTGGTACAAGAACGAATACATCCCCAAGGTCGGCAAGCGCGGTGCCGCCATCATCGAAGCGCGCGGCCTGTCGTCCGCCGCCTCGGCCGCCAACGCCGCCATCGACCACATGCGCGACTGGAACATGGGCACCAACGGCAAGTGGGTGACCATGGGCGTCATCTCCGACGGCTCGTATGGAATACCGGAAGGCATGATCTACGGCATGCCCTGCACCTGCGCCGGCGGCAAGTGGGAAGTGGTCAAGGGCCTCGACATCGACGCGTTCTCGCGCGAGAAGATGGACTTCACGCTCAAGGAACTCACCGAAGAGCGCGACGGCGTCAAGCACCTGTTCGCCTGAGCGAAAGGCGCCATGGCACTTCATCCTTCCGAAGTGCTCTACGCAGGCGGCCGGCCGTTTCCGGCGCTGGCCGCCTGTGAACATTACGCCGGCAGCGAGAAGACCATCGCGAAGGCCCTCGAGCTCCAGGCCAGGCTCGGCCCGGTGTTCGACGTTACCGGCGATTGCGAGGACGGCGCGCCGGCCGGCGGCGAGCTCGATCACGCAAACATGATCGCCACGCTGGTCATGAGCGATGCCAACAGGCATGACCGCGTCGGTGCCCGCATCCACGATGTCAGGCACGCCGCCTGGCGCGACGAACTCGAAACCCTGATCCGCGTCGCCGGTTCGCGTCTCGCCTACCTGGTGCTGCCCAAATCAGAACGGGCCGACGACGCCTTGGCGCAGATCACCGCGCTCGATGCGGCCCGCCAGCGCCACGGCATCACCCGCGAGATTCCCGTCCACGTGTTGATCGAAACGCCCGGCGCGCTGCGCGAGGCGTGGCAGATCGCCACCCTGCCGCGGGTCGAATCGCTCGACTTCGGCCTCATGGATTTCGTCAGCGCCCATCATGGCGCGATTCCCGCTGGCGCGATGCGCTCGCCCGGACAGTTCGCGCATCCGCTGGTCACGCGCGCCAAGTGCGAGATCGCCGCCGCCGCGCTGGGCAACGGTGTCGTGCCCACGCACAACGTGACGACCGAGTTCCGCGATGCGGCCATCGTGCGCGAGGACGCGCGTCGCGCCCGCATGGATTTCGGCTACCTGCGCATGTGGAGCATCCACCCGGCGCAGATCGAACCCATCGTCGACGCGATGCGTCCCGATTTCGCCGAAGTCGATACCGCCGCCACCCTTCTTTGCGCCGCCCAGGAGGTCGACTGGGGGCCGATCCAGTTGGAGGGGAAGCTGCACGACCGCGCTTCCTACCGTTATTACTGGGAACTCCTGCAACGGGCGCGGTCGACGGGTATGACTATCCCGGCCGATGCCCAATACCGTTTCTTCACCTGATTCCATCCAAGAGGACACCCAAATGCTCGAAGCCTACCGTGCCCATGTCGCCGAACGCGCCGCCCTCGGCATACCGCCGCTGCCCCTGACCAAACAGCAGACCCAGGCCCTGGTCGAGTTGCTCCAGGGTCCGCCCACCGGTGAAGCCTCGTTCTTGATGGACCTGCTAACCCACCGCGTGCCGGCCGGCGTGGACGACGCGGCCAAGGTCAAAGCCGAGTTCCTGGCGAAAGTCAGCCGTGGCGAGACGCCGTGCAAGCTGGTGTCGCGCGCCAAGGCCACCGAACTGCTCGGCACCATGCTCGGCGGCTACAACGTCAAGCCGCTGATCGACCTGCTCGACGACGCAGAAGTCGGCGCCATCGCCGCCGACGGCCTCAAGGGCACGCTGCTGATGTTCGACGCCTTCCACGACGTCGCCGACAAGGCCAAGGCCGGCAATGCAAACGCCAAGGCGGTACTGCAGAGCTGGGCCGACGCCGAGTGGTTCACCTCGCGCCCGGAAGTGCCGAAGAAGATCACCGTCACCGTCTTCAAGGTCACCGGCGAGACCAACACCGACGACCTCTCGCCGGCGCCCGACGCCTGGAGCCGCCCGGACATCCCGCTGCACGGCCTGGCCATGCTGAAGAACCCGCGCGAAGGCATCACGCCCGAGAAGCCGGGCGAACGCGGCCCGATCCAGCTGATCGAAGACCTGAAAAAGCGGGGCCACCCGGTCGCCTACGTCGGCGACGTGGTCGGCACCGGCTCCTCGCGCAAGTCGGCCACCAACTCCGTGCTGTGGTGGACCGGCGAAGACATTCCCTTCGTGCCGAACAAGCGGTTTGGCGGCTATTGCCTGGGCGGCAAGATCGCGCCGATCTTCTTCAACACCCAGGAAGACGCCGGCGCCTTCCCGATCGAATGCGACGTTTCCCAAATGGCCATGGGCGACGTGATCGATATCTACCCCTACGAGAAGAAGATCGAGAAAGCCGGCAAGGTCATCGCCACGTTCGACTACAAGTCCGAAGTGCTGCTCGACGAAGTGCGCGCCGGCGGCCGCATCAATCTGATCATCGGCCGCGGCCTCACGAGCAAGGCCAGGGAATTCCTCGGCCTGCCCGTCTCCACCCTGTTCCGCCTGCCCGTCGCGCCGAAGGATTCCGGCAAGGGCTACACGCTGGCGCAGAAGATGGTCGGCCGCGCCTGCGGATTGCCTGCTGGCAAAGGAATTCGTCCGGGCACCTACTGCGAGCCGAAGATGACCTCGGTGGGTTCGCAAGACACCACCGGACCGATGACCCGCGACGAACTGAAAGACCTCGCCTGCCTCGGCTTTTCGGCCGACCTGGTCATGCAATCCTTCTGCCATACCGCCGCCTATCCGAAGCTGGTCGACATCAAGACCCATCGCACGCTGCCGAGCTTCATCACCGCGCGCGGCGGCATCTCGCTGAAACCCGGCGACGGCATCATCCACTCGTGGCTGAATCGTTTCCTGCTGCCCGACACCGTCGGCACCGGCGGCGATTCGCACACGCGATTCCCGATCGGCATTTCCTTCCCGGCCGGTTCGGGTCTGGTCGCCTTCGCCGCCGCCACCGGCGTCATGCCGCTCGACATGCCGGAATCGGTGCTGGTGCGCTTCAAGGGGCGGATGCAGCCCGGCATCACGCTGCGCGACATGGTCAACGCGATTCCCTACCAAGCCATCAAGCAGGGGCTGCTGACGGTCGAGAAAAAAGGCAAGAAGAACGTCTTCTCGGGCCGCATCCTGGAGATCGAGGGTCTGCCCGACCTCAAGGTGGAGCAAGCCTTCGAGCTGACCGACGCCTCGGCCGAGCGCTCGGCCGCCGGCTGTACCGTGCGCCTGAACAAGGAGCCGATCGTCGAGTACCTGAAGTCGAACATCACGCTGATGAAGTGGATGATCGCCGAAGGCTACGAGGACGAACGCACCCTCGGCCGCCGCATCAAGGCCATGGAGGACTGGATCGCCAACGGCACGCTGCTGCAACCGGATGCCGACGCTGAATACGCAGCCGTGATCGAGATCGACATGAACGAGATCAAGGAGCCGCTGCTGGCCTGCCCGAACGACCCCGACGACATCAAGCCGCTTTCCGCCGTGCAGGGCGACAAGGTCGACGAAGTCTTCATCGGCAGCTGCATGACCAACATCGGCCACTTCCGCGCCGCGGGCAGGGTGCTCGACGGCAAGAGCGACATCCCGACGCGCCTGTGGATCGCGCCGCCGACCAAGATGGATGCCATGATGCTCAACGAGGAAGGCTACTACTCGGTGCTCGGCAAATCCGGCGCGCGCATGGAAATGCCCGGTTGCTCGCTGTGCATGGGCAACCAGGCGCAGATCAGGAAAGGCAGCACGGCAGTCTCCACCTCGACGCGCAACTTCCCGAACCGCCTTGGCATCGACACCCGCGTCTATCTCAGCTCGGCCGAACTCGCCGCCGTCGCGGCGCTGCTCGGCAAGCTGCCGACCGTCGCGGAATACATGCAGTACGTCGATGTCGTCAACCAGAAGGCTGCCGACATCTACCGCTACATGAACTTCAACCATATCGGCGAGTTCCAGGAAGTGGCGGACACCGTCACAGTCTGAAAGGGCGTCGCGGCGGCGTGCCGCCGCGACTGACTTTCACCCGCATGCTTCCAGCGACATGAGCAACGACGACACCTTCGATCCCTACGATTGTCCGACGACCAAGGCGCCCCTGAACGACGACTGGGCCGCCCGGCGCGATGCGGCCGACGCCGCGCGTCAACTGATCGCCAAGCTGGTGGCCACCACCAGCGACGCGGCGACCTTGCGCGCAGTCGCCGACAGCATTCGTGCGCAGACCGACCGGCTGGCCGAAGCGCCCAACCTGCTCGGCCGCCTCGCTTTCGAAGCGTACGAGGATGGCCGTCACGGCACCCCGGCGCGGCTCGGCTACGAACTGAACCCCATCGACGGCAAGTGCAACCCCATCTCGCCGCCGTTCAATACCTGGATCGAAGGCGATGTCGCCCATGGCCGGACGACACTGGGCTGGCAGTATGAAGGACCGCCGAACTGCGTGCACGGCGGCTTCGTTTGCGCCCTGTTCGACCAGTTTCTGGGCATCGCCCAGCGCCTGACCGGCCAACCGGGCGTTACCGGCACCATCTCGGTCCGCCTGCAACGACCGACGCCGCTGTGCACCGAGCTCGAGCTGACCGGCCGCGTCAAGGAAGTCCGGGGACGCAAGAACTACCTGGTCGGCGAAATCCGGGCCCATGGCGTGGTCACTGCCACTTGCGAGGCGCTGTTCATCCACGTCAGTCGCGACCGCTTCAGGCAGTTGCTGGCCGGCGGCGGTTGAGCGGCACACGCCCGGCTCCGCCGCTCGTCACACGCTCGCCAGGGGAGCGGCACGAGACCACCGTGCCGCGATCATGACATTGTTGCCGAGGTATCCGACATGAGTACATCAAAGCAGCGTCGCCCGGGCTTCGACACCCGCGCCATTCACTTGGGCTACGATCCCTACGCCGGCCACGGCTCGCTCAATCCGCCTGTTTACCTGAGTTCGACCTACGCGTTCCCGACCGTCGAGGACGGCAGCGCGCGTTTTGCCGGCGAGCAGGCGGGCTTCGTTTACTCGCGCGTCGGCAATCCGACCACCGCCCTGCTCGAAGCGCGAGTTGCCGACCTGGAAGGCGGCGAAGCCGCCCTGGCGACCGCGTCCGGCCAGGGCGCCACCACCTCGCTGCTCTGGACCCTGCTGGCGCCGGGCGACGAAATCATCGCCGACAAGACGCTCTACGGCTGCACGTTCGGCTTTCTCAACCACGGACTGGCCAAGTTCGGCGTCAAGGTCACGCATATCGACCTGACCGACCCCGCCCGTCTCGACGCCGCCATCGGTCCGGCGACGCGCGTGGTGTTCTTCGAATCGCCGGCCAATCCCAACATGCGGCTGGTGGAAATCGCCGCCGTCTCGGCCATCGCCCGCCGCCACGGCGTCCGCACCGTGGTCGACAACACCTACTGCACGCCTTATCTGCAGCGGCCGCTGGAACTGGGCGCCGACTATGTGCTGCATTCGGCCACCAAGTATCTCGGCGGCCATGGCGACCTGCTGGCCGGCATCATCGTCGGCGACAAGGAAACGCTCGACCAGGTGCGCTTCCACGGACTCAAGGACATGACGGGGGCCGTACCGTCCTCGCAGGATGCCTTCCTGGTCCTGCGCGGACTCAAAACCCTGTCGCTGCGCATGGACCGTCATTGCGCCAATGCCAAGGCGGTCGGCGAGTTCCTCGCCGCCCATGGCAAAGTGGCCCTCGTGCATTACCCCGGCCTGGCGTCGTTTCCGCAACTCGAACTGGCCCGGCGCCAGATGGCCCAGCCGGGCGGCATGATCGCCTTCGAACTGAAGGACGGCATCGATGCCGGCCGGCGCTTCATGAATGCGCTCCGCCTATTCACCCGCGCCGTCAGTCTCGGCGACGCCGAGAGTCTGGCCCAGCATCCGGCCAGCATGACGCACGCGTTCTACACGCCGGAAGAACGCGTCGAACACCTGATCAGCGAAGGTCTGGTGCGGCTATCCGTCGGCCTCGAGGATGTCGCCGATCTGCTCGACGACCTCGAACAGGCATTGGCTGCCGCCTAGCTTCCCGAGTGCTGGCTCTCGTAGGACGAGACGCTGACGCCGGCGTGGGCGAGGAATTCGCGCAACTGCTTGATCAGATTGCGGTCGCAGACGTTGCTGTGATGCGGATGGTGCAGGAACGCCTCCGCCCGGTTCAGCTTGACGTGGAAGCGCGCACCATGCGCGGCTTCGATGCTGGCGCCGAGGTGATTGAGCAGCGACTCCACTTCGCGCCAATGAATGTTGGCGCTGATCGGGTCGTGAAAGATGCTGCGAAGCTGGGTGGCGTGCTTGTGGCTCATGTCGATTGCCCGGAGAAGACAAAAGTCTCATCCTAGCAAATCCCGCACGGGCGGTGCCAACCACGCGTTTCGGCCCGTTAGAATCGCCCGCTGACGCCATGCCACGCCCGACATGCCCCTCCTGACGCTCAACAAGGCCTGCCTCGCCTTCGGCCACGTGCCGCTGCTCGATCATGTCGACTTCCAGTTGGATGCCGGCGAACGGGTAGCGCTGATTGGCCGCAACGGCAGCGGCAAATCGTCGCTGCTGACCGCGCTCGCCGGACCGGAGCACGGCGGCCACCTCGACGATGGCGATGTCTGGCGTCAGCCGGGCCTGCGGCTGGCCTACGTGCGGCAGGAGCCCGGCTTCGATCCCGACGCGAGCGTCTTCGAGGCCGTGGTGACCGGCATGGGCGCGGCAACGCGGCTGCTCGCCGACTGGCATTCGGTATCGCACCGCCTGGCGGAGCCGGGCGCCGACCACGACGCCCTGCTGGCGCAACTCGACCAGCTGCAGCGCGAACTCGAGGGACTGGGCGCCTGGTCGAGCGCATCGCGGGCGGAACGGGCGATCGAACGCATCGGTCTCGATGCCGACGCCCGCGTCGGCACGCTTTCCGGTGGCCAGAAGAAGCGGCTGGCGCTGGCCCAGGCACTGGCCAGCGAACCGGAGGCGCTGCTGCTCGACGAACCGACCAATCATCTCGATCTCGCGGGCATCGAATGGCTCGAGGAACTGCTGCTGGCCAGCAGCCTCAGCTTGCTGTTCGTCACCCATGACCGCCGCTTCCTGGATCGCCTGGCAACGCGCATCGTCGAGCTGGACCGCGGCGTGCTGACCAGCTTTGCCGGATCGTTCGCCGACTACCAGGCGCGCAAGGCCGACATGCTCAAGGACGAAGCGCTCCAGAACGCCAAGTTCGACAAGTTCCTGGCGCAGGAGGAAGTCTGGATTCGCAAGGGCGTCGAAGCCCGCCGCACCCGCAACGAGGGTCGCGTCCTGCGCCTGGAAGCGCTGCGGCGCGAGCGCGCCGCCCGCCGCGAGCAGATGGGCACGGCGCGCCTGTCTCTCGATGCCGGCGAGAAGAGCGGACAGTTGGTCGCCGAACTGACTCGCGTCCACAAGGCTTTCGACGGACGGCCGATCGTCCGCGATTTCTCGGTGCGCATTCTGCGCGGCGACCGCATCGGCCTGATCGGTCCCAACGGCGCCGGCAAGACCACCGTGCTGAGGCTGATTCTCGGCGAACTGACGCCCGACGGCGGCACGGTGCGCCAGGGCACGAAGCTGCAAGTGGCCTACTTTGACCAGTTCCGGACCATGCTCGACCCCGAAGCCCTGCTGGCCGACGTGATCTCGCCGGGCTCCGACTACGTGGAGATCAATGGCCAGCGCAAGCACGTCATCGGCTACCTGGGCGATTTTCTGTTCGCGCCGGCGCGCGCACGCTCGCCGGTCAAGTCCTTGTCGGGCGGCGAACGCAACCGCCTGCTGCTGGCGCGCCTGTTTGCCCGGCCGGCGAACGTGCTGGTGCTCGACGAACCGACCAACGATCTCGATATCGAAACGCTGGAGCTGCTCGAGGAACTGCTGCAGGACTACCCGGGTACCATTTTTCTGGTCAGCCACGACCGCGCTTTCCTCGACAACGTCGTCACCCAGACCATCGCCGCCGAGGGCAACGGCATCTGGAAGGAATATGCGGGCGGCTATGAAGACTGGCGGCGCTGCCGCAG
>JAGVUA010000056.1 GCA_019136545.1 Betaproteobacteria bacterium
GGCGCTCAAGGAAATCATCGCCAACGGGCTCGATTCGGTGGACTTCGACAACGGCCAGTTCTCCGGCGTCAAGGTGAAATACCAGCCCGGCGTTGCCGGTGCCGCCAAGATTGTCTCGCTGACCTTGGACGACGGCAGCGCGGTGACCGACGATGGCCTTTACACGGTCGGGACCAACGACTTCCAATTCTTCGGTGGTGACAAATACACCATGATCAAACCCAACGCGACGGCGGTTCGCGAAACCTTCGAACCGACGCGCGACATCCTGATCGAGGCCGCCCGCAAGACGGGCACGATTGCCGTGCCCTCGATTGACGGACTGGTGACGCACTAGGCTGGGAGCCGCATGCAAAGGTCGTCTCCGGCATGGGGTGCGGGAGACGACCGTATTGATTGGGCGCCAGCCCTTGATGTCCGGAGATGGCCGTATCGATTGGCTTCCAGGCCACCTCGTCGATATTGCCGTATGATCGCCGGACCCCCTCAATATGAAACGTCCTCATGTTCCAATCCTTCTTCTCACGCCAACTGGCCCGCCCGTCGGGCCTCTTCGGGCGTCTATTTACCGCGCGCTGGCTGGACAAGGCCAACGTCGGCATGAACACGTTGACACTCGAGAGCCTTGACTTGGCCGGCAACGACCGTCTGCTCGAAGTCGGTTTCGGCGGCGGCTATCTGCTGCAGCAGGTTCTCGTGCGTGGCCGGTGTCAGCAGGTCGCCGGTCTGGATGTGTCGCCAGACATGGTGGCGCACGTCGGTCGCCGACTGCGGCGCTACGTGGTGGCGGGCAAGGCCCGCGTTGCGCTGGGCGATATCGAATCGATGCCTTTTGCCGATGACGAATTCAGCGCGCTGTGCAGCGTCAATACACTCTATTTCTGGCGCGATCCGGCTCGCGCGCTGGCCGAGTGCCGACGCGTGCTGCAATCGGCAGGGCGGCTCGTGCTGTGCTTCAATTCGAAGCACGATATGGAGCAGTGGCCGGGCCACGTGCATGGCTTCAGCCTGTACGAACTGGCCGAGGTCGAGCGCCTGATCGCCGCAGCGGGATTCGGCGACATCACGACGCGTACCGCTCACGACCCGGTACAGGGCGAGTTCTATTGCGTGCGCGCGGTTGCCACGTAGAACGAGACTCAATCGTTCGTCACCCCGGCGAACGCCGGGGTCCAGAAGATGAGCAGCCGCTGGCTCAGGTCACGCCGCGCTGACGTCCTGCTGAGTTTTCCGGTGATGACGAAAATGCCGGACCGCCATGAACCGAGATTTCCCATTAGAAGATTTTCAAGGGGAATAGACAGGCGAGAATTTGGCGGGCAAGTCGAAGGTATTGGATGCCTCCCAAAGGCCTCTCATCCAGACGCGCTGTTGCATGGCCATGGCGAGATTGAGGATCGGTTTTCGTGCTTCGGTGGTGATGTAGGCGGCCTTGGCGAACAACTTGTAGCGCAGGGTTTGCAGCGTATGCTGTACGGGAGCGGGAGATGACCTCACGAGGCTGGTTTTGAGCAGGACCTGGCGGAACAGACTCATCAGGTTGTAGGCCAGCATCACCACGTTGAGCGCGGCCTCGGTTGCCCAGAAGTCCTTCATGTTGAAGCTGTCGGCGGCAAAATCGTACTTGAGCTCCTTGATCCGATTTTCGCAATCGGCACGCCCCCGATACATGCGCCAAACAGTCTCGGCGGGGAGATCCAGATCGGTCGTCATGGCCGAGAACCGCCACGCCCCGATCACCGGATCATCGGCGAACAGATTCAGCGTCTTTCCCTTCGGATCAGCCCGTCGGGCGATGTGCTGACGGATGCCAATCACCCAGCGCGGTGCGGACCACGCGTCTGGCTGATAGGTAAAACGCGTCAGCTCGATGCCCGCTACCGGGCGTGGGTATCGAGATGATCGAGAAAGGCGCTGTCGGAGAAACCGCTGTCCGCGCGAAGCAGGCACACCCGGGTGTCGCCCAGGCGATGCAGGGTATTGGCCAGGAAGGCTTGCACATTGTTTGCTGAACTGCTGTTGCCCGGTCGCAGCCAGCAATTGGCGATCATGCGCAGGTCGGCGACAAAAGCCATCAGGGGATGGTGACTGGCGCGACCGCGTTTGGCCGGGTTGTAGCCGCGTACAGCCCCGTCCTGCGTTCCGTAGCGCGTCATGACCGTCGAGTCCAGGTCCAGTGTGACGCCGTTGATCGTGATCTTTCCGAACAGCCAGCGGTAGAGATTATCCATCACAGAGTCGTTGAGGCCTTGGGTGAATTTGCCGAACAGCCTCATGATCGCCTTGAAGTTGGCCATGCGAGCAAACCCGAACAGACGTTTCAACACCGGGTCGTGGCGGGTGACTTCGCCATGTTCGAAACGATTGGCGCCGCACCAGACCGAAAGCATGAATTGGAGAACGAGTTGCTCGGGTCGGTAGCCCCGATTGCTACCCGGTTGCGGTAGCCCGCAATCGGACAGTGCCCCATCAAATCCAAGGTGGTCGAGCATCCGTTTCATGAGGCCCATACCACCCCAGGCCGTGATCTCTTTGTCCGAAAAACGAAGCTCAATATTCATGGCTTTCACCGCACTGAATTCGAGACCTCTTATCTTCCCGGAATAGTGGCCTAAAAACCATAACAATCAATATCTTGCTCTAATGGCTTCCATTGGAAAACGGGGCTAATGGGAAATCTCGGTTGAAGCCGATATAACGTGCTGACAGATCGGCGCCGATGCGGCGCAGGAATTCGGAAAAGGGCACGCCGCCCCATTTGCCGATCGCACTCCAGCCTTCGACACAGATATGGCGGGTCACCTGGTCGGTCTGCGGCAGGGCGCGCAACTCGGCCAGCGTCCAGGTCTTGCGGTCGGCAACCAGGCCCGTGACTTCCAGTCGGTAACCCTCCGCGTCGACCGACGGTGCCTCGTCCTCGCCATAGAAAGCGTTGAACGGGAAGGGGCGGGTGATCATCGAATCCGGGTAGGTCGGCGCCAGGCGGTTCGGGTCGAACAACGCAGCCTGTGCCTTGTCGTTGAAACGCGAGATGGCCATCAAGGCGCTTTCGATGCTGTCTTCGCCGACCAGCGAACAGCCGCTCAACAGCGACAGGCCACCGAGGGTCAGCGTGCGTTGCAGGAAGGCGCGGCGCGCCGGTTGCTCGACGACGCGGAGGACCTCCCGGCGCGCGTCCTTGAGGATGGTTTCGGCGTTGCGCACCAGCCAGGGTTCGTGTTTCATCGGTGTCTCCTCATCGTCCGCGCAGCATGGCGAGCAGCGTGCGCGGCACCAGCGCGACCATCGCCAGATGTACGGCGACGAAGGCGACCAGCACGCTCATGGCGAAGAAATGCACGTAGCGTGCGCCTTCATAACCACCCATCAGCTCGCGCAGTAACGGGAACTGCACCGACTTCCACAGTACCAGTCCCGAGAGCACCAGCACGATCAGGTCGGCGAGGGTCAGCAGGTAGGCGGCGCGTTGTACCGCGTTGTAGTGTCCGAGATCGTGAGTCAGACGACCGCGTAGCGCGGCGCCAAGATCACTGAAGAAGGCGCGCGGCGAGAGCGGGAAAAACTGGCGCCGAAAACGCCCGCTGAAGATATTGATGGCCAGATAGAGCAGGCCGTTGCCGACCAGCAACCACATGGCGGCGAAATGCCATTGCAACGCGCCGGCCAGCCAGCCGCCCAGCGTGATCTCGTTGGGGATGGAGAAGCCGAGAAAGCCCGTGGCGTTGTAAATGCGCCAGCCGCTTAGCGTCATGATCACCACCGCTAGCGCGTTGAGCGCATGCGTGATCCGCAGCCAGAGTGGGTGAATCAATCGCTTGTCGTCATCCATATTGAGTCATCCGTGCTGAGGTCATCCATGCTGAGCTTTCCGGTTTCGTCCAGGGTGAGCTGTGTTTGATATCCGTTGTCGGCAATTCGTTGCGCTTGATGTCTCATTTCTGAACCATCCACACGTTAGTTCGTCAGATTCAGGCGGCCGGTTACAGGGTCGCCTGAAAAATCCTCAATTCAGAAAATTCTGGCTGTCGATGTAACCAAAGGCCCCGATGCAACGAACTGACGGAAAAGAAGCCTTGCGCGCGAAGGAAGCGCGTCTGCGCAGCCTGCAAGCGCTGAGCGCGCACGTGCGTGCTTTTCTTCGCAAACGGATGACGCGTTTGCCCGACGACGTGGAGGATCTTGTGCAGGAATCCCTGCTCGCTATTCACAACCAACGCCACACTTACGACCCGGCGCAGCCGCTGTCGGCCTGGGTGCAGGCCATCGCGCGCTACAAACTGGTGGACTTCCTTCGTCGGCACGCCGCGCGGGATCAGTTGAACGACCCCTTCGACGACGAGAATGACTTCGAATTCCTCGCCACCAGCGACGCGCAGGCTGCCGAGGCGCGCCGCGATCTCGCGCTGCTGCTCGACGAGCTACCCGACAACCAGCGCCTGCCGATCCAGCAGACCAAACTGCAGGGGCTGTCGGTGAAGGAGTGCGCACGTCTGACCGGCCTCTCCGAATCGGCGGTCAAGGTCGGCGTGCATCGTGGCTTGAAGGCCCTGGCGGCGCGCATCCGGGGACAGCGATGAAGACACAGGATCTCGTGCTTCTGCTGGCCAGCGACACCGTTCCGGTCGAGCCGCACGCCGCCTTGCGCCGATTTGCGCTGGCGCTCGCTGGTGGTCTTGTCGGCAGCGTCCTGCTGCTGTTCAGCCTGCTCAGGATTCGCGCCGATCTCGCTGAAGCCCTCTTCCAGCCCCTGTTCTGGCTCAAGATCGGCTTCGTGCTCAGTCTCCTCGCAGTCAGCCTGTTTGCTGCGGTCCGTCTGTCGCGACCGGGCAGCGTGGTCACCCGGCTGCGAGGGCTCATGGTGACGCCGGTTCTGCTCATGTGGGGGCTCGCCCTGGTCGCCCTGTGGCTGGCGGCGCCGGCGCAACGTACCGCCCTGTTTTTCGGTGAGACCTGGCGTTACTGCCCGGTGCTGATCGCGATATTGTCGGTGCCCGCTTTCGCCGCCATCCTGTGGGCGATGAAAGGGCTGGCACCGACGCGTCCGCGCCGCGCCGGTTTCACCGCCGGTCTGCTTGCCGGTGCTTTGGCGGCGCTGGTCTACAGCCTTCACTGTCCAGAGGCCGGCATTCCCTTCATCAGCTTCTGGTACCTGCTGGGCATGTTGATTCCCGCCAGCGTTGGCGCATGGCTGGGCGAACGTTTGTTGCGCTGGTAGAGGCTCGCTCGCAAGTCCCTCAAAAATGAGCCGCGCAATTTCTGCGCGGCAGTAGAATCCGCGTATCCAGCAGGGTTTCAGGCGCTCGCGGCACTGACTCCGTATCGTCGCCTTGCCCGCTCGGGTCCTCCGCAAGGAGAAAAAATAGCAGGCCAACCCTACGCGGGCCAACTCATTGGGAGCTCAGGATCATGACGCGACGACTTCTGGCGGTGCTGCTTCTATCCTTCGTTCTTGGCGCCTGTGGCGACAAGGGCGGTAATGCCGTGAGTTCGGTGGCCGAGGCACCAGCCAAGGCCGCTTCGGCGGCGTCGCCGCAACCGGAGCGCAAGAAGGTGGCGC
>JAGVUA010000059.1 GCA_019136545.1 Betaproteobacteria bacterium
GGATGCTCCGGTGGCGTGATGGCTTCGATAACGTAAACCTCGCGAGGCTCGAACCGGTCATTGTTCATGTTCCAGAACGGCGCCTTGTTCTCGAGCGCGGGATACTTCTCTTCGAAGGTCTTGCCATCCTTGTTCCATACTTTGCCGGTGCTTCCCGGGCTATTGGCGGCAGCCAGGACCCAGCGCTTGCCCAGCAACTTGTAGCCTGTATACCAGCAAGGCCTTGCGTTGAATACTTCCAGATCATCCTGCAACTGATCGGATGAGCCGATCGGGTCCATCCAAGCACCCCCGGAAAGTCTCCGAACACGGCGAACCGCCGGGATGTATGCCCAGACATCGTTGACTTTCGCGGAGTCGAACATGACGGTAAAGGTGCCCAAGCCCTTCATGTCGGCCGGCGACTTGAAGAAAAGCAACTGCCGGCCGCGCTCGGAACCATCGCCTTCGGTCTTGCCGTCGAGACGTCCCTTCATGTTGAAGCGAGAAAACTCGGCGGTCGGCTCGGCATGGATGCCCTTGGCGCCGTCGATCAACAGTTGCGTCCAGTCGCGGGCTTCGGCAACGTCGCCATACATCTGCCCCAAATGCCAGTTCCAGATGATCTTTTCGGCAGCTTCGGGATCCTTCTCGTCGACATTCGGGAAGGGTTGGCCGGCACCCCAGCCGTCAACCATGCAGGTCTGTCGATTGATCTTGGTCTTGCCCGCATTTGCCTGTGTCGCTTTGACCCACTTCGAGTCCAAGGCAACTTCCTTCGACTTCGCCAGCGGAAGACGCAGCCCGTTATTGCGGATGCGCCATTCCATTCGCTCGGTGAGCAGGCTGGCAATGGTATGCCCCTGGAAGGTATCGTTCTTGATCTTGTCGATGTTATCCGCGCCGATCACCGTGCCTTCCGGGAGTTCAGCGGCAAGGGCCGGCAGCGCGATCGCCGCTAGCGCAGCGGCAAGCGTAGTCGTTTTCAATATTCTCATGACATTTTCCTCGAATCAGAACAGGTAGGTCAGGCTGGTGTAGATCTGGTCGCGATTATGGAAATAACCGAACAAGCCGGCGTTGTCGCAGGAGGCCGCATTCGGGAACTGGCACTTCTGGCCATTACGCCAATTGTTCGACCAGAAATAGTCGTACTCGACTTTCCATTTCACGTTCTTCGCCAGCTCGAAAGTCACCGACGGGACTGCGAAGCCGCCCTTGTAGGTGAGGTCCGCCCCGACAACCAGTTCCGGAATCACCCGGCCGCTGTTATAGCTCAGGCCAAAGATACCCGTTAACAGCAGCGAGTGCTCCTTGGTCTTGGCGCCCCAACCCACGGAATTGATCAGGCGATCGCTCGACTTGTAGTTCTGAACCCACTTGTCGAACAACTGCACGGAGAAGAACATCGGCTTTTCCGCACCGAAGGCGCTCTGCACGAACGACAGGTTCTTGTCCATCCGGAACATCATGGCGACGACGTCCTTCTTCTTGATACCGTCGAAGCCCGGGGCGACCGCCTGGGAAATCATCGTCGGCGTCAGCGCAAGGATTTGATACGGCGCATCCTTGATGTAGGCCCATTCCGTGCTGAACACGGCATCCGCCCAAGGCGCATAGCCGGCGGCGGTAAACCCATAGACGTCGATCAGCGGATAAATGACGTCGCCCGCCAAACCCTTGGTGTCGGCACGACCCAATGTCTTGGCGCCCGAAGGAACGGTTATCCAGCCTCCAGGAGGCGCTCCGGGGATACCGAAGGCATCGAACATCTTGAGGTTGCTCGATGCATTCATGATCGGATTTTGCGTGAAGGTCTTCAGGTAGGACAGCGAGTAGTTGAAGGCATCGGCAGTGCCATTCCAGCGAATGCCTCCGGTGACCTTGCTCTGGTCCCCTTGCTTGTTATCGAAATCGTATGGATCGATGTTGCGGAAATCCACGTAGGCATACGGCTGACTCGACCAGCGACCACCGTAGATTTCGAGTTCCGTGCCGATGTCCTTCTTGCGATCCCAGCCGGGTCGCACGAAGAACTCGACGGCGCCATTGGCCTCGGGCACGTCGACGTTGGCCTTCAGGATGATCAACGGCTTGCGCAATTCCTCGTTGGCGGGTTCCAGGAAGGAGCGCCACGTGTAGTTGAAGCCATGCACCATGTCGTTGGCGGCGAAGAAGTCCGTTTCGCCCCATACGACTTGTTGTTTGCCGAAACGGAACTTGACGCGATCGCTGGCCTTCCAATCGAGGTACAACTCGCGAATCTCGGCGTCATTGTACAAATCCATCAAGTCGCCACGCGCGCCCGAGTGATAGTTGTTCGCGCCGTTCTTTTCCAGGTGCTTCAGAAAACTGGTCTGATATTCCTCGCTTGCACGCACCTTGGCAATCAGCGCCAGGCTATCGGTTGCCTTCCAGTCGGCATTGACCCGCACCGTGGCGCGGGCCATCGACATCTTGCCCCGATCGTTGTAGTTCGGCGTGTCCTGCCAGTTCTTGGCGTTCCACGAAAACTCACCACGCAAGTAGCCGTCGATGGTCAGCTTTTTTTCCGAAAAGCTGTCGTCTGCAGACAATACCGATCCGCTCGCAGCCGCACAACCCATTGCCGCGATAGCCATCACCATCCGCCTGGCTGGGACTGGTCCCCGTGCTCTTTCTGGTTTCCCTCTCATGCTAGCTCCTCCTTCTCCTGTGATATGAACAACAAACGTCAAGACGACCACACAAAGCTGGCATCGGCCAGCGCCGACAACATCCTTCTTAGCCGGACGTCGAAGCCCCCCTCAACTCTCCCAGCACCGGCTTGTCCTGCCGACCGAAAATGAACTCGGGTCGGAATACGTAGATGATCGCCGGCATGACGAACAACGCCGACGTCGCCGAAATACCCAGCCAGATGGCCATCAACAATCCCATCTCCGCCTGAAACTTGAGGGATGACGCCCACCAGAGAAGCGTGCTCAGAATCAGAACGCTGGCCGTGACGAACACCCCCATGCCGGCCGAATGGAGCGCCTGATAAATGGCATGTTGCGGGCTGCTGCCGATGGCGATTTCTTCCTTTACCCGGTCGGCAATATAGAAGGCGTAATCGACCCCCAAGCCAATTCCCAGGGCGGCCACCGGCACGGTATTGATGTTCATGCCGATGTCTTTCCAGGCCATGAAGGCGAACGTCAGGGTGTTCGAAATGATGACCGGAATCATAAACAGCATGCCAGCGACGGTCGAGCGATAAACGATAGTGCAGATAATGACCAGCACCAGCAATGCGAGCGCCACCGCTTCGATCTGGCCCGACAAAATCACCTCGTTGACCGCCGCCATGACGCCAATCACGCCGCCCGCCAGTTGCCACTGCCCTTCGGCAAGCGGGTTCTTCTCGATGAACTCCTTGATTCGCGCTACCGCCGTGCGAATCGTTTCTCCCTGGCGGTCGCGGAACATCATGGTGATGGCACCGTTGGCATACTTGGTGTCGGAAAAGCGATCGATGTCACCCGGCTCGGAGATGGAGTCCAGAATTGCCACAAGGCTGCCATTGACCTGTTGGCTATCGCCCAGCTCAAGGTAGCGAGGATTGCCCTCATGCAAAGTGGCATTGACCACCGGCAGGACATCCGCCAGCGAGATCGAACCGCCAACCTCGGGTTGAGCCTCGATAAAGCGCTGGAACTGATTCATCGCCTGGAGCACTTCATTGGTCTTGAGAATATCGTTCTTGCCATCCTCGCCAACGACGATGAACATCCGGTCCACGCCCTGAAAACGCTTGTTGATCGCAGCGGCATCCAGGTTGTAGGTCGAGTCCGGCCAAAGGATCGGCGACCCCGGGTTGGCATCGCCGATCTTCAGGTTGAAGGCATACATGCCGAACAGGACGATGATCAAGGCGCTCACGGCAATCGTGACATAACGGAAGCGTGAAGTCGCTACCCAGACCGCGGCATCGAGGACCTTGCGCGCGAAGGGCTCGATGTTGATCGGATGGACATAGCCATGGGGTTTATTCAGGTAAGAAAGGAGAACCGGGGTCAGGATCACCGCGCTGACCGTCAGCGTTGAAACCCACACCACGGCGAGCACCGTGAGCTTCTGCAGCATTGGAATGGGGCTCAGGGCAACCACCGCCATGCAAGCCGCATCGGCGATCACCCCCAACATGCCCGGGCGGAACAGATCGGCCAAAGCGACTTTGGCCGCGTGCTTGGCGGTTTCGCTGCCCGCGGCAATGAATTGAAGTTCATCATCGAAGCGATTGACGATCTGCACCGAATGCGAAACGGCCCGCGAGGTGATCAGCATGGCAACGACGATCACCAGCGGCTCGAAATGAATGCCGAGCAACTGGCAAATTCCCAAGGCCCAGATGGCGCTGACCACGCCGGCGAGCAGGGGCAACAGCACACCGCGCCAAGTCCGCAACAAGATGAACAGCATGACCAAGGTTACCGCCAGCGCGGCCGCCACCAGGTGGATGGTTTCCGGAACATAGTGGTCGACCCAACCAAATAGGATCGGATCGCCGACCACCCGGATGTTCACGCTGTCATCGGCGACCTTGCCGATTAGGGCCTGGATCTCGGTAAACGCTTTTCCGTAATCGAGTTCCCGCTCGATGAAATCGACGGTGATCAAGGTGGCCTGCATGTCCCGCGACACGTAGGGACCGTACACCAAGGGGTTGCGTAGCACGGCTTCCTTGAGGGCGGCAAGCGCCGCCGCATCGGCGGGAAGATCCGGCCACATCAGCGGACGCGTTTCGATGCCGTCCGTCGATGCGCGTACCTCCTTGAGCTTCTTCGAGGCGAGCGAGGTGATCTGGAACTGGTTGACGGCGGAAACTTCGCGCAAGCCAAGGGTTATGGTCCGGATCTTCTCGAGAATCTAGGGCCGGAATATGTCGCCCTCCTTGACCTCGACCATGATCCCGACGAGATTGGAGCTACCGAATGTTTCCTTGAACTTCTCGTGGGTCTTCACGTATTCGTGCTTGGACGGCAGCATGTCCTCAAACACGGTGCGCACTTCGATATGCAGTGCAAACCAAAGGAGGATCAGCGTCATAAGGGCCATCACGCCGACGACCCAGGCACGGCGGCGGATGCAGAATTCAGCGATTCGTTCTATCATGGTTTTTCAGCTTTTTCGACGGGTGCCGGCAGGCTTATTAGAAATTCCGGTTGCCAGCCAGCGCTGAGCGGATGCCACTGCTTGCCATCCCACTGGCCGATATTGGCGCCGATGAACCAAGCACCCCGATCGGTGGGGAGAACGCGCGTATGCCACGACAAGTCGCTGGCATCGAGACGGCCCGTCTGCCAACTGTCCGCATTCTGGCTTCCCTTGATCCAGCGGCCGAGACTGCCGCCGCCGATCCAATGCTGATTGCGGCTATCCCAAGCGATGTCAAAAATATGGTCATGGGTACCGAGGGCCATTTTTTCCCAGTGCTGCCCGCCGTCATGGGTCACCAGAACAACCCCTTCCAAGCCGACCGCAACACCCACTTTGGCATCCTTGAACGCGATCGCCATCAATGAGGTCGGCACGGGTGGCGGAATATCCGTCCATGTGGCACCTTCATCGGTACTGACCGACATCCGGCCGAACTCGCCGACGATAATCCGCCGGCCATCCGGCAGAATGGCGACGTCGTTCCATGCGACATCTTCCTCGGGACGGATGCGGTTCCAGGTCTTGCCTCCATCCTTGGTTTGCAACAGCGCACCCATCTCGCCGACCGCCAGGGCCATGCCGCTTTCGCCCAGGCGCAGTCGGGTCAGTTTGTTGGCAACCTGGGATCTCGGCACCGACTCCGACTTGAGCCAACTCTTGCCGCCATCGGTCGAGTAGATCACGACGCCATCGTTGCCTACCGCGACCGCCTGCTGAGCATCCCAGACCGCGACATCCTGCAGGGTGGCATGGGTGCCGGTATTCAGGCGCTCGGCGGCCCCTTCCTTACCGATAGCAATGATTTTCCCGTTGGAACCGGCGAACCAGATCTGGTCGCCCACTGGCTTTGCCACGCCGTAGAAGTAGTCACGTCGCTCGAGCGCCGAAGGCTGAACGGTACTCCCCACCGGCGCGGGCTTAATGAATAGCCCGGCCCAAAGCAGCCCGCCAATGATCAACCATGGCACAACCGACATCACCCACTTGGATATCTTGGCCTTGGATCGGCCAAAATCCTGCCCCGCCGGTTGCTGCGCCGACGAATTACCCATCGCTTCTCCTCGCTGCCCGCGTCGACCGCCCCAGGTAGGCTATCAATTCGCCCCCCAGTCTAACTGTCTACGCTTCCAAAATAATTTGTTATGGCCGCGGATTTTGCCTGTAGCCCATGGGTACCGCTTGAATTTCAATGCACTTGCGCTTGTCTATTGACGCATCGGCCCATATAAAAGACATATCCTCAGCCGATATTGCATTGCAGCAGTGCATTTCTCGGAATTCGGCCGAAAAAAGAAGCCGCCCATGGCGTCCGGGAAATCCGGACTTGGGGCGGCAAACGTACTAGCAGGAGGAAAAGGGAAATCCGGGTCTATTGCTTAAAAAACATAGCTATATCTTTCCAAGCCCCCGCAGGATCTTTTCGGGAGTAATGGGTAGTTGCGCGAAGCGGACGCCGATGGCGTCGTAAATCGCATTGGCAATCGCGGGGGCAGGCGTGATGACGCAGCACTCGCCAAGGCTCTTGGCGCCGAATGGCCCCGTCGGTTCGTCGGTTTCGATGAAGATACTGTCGATCTTTCTCGGCATCTCGACTGCGGTGGGCATTTTGTAATCAAGGAAGTCGGTGGTCAGGCATGAGCCGGTTTCCGGATCGAATTGGATGTGCTCCATCAGCGCATAGCCCATGCCTTGCTGAAAGCCCCCTTCCACCTGCCCCTCGGCGGCCTTGGGGTTGATCGCACGGCCAATGTCATGCGCATATACCGCATGCAGCACGGCGACTTCGCCGGTTTCGGTATCGACTTCCACTTCGACGAACTGGGCCGCGCAAGGCGTCGGGTTGGATTTCGGTGCGAGGCTCGACAAGCCGATGATCGTGCCCTTCTCTTCCATCACGGTGGGTTGCGGTCCCTGGGCGGTCATCTGGACGAACGGCGACTCGGCCCGCTGCGCGATTTCCGCGACGCTCAAGGTCTTGGACGGCGTGCCACGGACACTGACTTTGCCGTCGCTGACTTCGAGGTCTGCGGGGCTCACTTCCAGCATCGATCCGGCGACTTCCAGCAGGCGTTTTTTAGCCGACAGCGCCGCCTCCTTGACTGCGTTGCCCGATGAGTAAGTGACACGGCTGGCGTGGGTCGGCGCGTCGAACGGCAGGTTGTCGGTGTCGCCGGCGCTGCTCATGCGCACCGCACCGGCCGGCAGTCCCAGCGCTTCCGCGGCAATCTGCGTCAACGTGGCAATCTGTCCCGAGCCGATATCCATCGATGCGGTCGCCAGATCGGCGGTTCCGTCGCGATTGATCTTGACGATGGCCCCGGAGTGCTCATAGATATCCGGGAAGCCCATGCAGCCGCTGACCCAGACCGGATGTACGGCAAGGCCGATACCGCGCTTCTTCGCACCCGAACTTCCCTTGTCGCGACGTCTGGCTTTTTCCCAGCCAATCTTCGCCGCTCCCTCGCGCAAGCAATCGGCCAAGCCGTAGGTCGCCAACGTGAAGGCCGGATTGAACGGGTGCGGCTCTCCCTGCTTGCGCGCATTCTGCATCCGCATCGCAATCGGGTCCAGATTCAGCTTTGTGCAAATCTCGTCGATTTGCGACTCCACCGCGAAGCTGCCCTGAGGCGCCCCGTAACCGCGATAGCCGCCACCGATCATATTGTTGGTATAAACGGTGTAGCCTTCCCATTTCTGGTGCGGCGCGTGATAGTTGAAGAACAGGCCGAACGCGCCATGCACCATGATGACCTCGGAACCGTGCGTCGCATGGGCACCGCAGTCGAGAATGCTCTTCGCGTAGCGCGCGGTAAACGTGCCGTCCTTCTTGACGCCCGTCTTCAGGTAAACCTTGATCGGATTGCGCGTGGTGGTGATGAAGTCTTCCTGGCGCGTCTGTTCCAGCCGCACCGGCCGGCCACACTTCTTGCTCAACAAGGCTGCCACCGGTTCCATGGAAGTCAGCTCGAGCTTCCCGCCAAATCCGCCGCCGATATAGGGCGACTTGACGACTTTTACCTTGCTTTCGGCAATCCCCAGCGCAAAAGCCAGTTTTTCGCGCGTCCCGAACAGATGCTGCGTCGTAACGTGGATGGTGACATTGTCCTGCCTGTCCATGTCCACCACGCACACCCGCGGCTCCAGGTAGCAGGTATGCACGCGCTGCGTCTCGTAGGTCCCCTCGAAAATGAAGTCCGCCTCCGCGAAACCCTTTTCCAGGTCGCCATATTCGAAGAAAGGCGTCTTGGCGATATTGTTGGGCGCCTCGTCGTGCAGTTGCGGCGCGCCTTCCGCCATGGCTTCTTCAGGCGTGAACACTGCCGGCAATTCCTCGTACTCGACATCGATAAGATCGATGGCGGCTTCGGCAATATCCGCAGTGATGGCCGCAACGGCGGCGACTGGCTGGCCGACGTAGCGGACGCGCTCGCCATTCATCACGTCAAAGTCGAGCACCATGCTCGGTGCCTGCACTGGAACGAAGAACACCGGACAAAACTTGATCTGCGGCACGTCCTTGGGCAAGAGAACGGCTTTGACACCGGGCAGACGCTCGGCGCGGGACGCATCGATACTGACGATGCGGGCATGCGCATAAGGACTGCGCAGCATCTTCGCGTGAAGCATGCCCGGCAGCTTCACATTGACCGGATAGCCTTTGCCACCGGTAACCTTGTCATAAGCGTCGGGACGCTCCAGGCTTTGCCCGACCACATTCAATTGGCTCATCGTTTGACTCCCTGGGGGCTTCAAGAACGCTCGGACGCGAGCTTGACGGCGTCCACGATCTTGGCATAACCGGTACATCGACAAAGGTTGCCCGAGATGCCGTGGCGAATCTGCTCCTCGTCGGGCCTGGGGCAATCATCCAGGAGCTGCTTGGCTGCCATCATCATGCCGCACGTGCAGTAGCCGCATTGGACGGCGCCTGCATCGACGAACGCAGCCTGTATGGGATGCAATTCCTCGCCCGAGGACAAACCCTCGGCAGTGGTGACTTTCACACCATCGAAGGAATGCGCGTAACAAACGCAGGAGTAGACCGCCTTGCCGTCCACATGGACGGTACAGCAACCGCAGCCGCCGCTGTCGCAGCCTTTCTTCGGGCCATTCAGGCCGATCTGGTCGCGCAGCACGCGCAACAAAGTCGCGTCCAGCTCCACCGCCAATTCATGGACATCGCCATTGACTTCCAATGTCAGCATCTTTTTCACGTTGGTATCCTCATGCCAACCGCGCAATGGCGCGTTCCAATGTTCTTCGAACGATGACCTTGGCCACGGCGCCACGGTACTCCGCCGACGCGCGATGATCGGACATCGGACTGATATCAGCGGTCACCGCTTCGCTCGCCGCCTGTAAGGTCGCCGCATCGAGCTTGCTGCCGATCAGGATCTGCCGAGCCGCATCGGATAGCACTGCGGTTTCCGCAACCCCGCCCCCCAGCGCGACGTACGCTTCGGTACAGGTTTTCTGGCCGTCGACGCTCAGGTATGCCGCAGCATTGACGATGGCAAGGTCATTGGCATTGCCTTCCAGCTTGATGAATGCGCTGGCGCCGTTGCCCGGACGCTTGGGGATCGCCACAGCCGTCACCAGCTCTCCCGGCTCGAGAGAGTTCACGAATAATCCGGCCAGAAAATCCGGCAACGCCAATTGCCGCGCTCCCGCCTCGCCGCCCTTGACCATTACGGTGGCGCCGAGCGCCAGCAGCGCGGTCGGCACATCGAAGAAGGGGCAGGAGGCGGACACGCAGCCACCGATGGTCGCCGTGTTCCGAATTTGCACTGGCGGGTAGGCAAGCGCGTCAGACAAGCCGGCAAGCCACGGTGTACGCTGAACCGACGGCAGTGTCTGGATTTGTGAAAAGGTCACCGTTGCGCCGATGAGCAAACCCTGGTCATCATCGCGAATGGCGTCCAACCCTGCCTTGCGAATATCGACCAGTTCCTCGACATCGCTCAGCAAACCACGCGCCTCAAGTCCATGCAGAAACGTGCCGCCGGCAAGAACCAGGATTTCCGCTTCCTGGCTCCTACCTAGAATATTGATGGCCTCCTGCATGCTCTTGGGTGCATGGAACTCTTTTAACTTGTACAAAGCCATGACTACTCCGGGTCAACTGTTGGGCTAAGGAACGCAGGGCCGGAACTGCACCCTGCAGATTTTTCGACTTAGTCGCCGCCGCGCAGGTTCTGCACCTGGAACAGATCTGGCGGATTCAGCTTGGCGTCAATATGAACCTTGAACTGACCGGTGGTGCAATGCATGGCCTGCATGTCGATTTGCGAAAACGAATCGTCTAGGGAAACATCGCTGCCCTTATTCTTGGGCAGGTGATGATCCGGATGGGACTTGCCGATGGTGAAGTTCTTCCAGAGCTGTCCCTTGCGGTCATAAACGAGAACGCGGCCGGCATACATGGTCTGCGCGTCCAGATACAAGACCTTCTTGCTCATCGGATGGTTCGGGTTAACCGGCGTCGCTTCCAGAATGTAGGACTTGCGCAGCTGGTATGTGACATTCGGCATGCAGTTGCCCTTGCCATGCATGTCCACAAACTTGTAGCCATCCGACTCCTTGTACTCGTCGGTCAACTTCTGCTCGTTGTGGTTGAAAAACGGCACCAGAATGTTAACCGTGCCCTTGTATGCCCAGTGCATGTCGGAAGTGCGCCCGTTGTAGCCCTCGAAGTCCTCGATCATCATGTCGGAACCCAGGAAGGCATCGGTAGTCTGGCCGGTGGCCAGGCGGCGCACCCGGCGCTGAAAGCCCAGGTACAGATAGGCGTCGTCGAGTTTTGTGTCATCCTCGAAACGATGGATCAGCAGCTGGGTGTTCTTCAGGTCCTGCGGCTCATAAACCTTGGCATAGGTTCCACGATAGATCTTTGCCGGGTTCGGCGTAATTTCCGGAATGGGCGGCTGCTCGACCCGATGCATGAAGTTGAGGAAGTGGAACTCGAACTTGATGGTGCGCTCGATCTGGCCCGTCGCGGCATTGCGATAGCGCCAATAGAAGGGATAGATCGATCCCGAATCGCCATAGTTCACACCGTACTTGAAGTTCCAGGCCAGCTTCTCGCCGGCGCGCGGATCCTTCAGGTCCGGCTCCTCCGGAAACGGCCGGCCCGCCACGTAACCTTCGATATCGCCGTTCTTGGCGCCCCGCGTGGCGTCTATATATGCCTTGGGCTGTGGGAAGTCCGAGTTCTTGCCAATCGTGATTTCGACCCAGCCATCCTTGACCATGTCAAATAGGCCGGGATCGAAGGCGCCCTTGAACTGCTCGACGTTGGCCTTGTTGATCACGAGGCCAGGGTTGAGTCCCGGAAAAGCCGGGAAGCCTTTCTTGTTAGGAAAAAAACTGTTGTCCACATCCGCCTCGGAAGCGGCGGAAGCGGCGGTGGAGAAGGAAGCGGAAGCCAGGGCGAGGGCGGAGGCCAAGGCGAGGGTATTGAGTTTCATGGATGTGGATCTCCTCGATCAGAACTTGTACTTGAGGGTGACGTAGAGTTCGTTTTCCTTCCAGGCGGCGCCGATGGGGCCGGCGCGGAAGCGGCCGAGCGGCTCGATGCCGGACAGGCCGAACGAGCCTGGGGCGAAGCCCTGGGTGCCGGCGCCACTGGTGTACATGGTGTAGGGCGCGTAGGGATTGCAGGAACGGCAGTCGTCGAACTCCCAGCGGCTCTGGTTGTCGCGGTTCTTGACGTTGGCACCGAAGGTCAGCTTGAGGTCGTCGGTCAAGCTCCACTCCACCGACGGAGCGATCGCCCAGGCGTGCGCCTTGAAGTCGCGGGCCAGGATCAGGGTCGGACTGACCCGGTCGTTCATGACGAAGCCCTTGATCAAGAGGGTGCCGATGTAGTTGTTCTCCCAATCGGGCATGCCGACCTTGCCGCCGGGCATGCTCTTCAACTCGTGGTCGAAGATGTGCTGGTAGAACAACTGCGCCGAGATCAGGGTGGTGCGGTTCGGGTTGATGAAGGGAATGAAGGTCGGCCGGTCCACGCCGATCACCGAACGGAACACCTTGTTCTCCGAGTACAGCCGCGGCCGGGCCGTGTTGGCGAATTCCTCGCCTTCGGTCAGGGCGCCCTCGAGGCGGAACGCCGCGCCCAGCGTCTCGGACTGGAAGTCCATCGAGCCGCCGATCAGGTTGACGCGCGGGAAATAGACGTCGAAAGCGATCAGGTTGGTGGTCGGGATGCCCTGGGCCGGCCCGGAGAACGGCGAACTGTTGCCGTGGGCGCCGGTGAAGGGATTGACCGCCACCTGGTTGATCGAGCGCAGGCTCGGCAGTTGCGAGCGGTAGGTCAGGGCATTGACCGAGAAATTCAGGCCGCCTTGGGTGACGCCCTCGAACTTGACGCCCAACTGGCTGTTGGCCAGGCTCCATTCGGGCAGATGCACCTTGCGGATGCCGATCTGGTTGGGCCCGAAGTTGGTGGCAAACCAGACGCCATCGACCGGTGCCGGCGTGCCAGGCGCGCTGAAGCCGGCGAAGTTGGCCACCGTGCCGCCGTTGTCCCACAGATTGGCCATGCCGCGGAAGAAGCAGCCGGCGTCGAGAATGACGTTGGGGCTGCCGCACTGGCCCAGGTTGTTGGGCCGGAACTTGTCGAAGTTCCACACCACCTGCAGGTTGCGCTCCTGCATGCTGCCCGAACCGCCCATCCGCCATTCGCCCTGGGCAATCCACATCGGGATGCGGATGTCCTGCAGTTCGTCGTAGATGTTGTTGCGGGAGTAATCCACCGGGTTGATGACGTCGAGCACCCGGAACAGGTCGGTGCGGCCCCAGACCACTTGCTGCCGGCCCAGTTTGAGGAAGAAGTTGCTGCCGTCGGCCAGGTCGAAGGTCTTCTTGGCATAGAGTTCGCGGATGAAGTCGGCGCGGTCGTTGAATTCGGGCGCTTCCAGCTCCGACAGCTTCCTGTCGCCATAGCCGCCAAAGTCCCGGCAGCCGCGCTTGTCCTTGTCGCACGGCCGCACCGGCACGGCAAAGGCGACGCCGGAGCCCGTGCTGTTCCAGCGTTGGCCCAGCAGTTGCAAGCCGGCGCCCGAGCCGTAGCCCACCGGCGGCGTGGCCAGGTTGCCGTAATTGGGATCGATGAACTTGTTGATGCCCGGGCCGCCCGCCGGGCCGCCCAGGTTGGGCAAGCCCGCTTGCGATTGGATGGCATCGACGATGGTGAAGCCGACGCCGCCGCCATAGGGGACGGTGGCGCTGTAGTGACTGGTCAGCGGGTTGCTGCCCGCCGGTCCGAACAGGCCGACCGACTGCGCTACCGGACCGGCCGTGTTGGGAATCCGCACGTCGGCCGCGCTCTTGCTGCCGGCGTCCTCGCCGTATTCGTCCTTGTTGAGCCGATAGACGCCGTCCCAGGTGCCGCGCAGGATGCTGCGCACCGCCCAGCCGTCGCCGACTTTCTTGTCGGCTTCGATCTGCAGGGTGTTCCTGAACTTCGACAGCCCGACCCGGTGGCCGGTCTTGTCCTGGCCCCGGTAGCGCGTGTCGTTCTCGTAATAGATATCGACTTTCCAGGGCTCGACATCGCCGCCCAGCGACGGCAAGTTGTCCGCTCGCGCTTCCAGCGAGCCCAGCCCCGCCAGCGCCAGCGCCGTCGCTACCACCATCCGCTTCCTGTTCATCCGCTCGATCTTCATCGCTGCCCTCCTCCTCTAAGATTCAGCTCGACCACATCCATGATTCACCCCGCCTTCATCCCCACCGGGCGGCCTGCGTTGGCCGCGTCTTCCTCCAGCACGCCATCTTCGTCGTAGTGCGTGGCCACCACGAAGTGCGGCTTGAACACCACGCACCAGGCCGGTACGATCAGCATGGCGGCAATGGCATTGACCACCAGCATGAACGACAGCAGAATCGCCGCGTCCGACTGGAACCGCAGGTCCGACAGGAAGATCCACATGATCACGCCGGCAATCAGCGTCGCCGCCGTGAACGAAACCGCATAGCCCGTGGTGGCCACCGCATTGATCACCGCCTGGTGTATGTCGCGCGTGGCCGCCATCTCCTCGCGGATGCGGTCCATGAAATAGACGGCATAGTCGATGCCTACCCCAACGCCAACGGCAATCACCGGGACGGTGTTGACGTTGATGCCAATGTGGGCAGCGCCCATGTAGGCGTAGGTCATGACCGTGGCGAACAGCATGGGCAGCACCATCAGCCAGCCGGCGTGCCAGGATTGGTAGTAGATCATGACCAGGGCGAAGGCGAGGATCATCACCGCCGGGATGATGATCATGTGGTCGCGGTGCAAGGCCTGGTTGGCCGCCGCCGTGACGCCGATGATGCCGCCGCCCAGTTCGATGTGCAGTCCGGGCACTTCCGCTTCGAGCTGCTTGATGCCGGCTTCGGCCATGGCCACGACGCGATTGATGGTGTCGGCCTGGTGGTCCTTGTAGAAGAACACCATGTTGGCTTCGTTCTCGTCGGGGCTGATGAATTCCTTGAGCGCGCCGGGAATGGGGCTGCTGGCCATGTAGGCGAACATCAGGCCGCCCACTTCCTCGGCGTTGTCCGGCAGTTGCATCCAGCGCGGGTCGTCGTTGTGGGTGAGCCGGTTGACGACGCGCACTACGCCGGGGATGGCCTTGGTGCCGCCCAGCGCCGGGTCGGCCAGCATGTGCGCCTGGAAACGCTCGATGGCGGCCATGACTTCGGGCCGCTTGATGCCGCCTTTCTCGTCGGTGCGCGCTACTACGTGCAGTTCTTCGGAGCCGGGGAACAGGGTGTTGATGGCCTGGGTGGATCGGTTGTAGTCGTGGTGCCGGTGCAGCAGCGGACTGCCCGCCTCCGATTCGCCCAGTTGCACCCGGGCGATGAACCAGGTGCCCCCCAGGGCGCACAGCGCCGCCACGATCAGAATGGCGCGGGCGCCCCGATCGGTGCCGCCGGTCATGGCCATGCCCCGGCCCAGGAGGTTGCGCACTCCTTGGTTCTTGTTCTCCATCTCCTTGGGCTGCGGCAGGATGGTGAGCGCCAGCGGGACCATGAAGTGCACGGTGAAGATGACCGAGAAGCCCCAGAAGCCGGCGGCCAGGCCGAGCTTGTGGTTGAAGGGGGCGGCCCCGAGCATGAGGACGGCAATGCCGACGGCGTCTACGATGATGGCCAGGCTGCCCGGCCGGAACAGGGCGTCCAGGGCGTTGCGCGCCGCTTTGGCACCATTGTGGGTCTTGGCCAGTTCTTCGTAGTAGCGGGCGACCAGTTGGACGCCGTGGGAGGTGGCGCGTGCGGCGATCAGGAACGGGATCGGCAGGCTCAGGGGTTCGAGGTTGATGCCCATCATCGCCATGAAGCCCAGTCCCCAGATCGAGGACAGGGCAATGCCCAGGAGCGGCAGGGCAATGCCGTAGAGCCGCCGGAAATAGGCAATCAGCAGGGTGGCCAGGAGCGCCAGGGTCCAGGCGAGAATGCCCAGGATCTGGTTGAGGTAGGTATACACCCAGCCGGTGAGCACGGGGTTGCCGGTGACGTGAATCTTGTGGCCGGGCCGGGCCAGGCTTTCTCGTACTTTCTGGAGCTCGGCGAAGGTCTTGACGTAGTCGAGATCGGCTTCGTTGAGTTGGGCCTTGATCAGGGCCGCCTTGAGGTCGGGCGAGACCAGCAGGCCGTAGATGGTGGGGTTGGCGATGACGTCCTTCTTCATCTGCTCGAGCTGCGCCGCCGTGCGCTCGCCCTTCAGCGGGTCGTAGTACGACTCGGACATGAAGTTGCCTTCGGCACTGAGATAGACTTTGCGCGCGGTCCGGTGCGTCAGGCTGGCCACCAGGTTGTGGTTGACGCTGGGCAGGTTGTCTATCCCCTGGGTGGCTTCATGCACCAGCTTGAGGGTGGCATCATTGAAGATGGTGCCTTGCTCGACTTCGATGGCCATGACGATCTGGTTGGCCCCGCCAAAGCCTTCTTTGATGCGGTTGTACACTTTGATGTAGGGGTGCTGTTGCGGCAGCAGGTCGGCAAAGTCGGAGTACACCCGCAGCTTGGGCAGGAACAGGCTCCAGAATACGGTGACGGCCAGAATCAGTCCGAGCACGATCCGGGGATTGGCAAACAGCCATTCTTCGCCGATGTGCAGGCCGTGGGTGATGCGATGACGCAAGCTCCGGCTGCTCATGCGCCCGCTTCTTGCTTGATGCTCGACTTGTCTGCCGCCAGGGGAACCCGCCGCAAGCCGCCCGGTCCGCCAATGACGATGCCGCCCGCGACGCTGGCCGCCGAGCCGAGAAATGCCGGTACGGCGTCGGGATAGGGCACCGACCGCCATTGGCCTTGTTCGAGCCGGGCGATGACGCCGCCGGCGCCGACGCCATGGACTTGTCCTTCGTGGAGAAACAGCCGGTAGAGGGCGGCGCCGCTGGTGTTGTCCATCCGGGTCCAGGTCCTGCCGCCATCGACAGTGCGCAGTATTTGCCCGGCAATGCCGCTGGCAAAGCCTTCGTTACGGTCGAGAAATAGGGCGGCGTAGGGGTAGAACTCGCCAGGAATCTGGCTGAGTTTGTGCCAGCTGGCGCCTGCGTCGTCGGTGACGACGACGTGACCAAATTCGCCCAGGACGATGCCGTGTCGGTCGTCGGTGAATTGGATGGTGGTGAATTGGGCGTCTTCTTGGAGGTCGGTGACGGTCCAGTGGGCGCCTCGGTCGGCACTGACCGCAATCTTGGCGCCAGAGCCGGCGACCCACCACCGGCCTTGGCTGTCACAGGTGATCGCGAGGGGAACCCGCGGTTTGTCCAGTTCGGCGCTTTGCCACGCCTGACCTTGACGGTCTGCGCTCCAGACTTTGTGGTTGAAGTCGATGCCGATCATCCCTCCGTCCGGACATGCCGCCAGCCCGGTCAGGCTCGCTCCCGCCAGCGCAATACGCCGCCACTCCCCTCCGCCTTCCGCAGCAACCAACACCGCACCCGCCTGGCTCCCGCCAACAACCACTTCTCCATTCCCCACCAGCGCTTGTACAACATCGTACCTCTTCACCGCCTTGGCCTTCTCCTTCTCCACTTGCCTAAGGTCCGCCGATGAGGTACAGGCACCGAGCGATAGAAATAGCGCCGCTAAAATAATTAACGGCAAGAA
>JAGVUA010000116.1 GCA_019136545.1 Betaproteobacteria bacterium
AGTAATTCGAACCTCGATTGTGTGCTAGTGGCTGGGGGTTGGCGGGGTAGTCTAACTAGTCGTCATTTCAGGTATATCTGGTAGTCAAACCATGGGTAAGATGATGGGGCTCCGCGAATACGCTCGCCACCGTGAGGCTAGCGGATTGCCCGGTACGACCCTGCGTGCCGTTCAGAAAGCGGTAAAATCCGGCCGCATATCGACGATTCCGGATGCAAAGGGCAAGACGAAAATCGATCCTGCGGTGGCAGATATACAGTGGAGCAACAACACCGATCCCGATCAATCGGCCCGTGCGAACGCGGGGCGGAGAATCACATTGGGCGGCACGGGGCACAGCGAATCGAACGAGCAGAATGCCTATTGGGACGCGCGCACGCGGCGCGAGATCGCGGAAGCCTCGAAGGCCGAACTGGAGCTCGAGGAAATGGCCGGCAACCTCGTGGACAAGGACGGCACTCGCCGCGCCGCCTTTGAGGTGGGCCGTTTGTTGCGCGACATGATCCTAGCGGTACCGACAAAGCTCGCCGGCGAGTTGAGCGCCCTAAGCGATACGCGCGCGATTGAAGCCAGGATGCGCGAGGAACTGCGCAAACCACTCGACCAGATGGCGCGCCTCGCCAAGGTCGGTCTGCCCACGCAGGAACAGAACTGATGGGCACGGTCGCCGACGGATTCATCACCTGGCTCGACGGTTTCGCCGGCGGCCTGCAGCCAGACCCCGACATGTGGGTGGACGACTGGGCCGACCAGTACATGGTCATCCCAAAGAAGACCGGCGCCGCTGAGCCCGGGCCCTATCGCGGCGAGCGCACGCCCTACGCACGCGACGTGATGCGCTGTCTCTCCCCATCGCATCCGGCGCGCACCGTGGTGGTCGTGGGGGCCTCGCAGATGCTCAAGACCCAGTGCGGCCTCAACTTCGTCGGCGCCTCCATCCACCAGGCGCCCAGCAACATCCTCGTCCTGCTGCCAACGCTGGGCATCACCAAGCGCGTCTCGGCGCGCCTGTCTGCCACCATCGCCGCCGTGCCGGAACTGCGGGAGCGCGTCGCCGAACCGCGCAGCCGGGATGCCCGCAACACCGTCGATACCAAAGAGTTCGACGGCGGCACGCTTTACGTGGCGACGGCCGGCTCCGCCTCCAACCTCGCCGAGATCCCCGCCCGCTATGTCTGGGGGGATGAAATTGACCGCTGGAACGCCAACGTGGACGACGAGGGCGATCCGGTGGACCTCGCCGAAGCCCGGCGCTCCACCTTCGAGTACACATCCAAGGGCTACTACACTAGTTCGCCCACGATCAAGGGCCTGTCGCGCATCCACAAGCTCTACCTGGCCGGCGACCAGCGCCGCTACCATGTGCCGTGCCCCCACTGCGGCCACATGCATGTGCTCGAGTGGGAGAATATCCGCGCCGACGACGCGCGCACCCGCGCCTGGGCCATCTGCCCTGAGTGCGGCGCCGAGATCGACGAGGGCGCCAAGACGGCCATGCTCGCCGGCGGCGAGTGGCGCGCCACGGCACAATGCGACGGTCTCATCGCCTCATTCCAGATTTCGGCCCTCTACATGCCGTTGGGCTGGGTGAGCTGGCTGTCGCTCTATCGCCAGTACGACAAAGCCAAGAAGGCGCTCGATCGCGGCGACCAGGAGCCAATGCAGGTGTTCTACAACACCCGCCTCGCCCTGGTATGGGATGCCGCGGTGGAAAGCATCAAATCCTCCGTGTTGCAAGCGCGCGCCGAGGACTACCGGCTGCGTACCATCCCCGCCGGCGCGCTGGTGCTGACGGCTGCCGTGGACGTCCAGGCCAATCGGCTCGAGCTCATGATCATGGGCTGGGGCGAAGGCCTCGAACGCTGGGTCATTGACCATCAGGTGCTGTGGGGCGCGCCGGCGGAAGATCAGGTGTGGAAGGATCTCGACGAGGTGCTGCGTGCGCCGCTCGTGCGGGGTTCCGGCGTGCCGATGACGGTGCTCGCCACCCTGGTCGATTCCGGCGGCCACAACACCCAGGACGTCTATAACTTCACCCGCGCGCGTCGCCACCGCAAGGTCCTCGCCATCAAGGGCGCCAGCCGCCCCGGGCGGCCCATCATCGCCAACAAGCCGAGCAAGATCGACATCAATCATCGCGGCCGCAGCGAGAAATTGGGCGCCGAGCTCTGGATGATCGGCACGGACACCGCCAAGGATTGGCTCGCTCACCGCTGGCAGCTCTCCGCCGGCCCGGGCGCGATCCACTTTTCCTCCGATCTGCCCGATGAGTTCTATGCCCAGCTCACCGCCGAGCGCCGCATGGTCAGATACCGCAAGGGCCATGCCATCAGCGAGTGGATCAAGGACAACGCAGACCGCAACGAGGCGCTTGATCTGTGCGTGTATAACCTCGCCGCCGCCTACTTCCTGGGCCTGCATCGGCGCCAGCCTCACGACTGGGCGGCGATGCGCGCCAAGCTGGATCCGCCGACGAGGGACTTGTTCGTGATGGGCACGGCAGCTCCGCCTGGCGGGGCGGAAGACGCCCCAGTGCAGACGTCTGCATCCAAACCCAAGCCCGCCGCGAGCGGGCTTTTTGTTGGCCAGCCGGATCCCGGATTCGGATCGGCCGACTGGTCAGCGAGGCTTTGATGGCCATCACACTCGCGCAGGCCGAAGAGCAGCTCGCTGCCTGGATCGCGGCGAGTCTCGCCGTTGCCAAGGGCAAGGAGCACGCGATCGGCCATCGGCGTTTGCGCCTGGAGGACGGCCAGGAGATTCGCGAGCAGATTGCCTTCTGGGAAGGCAAGGTGCGCGCCCTGCAGGCCCAGTCCGCCGGCGTCTCCGGCACCGGCTATGCCGTCGCCAGGTTCATCGATGATTAATCCGATCGATCGCTTCATCTCGTGGATCGCGCCGGCGGCCGCAGTGCGCCGTGCCCAGGCGCGCCGCGTGCTCGCCTACTATGAGGCGGCCAAGCCCTCGCGGCTGCGCGCCGGCAAGCGCGAGCCCGGCTCCGGCAATGCGGCAGTCGCCAAGGCCGGCACGGCCCTGCGCGAGCAGGCCCGGCACATGGAGCAGAATCACGATCTCGCGCGAGGCGTGCTCGATGTGCTGGTGCGCAACACCATCGGCACCGGCATCGGCGTTGAGCCGCAGCCGCGGCGTCGCAATGGCGAGATCCACGACGCGCTGGCGCTGCAACTACAGAAGCTTTGGAAGGACTGGTGCAAGCGCCCGGAGGTCACTTGGCAACATTCATGGGGTTCGGCGGAGCGCATCTGCGCGCGTTCCTGGTTCCGCGACGGGGAAGTGTTCGCCCAGCGCCTCCTCGGCATCACGCCCTTCCTCGATCATGGCACCCGCGTGCCGTACTCGATCGAGCTGCTCGAGGCCGACCTGGTGCCCTATGACTATCAGTCGATGGGGTCTCCGCGCATTGTCCAGGGCGTCGAGATCAATGGCTGGGGGCGGCCGGTCGGTTACTACGTCTATCGCAATCACCCGGGCGATCTGTACCGGCTGACGACGTTGGCGGACCTCAAGCGCCTATCGGCCGATCGCATGCTGCACCTCAAGCTTGTTGATCGCATCCGCCAGCTGCGCGGCGTCTCGATCTTCGCCGCCGTCCTCACGCGCATGGAAGACCTCAAGGACTACGAGGAATCGGAGCGCATCGCCGCCAAGATCGCGGCCAGTATGGCGGCCTACATCAAGAAGGGCGCGCCGGATCTGTACGAGCCCGACAACGCCGGCACGCCGCGGCAGATGAACTTCCGCCCTGGCATCATCTTCGATGATCTGCGCCCGGGCGAGGAAGTGGGCGTCATCGACACCAACCGGCCCAACGCCAATCTCGCCGCGCACCGTGATGGACAATTGCGTGCCATCGCTGCCGGCACCGGCACCACGTACAGCTCCACCTCGAAGAACTACAACGGCACCTACAGCGCTCAGCGCCAGGAGCTGGTCGAGGGCTGGGGCGCCTACCAGATCCTGGCGGCGGAGTTCATCAGCCGCATCACCCAGCCGGTCTATGAGGACTTCGTGCGGTCGGCGCTGACGGCGCGGCTGCTTACGCTCGATGCCGACGTCGATGGCGAGACGCTGGATGATGCCATCTACATCGCGCCGCAGATGCCCTGGATCGATCCCGAGAAGGAGGCCAACGCCTGGGCCGCGCTCGAGGACCGCGTCTACGCCTCCGGCCCCGAGATCATCCGCCGCCGCGGCGCCAACCCGCGCGACGTGCTGGACCAGCAGCAGCGCTGGCGGCGCGAGAAGGCGCGCCGCGAGCTCGACACGCCGGCCGCGCCGGCGCCCACCGAAAAACCCGCAGAGGAGCAAGTCGCATGACGAAACGACAGGAAGGCCTTCGCTACGAGATCAAGGCGCTCGCCAACGACAGTGCCGAGATCCGCATCTACGGCGACGTGGCGAGCTACGCCTGGGGCGAGGAGACCACCACAGCGGCGCAGTTCGTCAAGGACCTCGCCGCGATCACGGCCTCCACCATCGTCCTGCGCATCAACTCCGCCGGCGGCTCGGTGCCCGACGGCCTCGCCATCTACAACGCGCTCAAGCGCCATGCCGCGACGATCGACGTGCACATCGACGGCTGGGCCCTGTCCATCGCCAGTCTGATCGCCATGGCCGGCGACACCGTCACCATGGCCGAGAACGCGCTGTTCATGGTGCATGCGCCCTGGATGAGCGCCTACGGCAACGCCGCCGCCCTGCGCGAGGCCGCCGACGTGCTGGACAAGTTCGCCGCCGCCATGGCCACCAGCTACGCCGCCAAGAGCGGCAAGCCGGAAGCCGAGATCCTGGCCCTGCTCAGCGACGGCGAAGACCACTGGTACACCGCCCAGGAAGCGCTCGAGGCCGGCTTCATCGATGCCGTCGGCGCCCCCGTGGCGGTGGAAGCCTCCTTCGACCTCTCCCGTTTCCGCAACATCCCCGCGGCGGCTGCCGCACTCCAACCCTCTCGAAAGGAGACCCCCATGCCTGATACCCAGGTACAACCCACGCAGCCGGCGGCCGCTGCTCAACCTGCCGCCACCCAACAGCCTTCGCCCCAGCCTGCCGCCGCGCCGCCTTATGCGCGCGCAGCGACCGAGACGGCGGAGATCCGCGCCTTCTTCGCACCCTTCAAGGACCGCGAGGGCGTGCAGGCCATGCTCGAGGAGGTGCTGGCCGACACAGCCATTTCGCCCGCACTAGCCAGCACCAAGCTGCTCGCCGCGCTGGGCAAAGATGCCGCGCCGGCTACGCCGGCCGGCCATGTGCCGCGTGTCACTACCGTCGAGGACGAGCGCGACAAATTCCGCGCCGCCGCGACCGACGCTTTGCTGGCCCGCGCCGCCTCGCGCGATGACAAAGGTGCGCCGATGCGCGTTACGGCCAATAACCCCTATCGCGGCCATAAGCTGCTCGATCTCGCCCGTGCTTGTCTCGTGCGGGCGGGCGTGCGTGTCGAAGGCATGGGTCAGCTCGAGATTGTCGCGGCTGCCTTCACGCAATCGACGAGTGACTTTCCGGTGCTGCTGGAAAACACTATGAACAAGACGCTGCAATCGGCCTATGCCCTGCAGCCCGACACATGGAGCCGTTTCTGTGCTGTTGGCTCGGTCTCGGATTTCCGTGCACATCCCCGCTACCGTCTGGGCAGCTTCGGCAACCTGGACGCGATCAATGAGCTCGGCGAGTTCAAGAACAAGACAATCCCGGATGGCGAGAAAGCGAGCATCACGGCCGGCACGAAGGGAAATATCATCAACCTGTCGCGGCAGATGATGATCAACGACGATCTGGGCGCCTTCGTCGGCGTCGCGGCGCAGCTCGGCCGCGCCGCGCGGCGCACCATCGAGGCAGATGTCTATGCGCTCCTGGCGCTGAACAGCGGCCTGGGGCCGACGATGGCGGACACCTACACGCTGTTTCATGCCAATCACGGCAACATCGCCGCGGCCGGCGCGCTTTCCTCGGCCGTCATCGACGATGCACGTGTCAAGATGGCGTCGCAGAAAGATGTCGGCGGCAACGACTATCTCGATCTGCGTCCGGCCGTCTGGCTCGGCCCGATGGGCAGCGGCGGCGATGCGCGCGTCATCAACGGCGCCGAATACGATCCGGACACCGCCAACAAGCTGCAGAAGCCGAACAAAGTGCGCGGCCTGTTCCGCGACGTGGTGGACACGCCGCGCTTGACGGGTACCCGCTTCTACCTGTTCGCCGATGCGAACGAGGCGCCGGTCATCGAGGTGGCCTTCCTCGACGGGGTGCAGGAGCCGGTCCTGGAAATCGAGCAGGGCTTCCAGGTCGATGGCGCCCGCTACAAAGTGCGGCTCGATTACGGCATCGCGGCGATCGACTACCGCGGCGCGGTGACAGCGGCCGGCGCCTAACAGGCAGAGTGACGACGACGAGGGCCGCCGCGGGCGGCCCTCTTTCATAGGAGATCGGAAATGGCAAAGAACTTTGTGCAAGATGGCGCCACGCTGACTTTGACGGCGCCCTATGCGGTATCCAGCGGCAACGGCGCCCTGGTCGGTGCGTTGTTCGGGGTGGCGCTCGCCGATGTGGCGAACGGCGCCGAGGGCGAATTCTCGGTAACCGGCGTGTTCGATGTCACCGCGCTATCGACGGACGTGATCGCGCAGGGCGCCAAGGTCTACTGGGACAACACCAACAAACGCATGACGGGCACGGCGTCTGGAAACACACTGGTGGGCGTTGTCACCAAGGCCAAGGCCAACGGCGACACCACTGCTCGCGTGCGTCTCGGCATCGTCGCGTGATGGACGCAACGGCCTCGTTCGAGGCCTTCAAGGCCGCCGGGCTGGCGCTGGATGCCACCTGGCAGCCGTCTATCGGCGGGCCGCAGCAAAGCGCTGTCGTGCTGCTCGATGTACCCGACGAGATGCTCCTCGATTCGGCGCTTGCGGGCCAGCAGGTCATGGAGTATCGGAGCACGCAGTTCGTCGGCCTGGCCACGGGCGAGACCGTGACCATTTCGGGCACGGATTACCTGGTGCGCGAGACGCCGCGGCGCCTGTATGACGGTGCCATACTGCGTGCCTGGCTCACGCCATTGTGATGGGGTATGGGCGCGTACTTTTCCCTCGCTGAGCTAACGCACTCCCAGATGGCGGTCCGCTACGGTCTCGACAACAGCCCGCCGGAATCCGTGCTCGCGAATCTCGATCGCCTCATGGCGACGCTCGATTACATCCGCGAGTCCATCGGTGTACCGATCATCATCACCAGCGGCTATCGCTCGCCGCGCGTCAATCGGCTGGTCGGCGGCGCGCAGCACTCTGCGCACATGGATGGGCGCGCCGCTGATTTCATTGCGCCGCGCTTCGGCTCGCTGCTGAGGCTCGCGCAGCACGTGCGTGGCCTGTCGACCGTGCGCTACGACCAGCTCATCTACGAGGGCGACTGGCTGCATCTTTCCATCCCGCGGGCCGGCTGCGAGCCGCGCCAGGAAGTGCTCACGGCGGTGTTCACCGATGGACACGCCTGGTATAGCCAGGGGCTGCCATGACTGCACTATCAGGGATGCTGCTCGCCATGACCCTATCGGCCCAGCTGCCCGTCATGACATTCGACACATGCCGCGATGCGGCCTTCTATGCCGGCGCGGCGGCGGAGTCTCGCGATGCCGGCGTACCGATGCTTGAGGTACTGAACCGCGATCTGCGCGCCGCCGACAGCGCCGCCGATCTCTCCCGGCGCATAGACGGCCTGCGCGTTGGCTATGACACCGATCTGACACCGGACGCCGCCGCCGCGGCGGCGTTCCATGCTTGCATATTAATCCAACATCATAGGAGTTCGCCATGATGAAAAGATACCTGCCGATTGTCCCCGTACTCGCGTTGGCGGCGGCCGTGCTCGTTTCGCTCGGCGCCGCGTGCTCGACGCCCGGCCCGGAAGCCGGCATCACGGCTGAGCAATTGCGGGAGCGGCGAATCTCGATGGGCTTCACCGCCGCACATCTCATGATTACCGATCTGCAGTTGCGCGATCGGATCTCGAACGAGAAAGCCGCCGATCTGCGGCGTTTCATGGATCACGGCCGCGCCTGCCTGCGGCATGAGCCGGCGTGCGGACTGTTCAAGGAAGGCGATCCGCTCGCCGAACTCGATCTCGTCAAGCGCGCCCTGGCGGGCGATGTCCTGGCGCAGCTCGACCTCGCCGAGGAAGTGCTCGACCGGTTGAACGATCGCCTGCAGAGGGCGGACGAATGAGCCGCGCAGAAGAGCGCCTCGGGTCACTGATGAAGGTATTGTCGGCATCCGATCGCGACATCATCGTGGCTGCCATGACGGAGCGTTACGCGCAGGGCAAGGCTGTGGGCCAAAATCTCGCCAACGATCCGCAATCGCACCCGGGCGCAAAGGTGCTTGCAGATCTGGCGAAGTCGCTCACGGCGTGGATGGCGGCCATCGTGTTTTTCGCCCCCGACATCCTGCCGCTGCTGCAGGAGTCCCTGCCGCCGCTCATCGGGCCGCAGGCCACGACAGCGGTACTGACGATCGCCGTCAAGGCGATCGCGCTCGCGACGCTCTACGGGCGCATCCGTGCCAAAGTGATCGGTGCCGGAACATGATCAATGATCCAAAGCGGCGCATCGCGGATGATCGCATGCCGCAGAATGATGCCGAGCATATGGTACTAGCGCAACGCATTGCCACGGTCGAGACGGCCGTCGACCGCATTGCAGATGCCATGGAGCGTTTGGTGCGGCTCGAAGAACGTCACGCCGAAACGCGCGATGGCGTCGTGCGTGCGCACGATCGCATCGACACGCTCACCGCGCGATGCAATGAAATAGAGCAATCCGTGGTACCGCTCAAGTGGATGCGACGCGTTCTCGCGGCATTGGTACTAGGGGCGGCGGGGTTGATCGGCACGCACCTCATGGAGCGCTGGCTGCGATGATCGACATCCTGGCGGTGCTGCTGGCCTGGGCGGGGGTGCTCTCCGGCTACACGCCGCCGATCGTGATCCCGCCGGGGGTCGTCCTGCACGCGCGACTGATCAACAATTCGAACGAGGCGCAATGGATGAATGCGCAGGTCGTCGGATGGCTGGTGCCGACGAGCCTGGCGCCCACCGCCTACGATGTGTGGGAGCAGGTGCGCTAGGACATGCCTACCACCATCGAACTCCTTCCGCGCGGGATGCGCGCCGGCCTGCACCGGGACGCCGAGCGCGCAGTGCCGCTGGCCGTCACCGGCCTGCGCCTGGAGGTGGATCGCGATGCCCTGCCGGACACGCCGGTGGAACTCTTGCGCTGCGAGATCGCGCTGTCGCTCGACGGCGGCCTGACCTGGCCATTCGGCTGGCATTTCGCCGCCGCCGGTGGCGTGGCGCGCGACAAGCAGGGCAACATCATTGCCACCTCGGCCATGCGCATCCGCCTGCCCGGCGTGGGCAATACACAACGGCGCATCCGGGTCAGTCTGGATGCGCGCCAGGCCATCGATACCGGCCTGCGTCTGACGGTGTATCCCTGATGGGCGTTTCGATCGATACCATCCCCGCCGACGTCTCGGGGCTGATCGTCTCCACGCTCGGGATGACCTTCTCGATCGCGGACAACCCGAATCGCGCGCTCTATGCCGGGGTGATCTTGGCCGGCGGCGGCCTCAACGCACAGCTCGCCTCGGCCACCTGGAACGGGGTGCCGATGGCCGAGCTCTATGACGCCGTCAACAGCAACACGTGCCATGCATGGGCGCGGCTCAACAATCCGGATACCGGTAGCCATACCCTCACGGCGACATTCACGGAGCCCTCGATAAACCCGGTGCTATTCGCCGCGTCCCTCTACAACGTCGACCAGACGACGCCGGAGAGCGCGGTCACGCGCACCTCGGGCACTTCGGGCACCGCCTGGGTGAGCACCGCCGGTGCCGCCGATGGCCTGGCGCTGGGGATGTGTTTTCATTACACGTCCTCCGGTTCGATCACGCCCGTCGCCGGCTACCCGACGTTCATTTCCTCGGGCACGCTATCCACCGCCACCGCCCAGACCACGAGAACCCCAACGGCACCGGCCGGCCAGAAAGGGGACCTGTTGATCGCCCATTGCGCGAGCGAGAACAACGCCACGCACACCTGGTCGGGCAGCGGTTGGACCAAGGTCGATCAGCAGAATCAGGGCAGCACGTGGACGGTATCCTGGGGCTACCGTATCCACGACGGCACCGACGTCAATCCCACCGTCAGCTGGAGCGGCTCGGCCGATGCCAATGCGCGGGTGCATCTGTTTCGCGACGCGAAGGCCGCGAGCCCGTACGGATTCACCGCCGCCAACGGCGGCAGCACCTCGACCCACTCGACCACCGGGCAGAACACCACCGCTGGCAAATCGTGCGTCATCTATCTCGATCACGCCAACGCCAACACGGCGATGGCGACGCCCTCGGGCTGGACTGAGAACACTGATTCAGGCTCCAGCACCGGCCCATGCCGCACCGTGCTCGGCGGCAAAGACATCGCGAGCTCCGGCACCGCCTCCGGCAACATCTCCGTCACCGGCGCCTCCGCCGCCTGGCGGCAGTGGCAGATCGAACTGCTCGCAGGCGTTGCCCAGTCGCAGCAGCAGGAAGCCGATCCCTACGGTGACCTGTCGGCCCGGGCGAGCTTCGATTCCGAGCCCGGCGCGGCCTACAACACCTTCGGCTGGACGGCGAGCGGGACGAGTCAGTGGGAAGCGTCGGCGCTGTGCATTTTTCCTGCTGCCACGGGAGTGGATTTGATCGTCGATCCAGGTGCTCACGGGCATCTGGCCGATGCGTTTGGATTAACACAGGTGCATCAATTGGGGTTAGGTGATGATAATAGCCATGGGCATCTGGCTGAAACGCCGGTGCTTGTGCAGGTACATCAGCTTACCCTGGTTGATGGTGCGCATGCTCACGGCGCCGACGCGCCGGTCCTGACGCAGACCCATATGTTGGCTGCGGCTGACGGTGTGCATGCCCATGCGGCCGATGCCCCGACCCTTATGCAAGTGCACCAGCTCGCCTTGCAGGATGGTGATCACGCGCATGGCGCGGAGGTGTTCGCATTGACACAACTGCATCTCCTGGCCCTTGCCGATGCGTTGCACGCCCATGCGGCCGATGCGGTGACATTGAGCGCGGTCCTGGCCCTTGCCGATGCGCTGCACGCCCATGCGAGCGATGCCACGACCCTTATGCAAGTGCACCAGCTTGCTCTGGTCGATGGGGCGCATGCTCACGGCGCCGATGCGCCGAGTCTGACCCAGGCGCACGTCCTGGCGCTGGCCGATGC
>JAGVUA010000086.1 GCA_019136545.1 Betaproteobacteria bacterium
GCCAGGTCGTTGGCCGCCCGGGCCAGCGCCCGCACCTCCGGCGGTCCTTCCGATTCGACCCGGAAATGCCGGTTGGCCGAGAGCATCAAGCGCAATTTCTCGGCCATGTTGAGCAGACCGATGACGTACTGCCGAAACAGGTTGCGCAGCACGACGACGCCGACGACGAAGCCGAAGGTGGTGATCAAGGCCCCGAGCGGCAACCGCGGCGCCAGCAGATCGACCAGGGCCTGGCGCTCCGCCTCCTGGGCATCGGCGAACAGCACGACGCCGGTCAGCACGAACGGGCCGGTCATCAGCAGTCCGAGGACCGCCACCGCCAGCGCGAAGCGGATGCGCGCGCTCATCCGCCGTTCAGCAAGCCGGCGACCTGCGCCACCAGGTCCTTGGTGGAGAATGGCTTGGTGACATAGGCGTCGGCGCCCAGCGCCATGCCCTTGGCCACCTCGGTGTCGCGCCCCTTGGCGCTGAGCATGACGATCTTCATGCCGGCGCGCGACGGATCCGCGCGCAAAATCTCGCAGACCTCGTAGCCGGATTTCTTCGGCATCATGACGTCCAGCAACACCAGGTCCGGGCCGAAAGCGGCAACCTGCGCCAGCGCCTCTTCGCCGTCGCGGGCGACGGCGACCTCGAAACCCGCCTTCTTCATCAGGAACTCCAATGACAACACGATATTGGGCTCATCATCGACGATCAGGACTTTCTTGGCCATGCGCGTTTCCTCCCGGTCTTTCGATTAATTCTATGTCGTCGGCGCGCCATCGTCATGGATGGGCAGCATGAATTGGAACTTGGCGCCCTGGCCCGGCGCGCTTTCCACCCACAGCCGCCCGCCGAAGTATTCGATGATCTGCCGGCTGATCGGCAAGCCCAGTCCCGTGCCGTGCGGCTTGTCGGTCAGCACGTTGCCGCCCTGGCGGAACTTCTCGAAGACCAGTTCCCGGTCTTCGGCCGCGATGCCGGGGCCATTGTCGTCGACCGCGACCAGCACCGAATTGCCTGTTCGGCGCACGGCCACGGCAACGCAGCCGCCGTCGTCCGGCACGAATTTCTGCGCATTCGACAGCAGATTGATCATGACCTGGGTCAGGCGATCCCGATCGGCAAACACCGTGATCGGTCCGGCCGGAAGATCCACGCTGACCTCGACGCCCTTGTCGCGGAACATCTGGCCGAGCGATTCGACGGAGGCGCCGACCACGGCGGGCAAATCGACGGACTCGGTGGTCCACTCGGCGCGACCCGATTCGAGTCTGGCCATGTCCAGGATCTGATTGATCAGCCGGCTCAGACGGCCCGCCTCGGCGACGACGATGCCGAGAAAGCGCTTACGCTCGTCGAGGCCGATGTCGGGGTCCTCCAACAGCATTTCGGAAAAAGCACGAATCGAGGTCAGCGGCGTGCGCAGCTCGTGGCTGACCGTCGAAATGAAGTCGTCCTTCATGCGGTCGAGCTCCCGCAGTTGGGCGTTGGCGGCGCGCAATTCGGCGGTGGCCTGCTCCAATTCGAGCGATTTTTCCTCCAGTTCGCGACTGTGGGCACGCACCTGCGACGCCTCGTCGAGAATATCCATCACTTCGTCGAGCCCCAGCGGCTCCTCCTGCACCAGCGAAGCGATCATCACCCGCGCCGAGGCGGAACCGATCGCGCCCGCCAGCAGGCCCTCGGCAAACTGCGCGAGGCGAGCGTCGGCGGGCAGGTCGTCGACGCGGGCGAGGCCGCGGTCGCGCGCGTGGCGCTCGAAGGCCTCGCGCGCCCGGTCGGGACCCAGGAAACGGCTGGCCAGCGGCAACAGCTCGGCCACGGCGGCACCGCCGCGCCAGGCAGCCACGCTGTCGCGTTCCTTGGCATCGACGAACAGCGTCGCCTGGCTGGCTTCGCCGGCGTTGGGCATGCGCGCCAGCGACACGCCGAGATAGGCACCGATATTGGCCAGGAGGCTCCACAACAGGCAGTGGGTGATCTCGTCCAGACCCTGCAGACCGAACAGCTGTTGCGGCCGCAGCACGTCGATGCCGAACAAGCCGCCGGTCATGAACTCGACCGGCAGCCAGCCCGACTTGGCGAACGACGGCAGCAGCAACGTGTAGATCCAGACCACGAACCCGGCCAACAGGCCGGCCAGCGCGCCTCCGCGCGTGCCGCCCTTCCAGTAGAGACCGCCGATGACGGCGGGCGCGAACTGGGCGACGGCGGCAAACGACATCAGGCCGATGCTGACCAGAGCGTAGGCCTCGCCGGCGGCGCGGAAGTAGACATAGCCGAGCAGCACGAGGATGCCGATGGCCCAGCGCCGAATGCCGAGCAGCAGACCGGAAAGGTCGTGGCGGGCGTGCAGCGCGCGCACGCGCATGCGCAGCAACGCCGGCATCACCAGGTCATTGCAGACCATGGTGGACAAGGCGATGGTTTCGACGATCACCATGCCGGTGGCAGCCGACAGGCCGCCGATGAACGCCAGCAGGGTGATCGTTTGTTCGTGATGCGCCATCGGCAGCGTCAGGACGAAAGTGTCGGCATCGACGCCGGCGGGAAAACGCAGCAGACCGCCGATGGCGATCGGCAGCACGAAGATGTTGATCAGGAACAGATAGAGCGGAAACAGCCAGACGGCGCGGCGCACGTGGCTCTCGTCGACGTTTTCGACCACTGCGATCTGGAACTGGCGCGGCAGCAGCAGCACCGACAGCATCGACAGAAAGGTCAGGGCCGCCCAGCTGCCGTAGCTCGCCGCGCTGTCGCGGGTCGTCATCAGCGACGTAAGACGCGCCGACGCCTGCGCGCGGTCGAACACGTCGACAAAGCCGTCGTAAATGCCGTAGGTGACGAAGATGCCGACGACGAAAAAGGCCAGCAGCTTGACCACCGACTCGAAGGCGATGGCGGCGACCATGCCCTCGTGACGCTCGGTGGCATCCATGTGGCGCGTACCGAACAGGATGGTGAACACCGCTAGAATGATGGCCACGTAAAAAGCGCTGTCCTGCAGCAGCGGCGCCGTGCCGCCTTTGGCCGGCATGACGATCTCCGGATAGCTGATCAGGATGGTGAAGCTGTTGGAAACCGCTTTCAGCTGCAGGGCGATGTAGGGAATGACGCCGATCACGGCGATGACGGTCACCAGCCCGCCCAGCAACTGGCTCTTGCCATAGCGCGACGCGACGAAATCGGCGATCGAGGTGATGCGATTGGCCTTCGCCACACGCACCATCTTGCGCATGACGAACCAGCCGAGCGCCAGCGTCAGCGTCGGGCCGAGATAGATGGGCAGGAAGCCGATGCCGGTGGCGGCGGCGCGGCCGACGCTGCCGTAGAACGTCCAGGTCGTGCAATACACGGCCAGCGACAACGCATAGACCGTCGGGCTGGCGATGACCGAGCGGCCGCCGTCGGCGCGCCGGTCCGCCCAGTAGGCGATGGCGAACAGCACGCCCAGATAGGCGAAGGAGACGACGACGACGACCCAGTCTTGCAGCATTACGGTCGGCCGCCGCGCTCGACGGCCAGCGCCATCAGCACGATCAGGGCCAGCCAGGCGCCGAAAACGTAGGCATACAGGAGCGGTATGCCCAGCACCTCGATATCACGGTTGAACAACGCCAGCAGCGGATAATTGAACAACAGGCAGCCCAGCAGGAACAAGGCGGCCAAGCGTTGTGCGACCAGGCGTGAGCGCATCATGATGTTCGATTCTACGCCCAGCGACAGGGGAATTCGGCACGGCACCGGACAGCGCCGACGCGCGGCTGTGGGACAATCGCGGCATGTCTTGCACGCCACCTATCACCGGCCTGGTCCTGGCCGGCGGCCTGGGCCGCCGCATGGGCGGCGTCGACAAGGGATTGCAACTGCTCGATGGCCAGCGGCTGGTCGACCGGGTGATCGGACGGCTGATGCCGCAGGTCGATGCGCTGCTGGTCAATGCCAATCGCAACCTCGATGTCTATGCCGAGTTGGGGCATCCGCTGGTCGTCGATCGCTTCGAAGGCTTTGTCGGTCCGCTCGCCGGCATCCACGCCGGACTGACGGCCTGCACAACGCCCTGGCTGGCGGTGGTGCCTTGCGACGCGCCCTTCCTGCCGTTGGACCTGGTCGTCCGCCTGCGCGCCGCACTCGAAAGTCAGGCGGCGCACATCGCCGTCGCCCGCACCGCCGATGGCTTGCAGCCCACTTTCGCGCTGATGCATCGCGATGCCCTCGCCAGCCTGACCGACTATCTCGCCACCGGCGGCCGCCGCCTGCGGGACTGGTACCAGACGCTGCCGCTGGCGATCATCGACTTCGCCGATGCCGAGGCCTTCACCAACCTCAACTCGCCGGCCGAACTGGCGGCATCGTCGCGTGTTTAGCGACATCCGCCGCCCTTGGCCCGAACGGCCGCGACGCGGCAATGGCGCTTCTGTTCGGCGCATTGCCGCCGGCCACGCTCGATTACATTTTCGCCGAGCCTGAGCCATCGAGCTTCCGTTTTCACAACCCGCAAGCCCATCGTCCCATCATGACCACCCGCATCATCGGCAGCACCTTCCATTGCGACCGCCTGGTTCGCTTCTCCCATTGCGATCCCGCCGGCATCGTCTTTTATCCGCAGTACTTCATCATGTTCAACGGCCTGGTCGAGGACTGGTTCAATCTCGGCCTGGGCGTCAACTACGCCAACTACATCACCGAGCATCGGCTCGGCTTTCCGATCGTCAGCCTGGATTGCCGGTTTGAATCGCCTTCCAAGATCGGCGAGATAATCACGTTCGCGCTCCGGCTGGAAGGTCTCGGCCGCAGTTCGTTGAAGCTGTCGGTCGAATGCTCGCACAAGGGGCAAACGCGCCTGCACGCCAACAAGGTGCTGGTGGCGATGGATCTCGACAAGGGCCGCGCCGTGCCGCTGCCCGACGATTTGCGGGCGCTGCTCGAAGGTTTCCAGCAGGGCCGGCTCGACATCAACGGCTTCGAAGACGCGGACAGCTGACCGCCACAAAGGCAGAAGGGCAACCAACGGCCGGTTGGCTGCCCTTCTTTCGGCGTGCCGCGATGACTGACTTTACGAAGCCTGCTTGAGCTGATCGAGAATCTGCGGGTTCTCGAGCGTGGAGACGTCCTGCGTGATGTCCTCGCCCTTGGCCAGCGAACGCAGCAGCCGGCGCATGATCTTGCCGGAGCGCGTCTTGGGCAGGTTCTCGCCGAAGCGGATGTCCTTGGGCTTGGCGATCGGCCCGATCTCCTTGCCGACCCAATTGCGCAGTTCGTTGGCGATCTTCTTGGCTTCCTCGCCGCCGGGGCGCGACTGCTTGAGCACCACGAAGGCGCAGATCGCCTCGCCGGTCAGGTCGTCGGGGCGGCCGACCACGGCGGCTTCCGCCACCATCGGATTCGATACCAGCGCCGACTCGATTTCCATGGTGCCCATGCGGTGGCCGGAGACGTTCAGCACGTCGTCGATGCGGCCCATGATGGTGAAGTAGCCGGTCTTGGCGTCGCGCACCGCGCCGTCGCCGGCGAGGTAGAGCTTGCCGCCGAAATCGACCGGGTAGTAGCTCTTCTTGAAACGCTCGGGGTCGCCCCAGATGGTGCGGATCATCGACGGCCAGGGCTTCTTGACCACCAGGAAGCCGCCCTTGCCCCATTCCACGTCGTTGCCGGTTTCATCGACGATGGCGGCCTGGATGCCCGGGAAGGGCAGCGTGCAGGAGCCCGGCACCAGCGGCGTGACGCCCGGCAGCGGCGTGATCATGTGGCCGCCGGTCTCGGTCTGCCAGAAAGTGTCGAGGATGGGGCAGCGGCCGCCGCCGACGTTGTTGTAGTACCACATCCAGGCTTCGGGGTTGATCGGCTCGCCGACCGAGCCGAGGATGCGCAGGGAGCTGAGGTTGTAGTTCTTCGGGTGCGTGGACGGCGTGCCTTCCGAGGCCTTGATCAACGAGCGGATGGCGGTCGGCGCGGTGTAGAACACGGTGACCTTGTGGTTCTGGATCATCTTCCAGAAACGGCCGGCGTCCGGGTAGGTCGGCACCGACTCGAAGACAACTTCGGTGGCGCCGCAGGCCAGCGGACCGTAGGTGATGTAGGTGTGGCCGGTGACCCAGCCGATGTCGGCCGTGCACCAGAAGACGTCGCTGGGCTTGATGTCGAAGGTCCACTTCATGGTCATCACGGCGAGCAGCAGATAGCCGGCCGAGCTGTGCTGGACGCCCTTCGGCTTGCCGGTCGAACCGGAGGTGTAGAGCAGGAACAGCGGATGCTCGGCATCGACCCATTCCGGCTCGCAGACGTCCGACTGGTTGGCGACGATCTCGTGGTACCAGACGTCGCGGCCGGCCACCATGTTGCAGGGGCCGCCGGTGCGGCGTACCACCACGACTGACTTTACCTGGTGGCCGGTGGCGAGGCTCAGCGCCTCGTCGACGGCCGGCTTGAGCGGAATGCTCTTGCCGCCGCGGCATTGCTCGTCCATGGTGATGACGGCCACGGCGCCGGCGTCGAGGATGCGCTCCTCGAGCGACTTGGCGGAAAAACCGCCGAACACCACCGAGTGGATGGCGCCGATGCGGGCGCAGGCCTGCATGGCAACGATGCCCTCGACCGACATGGCGACGTAAATGAGAACGCGGTCGCCCTTCTTGATGCCCTGCGCCTTGAGCGCATTGGCGAACTTGTTGACGCGGCCGAGCAGATCCCGATAGGTGATCTTGGCGACGCTGCCGTCATCGGCCTCGAAAATCAGCGCGACCTTGTCGCCCAGCCCGGCTTCGACGTTCTTGTCCAGGCAGTTGTAGGAAACATTGAGCTTGCCGTCGGCGAACCACTTGTAGAACGGCGCGTTCGATTCGTCGAGCGCCTGGGTGAAAGGCTGCTTCCAGACGAGGTTTTCCCGCGCCAGGCGCGCCCAGTAGCCGGCGTAGTCCTGGTCCGCCTCCTTGCACAGGGCCTCATAGGCGGCCATACCGGAAATCACGGCGTTCTTGACGGTCTCTTCCGACGGGGGAAAAACACGGTTTTCTTGAAGGACCGATTCGATTCCAGACATTTCTTCCTCTCCTCTTGCATGACGTGATTCGGGAATTTTCCCGGCCATGAACGGACTGGCCAAGCGATTTTAGGCCATTAAATGCCCATAGACTTACACCGCTCTTACTCCTCGCCCGGCCTCGCGCAAGCCATTGCTGCACCACGGAAACCCGCCGCCGCCGATGATAGAATCGATCGCTCGTTCCCCGGACCGCAACCATGCTCAAAACCGTCAAGGCACTCGAACGTTTCATCTTCTGGAGCCGCTGGCTGCAAGCGCCGCTTTACCTGGGCCTGATCATCGCCCAGGGCGTCTATGTGTACCAGTTCATGCACGAACTGATTCATCTGGTCACCAAGGCGGGCTCGCTGACCGAGGTCGAAGTGATGCTGATCGTGCTGGGCCTGATCGACGTGGTCATGATCGCCAACCTGCTGATCATGGTCATCATCGGCGGCTACGAGACCTTCGTTTCCAAGCTCGACCTCGAAGGCAACCCCGACCAGCCGGAATGGCTGTCCCACGTCAATGCCGGCGTGCTCAAAGTCAAGCTGGCCGTCGCGCTGATCAGCATTTCGTCGATTCATCTGCTGCGCACTTTCATCAATGCCGCGCAGATGGAAGACCGCGTCATCATCGCGCAGATCGCCATCCATGCTTCGTTCCTGATTTCGGCGCTGGCCGTCGCCTGGACCGACAAGGTCATGATGCAAACGCTGGCCATCAGCCATCATCAGCGCCAGCACTGAGCCCACCTGCCACGGGAAATCCGCCATGTCCGCACCCATCAAACAGGAAGACTTCATCGCCTCCATCGCCGACGCCTTCCAGTACATCAGCTACTACCACCCGGTCGACTACATCCAGGCGCTGGGCGAAGCCTGGCAGCGCGAGCAGTCGCCGGCGGCGAAAGACGCCATCGCCCAGATCCTCACCAACTCCCGCATGTGCGCCGAGGGTCACCGGCCGATCTGCCAGGACACCGGCATCGCCGTCGTCTTCCTCAAGGTCGGCATGAATGTCCGCTGGGACGCGACCATGAGCGTGCAGGACATGGTCAACGAAGGCGTGCGCCGCGCCTACAACGACCCCGACAACAAGCTGCGCGCCTCGGTGCTGGCCGACCCGGCCGGCAAGCGCATCAACACGCGCGACAACACGCCCGCCGTCGTCCACTACGAAATCGTGCCCGGCGATCATCTCGAGGTCATCTGCGCCGCGAAAGGCGGCGGATCGGAAGCCAAGTCCAAGTTCGCCATGCTCAATCCCTCCGACGACCTGGTCGAATGGGTGCTGAAGACCGTGCCGACCATGGGCGCCGGCTGGTGCCCGCCCGGCATCCTCGGCATCGGCATCGGCGGCACGCCGGAGAAAGCCATGCTGCTGGCCAAGGAGGCCATCATGGCGCCGGTGGACATCCAGGCATTGAAGGCCCGCGGCCCAAAGAACCGCGCCGAGGAACTCCGCCTGGAACTGTACGAAAAAGTGAACGCGCTCGGCATCGGCGCCCAGGGGCTGGGCGGCCTGACCACCGTGCTCGACGTCAAGGTCCTCGACTACCCCACGCACGCCGCCAACCTGCCCGTGGCGATGATCCCCAACTGCGCGGCCACCCGCCACGCGCATTTCCATCTCGACGGCACCGGCCCGGCCCGGCTCGCGCCGCCCAGCCTGGCCGACTGGCCGGCCGTGACCTGGACGCCGGATCTGCAGTCCGCCACCCGCGTCGATCTCGACACGCTGACCAAGGCCCAGGTCGCATCCTGGCAGCCGGGCCAGAAGCTGCTGCTCAACGGCAAGATGCTCACCGGCCGCGACGCCGCCCACAAGCGCATTGCCGACATGCTGGCCAGGGGCGAGAAGCTGCCGGTCGACTTCACCAACCGCGTCATCTACTACGTCGGCCCCGTCGATCCGGTGCGCGATGAAGTCGTCGGCCCGGCCGGTCCGACCACGGCGACGCGCATGGACAAGTTCACGCGCACGATGCTGGAGCAGACCGGCCTGATCGCCATGGTCGGCAAGGCCGAGCGCGGCCCGGCCGCCATCGAAGCCATCAAGGACAACCAGTCGGCCTACCTGATGGCCGTCGGCGGCGCCGCCTACCTGGTGGCCAAGGCCATCAAGTCGGCGAAAGTGGTCGGTTTCGCCGACCTCGGCATGGAAGCCATCTACGAATTCGAGGTGCGCGACATGCCGGTGACGGTGGCCGTCGATGCCACCGGCTCGGCCGTGCACATCACCGGCCCGACCGAATGGCGCATCAAGATCGGCAAGATTCCGCTCGCCAAAGCCTGACCGGGTGTTTCGCGCGCTTCGCATCGCCCTGCTGCTGCTCATCCTCGCCACGGTCGCGCAGGAAACTTGGCTCGCCCGTTCGCGGGCGGTATCCTGGCAAGATCCCCTGCGCGTGGCCATTTATCCCATCAACGGCGACGGCAGCGCCGCGGCGGCGCGCTACGTCGCCAGCCTGACGCCCACCAGCTTCGCCGCCATCGAACGCTTCTTCGACGAGGAAGCCCGGCGCCACGGCAAGGAGATCGCCCGTCCGGTCGAGATCGCCGTCGCCCCGCCGGTGGCCGATCTGCCCCCCCAGCCCCGCCGAGGCGGCTCAACGCTCGAAAGCCTGTTCTGGAGCCTGCGGATGCGCTACTGGGCCTGGCGCCACGATGCCGTGCCGGGCATGAAGCCGCAGGCGCGGCTGTTCGTGCTGTTCTTCGACCCCGCCACGCACAAGGCGCTGCCTCATTCCGTCGGCATCGACCGCGGCATGATCGGCCTCATCAACGCCTATGCCAGCCGGGCGATGGCGGGCTCCAACGCCGTCATCATCACGCACGAACTGCTGCACACGCTCGGCGCCACCGACAAGTACGACCCCGCCAGCGGCCTGCCGACCTTTCCGCAAGGCTATGCCGAACCCGAGCGCGCGCCGCGCCATCCGCAAGTATTTGCCGAAATCATGGGCGGCCGCATTCCGCTGGCCGACCACCGCGCCGACATACCGGACAGCCTCGACCAGACCCTGATCGGCGACGTCACCGCCGGCGAGATCGGCTGGGCCATCTGGTCGAACGCGGTTGCACCTTATTGGTCGTCGCCTGCAACACGGCCACCGCCCACGCGGTGACGGCGTTGCGGCATCAGCACCCCGGCGTTGCCGTCGTCGGTGTCGAACCCGGCGTCAAGCCAGCGGCGCAAACGACCCGCAGCGGCCGCATCGCCGTGCTCGCCACCGAAGCGACGGCGCGCAGCGAACGGCTGGCGCACCTGGTTCGCGACCATGCCGCCCACCTCGATGTCCGCGTCGTGCCCTGCCCCGGCTGGGCCACGCGGGTCGAGACCCTGCAGTTCGACGGTGCGGATTTCGCCGCCGAAGTCCAGGGCACGCTGCGGCCGTTGCTCGATCATGGCGTCGACCGCATCGTGCTCGGCTGCACGCACTACGCCTTCCTGGCACCGCTCATGACGCCGGCCGTGCACGGCCGCGCCGAACTGATCGACGTCGCCGACGCCGTCGCCCGGCAAGTCGTCCGCCAGGGCGGCACCGGCAGCGGCGGGGCAACCTTGCGCCTCGAAGCCACCGCGCGTCCCGAGCGGCTTGCCGCCGCCCTGCCCGCGCTGGGGCTGCAGCCGCTCGCTGCGCGGATCGTCGCGGTCGAGCAGTGCCTCCGGTAGCCGGCGCGCCCGATGCCGGGTATCAGGCGCTTTTCACGCCAGCGACACGACTTCGTCGCGAAAATAATCAGTTAGCCACTGCGCACGATCGATCCCCTGTCCCGGCCGCTCGAGGTAGGCGCCAGGCAAGCGCAGCAGCTGCCGATCGCCGCACTCGGCGAACAGCTTGCCGTCGCGCACGAACAGGGTGGGCCGTCCATGCGCGCCTTGCTCGCCACTCGGATGCAGCGAACGCGGAAACCACAGCCGTCCACCGGTGCTGTCGAAAAAGGCGCACGGGAAAGGCGGGGCCACTGCGCGAATCAGGTTATGGATTTCCCCGGCAGGCCGGGTCCAGTCGATGCGGCCATCGTCGGGCTTGCGCCCGCCGAAGTAGCCGCCCGCCTTCAGATCGGGCATGACATGCGGCGCCGTCCCGGCCACCAGCGACGGCAGGACGTCGTCGAGCAGCAGTTCGGCGGCAACGGTGACCTTGGCGAAGACTTCGATCGCGATGTCATCCGGCAGGATAGGCACCGATCTTTGCCCGACGATTTCACCGGCGTCGGGCTTTTCGACCATGCGATGCAAGGTGGCACCTGTCTCGCGCTCACCTCGGAGGATCGCCCAGTTGACCGGCACGCGCCCGCGATATTTCGGCAGGAGCGACCCATGCATGTTGTAGGCGCCCCGCCGCGCAGTGGCGAGCAGCGCCGGCTTCAGCATGTGCCGGTAATAGAAGGAAAACAGGAAATCGGCCTGGCACGCGGCAAGCTGCGCCGTGATCTCCGGCGCGTTCGGATCGTCCGGCGTGATCACCGGAATTCCGTGCAGGGCGGCCAGCTGGGCGACGCTGGCGAACCAGATGGTTTCGCCGGGACTGTCGCGATGGGTCACCACCATGGCCACGTCGATGCCATGCGCCAGCAGCACGGCCAGGCAGCGCACACCGACGTTGTGGTAGGCGAAAACGACGGCCCTGGGGCGCGGACCGGTCATGTGTCCTTGTCGAGGATCGCCTCGACGACGTAACGCGGGCGGTGCCGCACCTGCAGATAGATCCGGCCAACGTACTCGCCCAACAGGCCGATGCCGAACAGGCTCATGCCGATCAGGAAGAACATGAGCGCAAACAGGGTGAACAGGCCCTCGGCCTCGGGACCGACCACCACGCGCCGGAGCAGCAGCAGCAGGAAGAGGACCGCCGAACCGATGGAAATGACGAAACCGAACATGGAGAACCACTGCAGCGGCACCAGCGAAAAGCCGGTCGTCAGGTCGAAATTCAGCCGAACGAGGCTGTACAGGGAGTACTTCGATACGCCGGCCGTGCGCTCTTCGTGCTCGACGACCACTTCGGCCGGATTGCGGGCAAAGGTGTAGGCAAGGGCCGGCACGAAGGTGCTGACCTCCTGGCACCGGTTGATCGCGTCGATGACCGGCCGGGCATAGGCGCGCAGCATGTTGCCTTGGTCGGTGATCCTGATCTTGGTGATGCGGTCGCGAACCCGATTCATGCCCTTCGACGCCCAGGTGCGCAACCATGAGTCGCGCCGCTTGCGCCGGATGCTGCCCACGTAGTCGTGTCCCTCGCGCATCTTGTCGATCAGTTTGCCGATTTCTTCCGGCGGATTCTGCAGGTCGGCGTCGAGCGTGACGGCGATATCGCCCACGCAACGCTCGAAACCGGCGAGGATGGCCATGTGCTGGCCGGCATTGACCGCCAGCAGGATGACGACGGTCACGTCCGGCCGACGCTGATGCTGTTCGCTCAGCAAGGCCGCCGAACGGTCGCGGCTGCCGTCGTTCACGAACACGATCTCGTAGGGCTCGCCCAATTCATCCATCGCCTTGTAGAGGCGCTCGAACAGGCGCGGCAGTCCTGCCTCTTCGTTGAAGACGGGAATGATCACCGAGATCATGACAGCACCGCCGCGAGCGCCGTGCAAACGCGGTCGACATCGGCGTCATGCATGGCGGGAAAGAGCGGCAGGGTGACGATGCGGCGCCCGATATCCTCGGCCACCGGGAAATCGCCGTCCCGGTAGCCGAGCCGGCGATACAGGCTGAACAGGTGCAGCGCCGGATAGTGGACGCCGATGCCGATGCCGTGGCCCTTCATGGCCGCGATGAATTGGCCGCGATCGATGCGGGGCGGGAGCAAGGGCTGGAACATGTGCCAATTGGCGTTCGTGAAGTCGGCCAACGGCAATTCGAGGCCGAGTGCAGGATCGATGCGCTCGAAATAGCGGCGCGCCAAGTGGCGCCGTCGCGCCGTGAATTCGTCCAGGGAAGCGAGCTGACCGAGGCCAATCGCCGCCGCGATGTCGGTCAGGTTGAACTTGCCGCCGAGCACGTCGACCTCCATGCCGCCGTCGGGCAGGCGCGTCACGCCCTGCAAGCGAAGCCTCTCGCAAAGCTTTGGATCGACGTCGTCGGGCAGCACCAGCGCGCCGCCCTCGCCGGTGGTCATGTTCTTGTTGGCGTGAAAACTGACGCAGACGAAATCGCCCGTGCTGCCAATGGCCTGGCCGCGCCACGAGGCGCCCAATGACTGGGCCGCGTCCTCGATGACGCGCAATCCGCGGGCATTGGCGATCGCGTAGAGGGCATCCCGGTCCACCGGCAATCCGGCCAGATCGACGGGCATGATTGCCCGGGTCTGGTCGGTAATGGCCGCTTCGATTCGCGCCACGTCGATGTTGCGGGTTTTCGCATCGACATCGACGAACTTCGGCAACGCGCCGGCCGCCAGGATCGAATTGGCGGTCGCCACCCAGGTGAGGGGCGTGGTGATCACCGTGGCGCCCGCGCCGATATCGGCCAGCTTGAGCGCGATGTCGATAGCCGCGGTTCCCGAATTGAAAACGCGCACGGACCGGCCGCCGCAGCGCTGTGCGAGCGCGCTCTCGAACTCGAGCACCCTGGGGCCGGAGGTGATCCAGCCCGAGCGCAGCACCTGCACCACCGCGGCGATGGTCGCTTCGTCGATGCTCGGACGCGTAAACGGCAGGAAAGGCGCGCTCAAGATCTAGCCACCAGCACGACACCGATTACAATAAAGCCGATCCCGAGGAGTTTCTGCATCGACAAGGTTTCGCCCAGCCATTGCCAGGCAATGAAGGCATTGACGACATAACCGATCGACAGCATGGGATAGGCAACCGATACCGGCACCCGCGACAATGCCATTATCCAGACCACCACGCTCACCCCGTAACACGCCAGCCCGCCGAGCACATAGGGCTGCAGCGCCAGCTTCAGGCCAACCGGAACCAGGTTGTCGGGATGGAATTCGAAGTAGCCAACGGCGTTGGTGCCGGCCTTCAGGAGTAACTGGGCGCCCGCGTTGAGCAGCACGCCGACGATGACAAGAGAAAATGTGGTCGGGTTCATATCGATTTGGCGATTGCGCTTGCGAAGTCTACACGCCATCGCGCCAAATTCACCGAAACATCCTCGCCATTTTGCCCTCGATTGAAAATGCAGACACCCTCGGAAAAAGTCGCCCGTTCGATTTCGATCGCCCTCTGGCTGATCACCTTCGTCGCCGTTTCCGGCATCCTCGTCGCCAACGGACTGGCCAGAAGCGTCACGCCCATCTATCACGCGGCGGTCGAGCATTGGCTGGCCGGGCGGCCTCTCTATTACGGCCCCAAGGAATTCAACTACCTCCCATCGTTCGTGCAGTTCTTCCGGCCCTTTCAGGCGCTGCCGAAGCCCGTTGGCGACATCCTGTGGCGGCTGCTGGCGTTTGCCGGGCTTTTCATCGGGCTTCGGAACTTCGTCGCGCTGCTTGCCAAGGAAAGGCCGGAACGCGATTTCCTGCTGGTAACGCTGCTCGCCCTGCCGATGTGCGTCAGCGCCTTGCGGAATGGGCAGTCGAGCGCGCAGTTGGCGGCGTGCCTGGTCTTGGCCGCCTGGTATCTCTATCGAGGCCAATGGACGCCGGCATCCTTTTGGATCTGCCTGTCGCTCGTCTGCAAACCGCTCGGCCTTCCCGGCCTGGGGCTGGCGCTCATGATGTTTCCGCATCTGTGGTGGCGGCTCGGGCTGGGCCTCGCCCTGGTGCTCGGCCTGCCCTACGGGTTCGCCTCGTTCGATTACGTCAGCCAGATGTATGCCGATTTCGCCGCCAACATCGCCGCTTGCCAGGTCCCCACGACGGGACGAACCTTCGCTGATCTGAACGGCGTCCTGCGCCTGTTTGGAATGGAATTGAGCGGAAGACCGCTATTGCTGTCGCAGGTCATTGCCGGCGGAATCCTGGCCATGCTCGCCTTCTTCATCGGGCAACGCGGCAACAGCCTCGAACGGGCGCTCGCCTGGCTGGGGCTCACCGGCTCTTACATCATGCTGTTCACTCCGATGAACGAAGGCAACAGCTACGTGATGCTGGCCCCGGCCTTGGGGCTTTGGGCCCTTTGGGCGCTTCGGCAGGGTCACCTCCGATGGGCCGCCGCCGTCATCGGCATATCGGCCGCGATGAATTTGCTGCCGGAATTCGTCAGCCTGTCGAGCGGCGCCAATGTCGCCGGCCTATTCGTTCAATTCTGGTATCCGCTGATGACCCTCTTTTTCCTGGCCATCCTGATCCACTGGATACTTCAGGATGTGTTGGCGCGCCGTCACGGCTGACTTTCGGGCGCGCCGCCTGGCCCCCGATCCAACCGCTTAGAATCGTCGCGTCGGCATCCCGACCAGACCGAGAGGAGACCACATGAAAACAATTTTCGCCGCGCTTGCCTTCACCCTCGCCACCGCTGTCGGAGCGGCCGACAACCGCGTCGTCATCCAAGTCAGCGATAATGACAGCGGCAAATGGCACCTGGCCTTGAACAATGCCCAGAACCTGCAGGCGGCGCTGGGCAAGGGCAATGTCGATATCGAAGTGGTCGCGTACGGCCCGGGCATCGCCATGCTCAAGGCCGACTCGCTGGTCGGCAATCGGATCGAGGATGCCGGCAAGGACGGCGTCCGCGTCATCGCCTGTGAAAACACCATGAAGAACCAGAAGCTGGTCAAGGACGACATGCTGCGCGGCATCGCCTACGCGCCCGCCGGCGTCGTTCAGATCATGGAGCGCCAGAAGCAAGGCTGGAGCTACATCCGGCCCTGAGCGCGGCACCTCCTACGATAAAGCGCGGCACCTCCTACGATATAGCGCGGCGCCCCGCCACGGCTGACTTTGGCTCGCTGGCTGGCCACCAGAATCCGCGCTTCTAACTTGGCGCTTCACCGCCAAGCCATAGGTTGTCGCGATCGCTCAGCGCATGAGCGACAAATCCCTAATCGCCCCGCTTTAAGCAGCCGATGCGGCACCACCTCCTCGACGCCGTTCAGGCGTTCCGCAGAAGCCGGGATCGAGGGGTGGCACACGATATTTCACGTCCCCATAAAGCATTCATACGCCAATTGTATAAATGGGTATGCCAATGATATTCTGAGCTCGGATGGAGCCATAAGGAAAATAAAAGGCCCGGCGGCTTGATGTCATCGCCCCGCCGGGCCTGGATACAGAATCTTGCGATTCTTTATTGTAGCAACGGCTCTCACCCCGGATAGCCACAACGAGGTCAATCATAAGGGAGGTTGGCATGGACGACAAGACCCAGGAGCAGTTAACGTTCGGTTTCGACATCGGCATCGCCTCGGTGGGATGGTGCGTGCTCGGCGAAACCCGCATCGTCGATCTCGGCGTACGGTGCTTCGACAAGGCAGAAACCGCCAAGGAAGGCGAATCGCTCAATCTCGCGCGGCGAACGGCCCGCTTGATGCGCCGCCGCCTGCGCCGGCGCGCGTGGCGGCTGACCAAGCTCGCGCGCCTGCTCAAGCGCGCCGGCCTGATCGCCGATGTCCGCAGCCCAGCCGCAGTCTCGCCGTGGCAACTGCGTGTTGAAGGACTCGACCGTCGCCTGTCCGACGAAGAATGGGCGCGGGTCATCTTTCACCTGTGCAAGCATCGCGGCTTCCACTGGATCAGCCGCGCCGAGGAGAAGAAGGCCGAAAGCGACAAACAGGAAGGCGGCAGGGTCAAGAAGGGGCTTTCCGACACCCAGCGACGCATGAGCGAAAAGGGTTATCGCAGCGCCGCTGAAATGGTGTTGACCGAATTCCCCGAAGCCCAGCGCAACAAGCAAGGCGACTATGGCAAAGCACTCTCCCGCGTCCTGCTGAGCGAAGAACTGGCCCTGCTGTTCAAGCAGCAACGCGAACTCGGCAACCCGCACGCGGACGTGGCGCTCGAAATGGCGATCCTCGGCAACGGCGACCGAAAGAGCGGCCTGTTCTGGGAACAGAAGCCGCCGCTCGCCGACGCCGACCTGCTCAAGATGCTGGGCAAATGCACCTTCGAGAAAGACGAATACCGCGCTCCGAAGGCCAGCTTCACCGCCGAGCGTCATGTCTGGCTGACACGACTCAACAACCTGCGCATCGTGATCGACGGTACGACGCGCGGTCTGAACGAAGCAGAACGCCGTCTGGCATTACCCCTGCCCTATCAACAAATCAGCGACTTCACCTACAAGCAGCTGCGTGCAGCCCTGACCAAGGCCGGACTGTTGCCCGAAACCTTCAAGTTCGCCGGCCTGAACTACCCCGCCGGCAAGCAACTCGACGAAGCCAAGCCCAAAGACCCGGAATCCGAACGACTGGTAAAACTGCCCGCCTGGCAGGAATTGCGAAAGACGCTCAAGGACGCCGGTCTCGAAACCGAATGGCAAGGCATGGCCGGCGCCGCGACCGGTGGCAATCCGATCTTGCTCGACGAGATCGCCCGCGTGCTCTCGGTCTTCAAGGATGATGCGAAAATCGAAGCCGAGCTGCGCAAGCTAAGCCTCCCCGGCGGCAACCGGATGATCGAGGCGCTGTCGGAAATCGGCTTCGACAAATTCCACAACCTGTCGCTCAAGGCCCTGCGCAAAATCGTTCCTCATATGGAAGCCGGCCTGCGCTACGACGAAGCCTGCGCTGCGGCCGGCTATCACCACAGCCAGTTGCACAAGCCAGGAGAGGGGAAAGAGCGTTATCTGCCGCCCCTCTATTCGGGCCGCGACAAGGATGGTCGCATGGTGTTCGACAACCGACTCGACGTGCCGCGCAATCCGGTAGTGCTGCGCGCGCTGAACCAAGCGCGCAAGGTGCTCAACGCGCTGGTGTGCACCTATGGTTCGCCGGTCGCCGTGCATATCGAGATGGCGCGCGACCTCTCGCGTCCGCTCGACGAGCGCAACAAGGTCAAGAAGGCGCAGGACGAATACCGTGAGAAGAACGAGAAGGACAAAGCCGCCTTCGTGGCGGAATTCAACATGTCCGCGAGAAGCCGCGAGTTCGAGAAGTTCCAGCTCTACCGCGAGCAACAGGGCAAATGCGCATACTCGCTGAAGCCACTCGATCTGCATCGCGTGCTGCATGAGATCGGCTATGCCGAGGTCGACCATGCCCTGCCCTACTCCCGGAGTTTCGACGACGGCAAGAACAACAAGGTGCTGGCGCTGACCGAAGAGAACCGCAACAAGGGCAACCGTACCGCCTACGAATACCTGACCTCGTTCTCCGATGGCGAGGACGGCGAACGCTGGCGCAATTACGTCGCCTTCGTCGAAAGCAACAAGGCCTACCGCCTCGCCAAGCGTACGCGCCTGCTGCGCAAGGATTTTGGCGGCAAGGCCGCCGAGGAATTCCGCGAGCGCAACCTCAACGACACGCGCTACATCTGCCGCTTCTTCAAGAATTACGTCGAGCAATTTCTTCTCCTGGCCCCGAAAGTCAGCCGTGGCGAGACGCCGGAGCTACCCGCGAACAAGCGTTGCGTGGTGCTCAGCGGCCAGACCACGGCCTTCCTGCGCGCCCGTTGGGGCCTGCTCAAGATTCGCGGCGACAGCGACCGTCACCATGCGCTCGACGCTGCCGTCGTGGCGGCATGCAGCCACGGCATGGTCAAGCGTCTCGGCGACTACGCGCGCACCAAGGAGCTTGAAAAGGTGCGTGCCGGCTTCCCAGACCCCGAAACCGGCGAGATTCTCGACCCGACGAAATTTCAGCAGTTGCATGCCCACTTCCCCGACCCGTGGCCACATTTCCGCCAGGAACTCGAAGCGCGCCTCGGCATCGACGATGCAAACGAACTGCGCGTCAAGATGGCAAGTTTCGGCACCTATCCATCCGAGGCTCTCGACGCCCTGCATCCACTGTTCGTTTCGCGCGCCCCACAGCGACGCAATGGCGGGGCGGCGCACAAGGACACCATCTACGGACAACCGGAGAAGATGAAAAAATCCGGCGGCGTCACGCAGAAAGTGCCGCTAACCAATCTGACACTCAATAACTTTGACCAGCTGCTCGACCCGCACCGCAATGAGAAACTCTACGCCGCGATCTACGAACGTCTGGTAGCCGCAGGCGGAAAAGGCGACAAGGCGTTTCCGCCTGGCAATCCCTTGCGCAAACCCATTGATCCGAACCGGAAAAACTACAAAGGCCCCCGCGATAAGGACGGAAATCCGTTTGGGCCAATTGTTCGCACGGTAACGATGGTGATCGACAAGCTCTCCGGCATTCCAGTGCGCGGCGGCATCGCCAAGAACGACACCATGCTGCGCGTCGATGTCTTCCGCCACAAGAAGGATGGCAAGTTCCATCTGGTGCCGGTGTATGTGCATCATGCGGTGGCGCAGGAGCTGCCGAATCGGGCGATTGTGGCTCACAAGGAAGAAGACGAGTGGACTGAAATTGATCACAACTATGGATTCTGTTTTGCCTTGTATCCAAACGATCTGACACGCATAACGCTTAAAAACGAGACACATCTTGGTTATTACGCAGGCTGTGACCGCAATGCGGGAGCAATCAACCTTTGGGCACATGACCGTAACCAGCGTGTCGGTAAAGATGGGTTAATTCGGGGCATTGGAGTCAAGACAGCGGTTGCCGTCGAAAAATTCCACGTCGACGTCCTCGGCAATATCTACCCCGCACCGCCGGAGCAGCGCCGTGGTCTGGCGTAGCGTGATGATCTCCCGCCCCGCCAAGCTGCGGCGGGAGCATTACTCGCTGGCCATCGACCAGGAGGAAACAGCCTTCGTGCCGTTCGAGGACATCGCCGTCATCGTCCTCAACCACCGCGAGATCACGCTCACCCATCCGGTGCTTTCGGCCTGCGCCGAATACGGTATCGGGCTCTACGCCACAGGCAGCAACCATCAGCCGGCTGGCGTTTTCCTACCCTTCCTGCCGCACTCGCGCACCACGCGCATGATGCGCAAGCAGCTCGGTATCGCCAAACCAGCCGCCAAGCAGGCCTGGGCGAGCATCGTCAGGCGCAAGATCGAAAACCAGGCCGCCTGTTTGAAACTGTGCGGCACGAAGGGTGTGGATCGGCTCGAATCCTATGCCCGCCGCGTCCGTTCCGGAGACCCAGACAATCTGGAGGCACAGGCAGCTGCTTTCTATTTCTTGCAACTCTACGGCTCCGACTTCACCCGTGCCGATGAACGCTGGACCAATGCAGCGCTCGATTACGGCTACTCGATACTGCGCGGCGCCATCGCGCGCGGGCTGGTTGCACATGGGCTGCATCCGACCGTCGGCCTTTTCCATGACAGCGAACAGAATGCCTTCAACCTGGCCGACGACCTGATCGAACCGTTCCGTCCGCTGGTCGACCTGCACGTCGCCAAGCATGCGGCGCTGACCGAGGGCGAACTGATCCCGGCCGATAAGCAGGCGCTGGTGGCGTTACTCAACGTCGATGTCGGCATGCCGCAAGGGCGGATGTCGGCGCTCTCGGCCATCGAGTACGCCGTGGAAAGCCTGGTGCGGGTTTACGAAGAGGACGCGAAGGAGCTCGACCTTCCCCTCCTGATAGGCCTGCAAGCGCACCGGCTGGAGTGCTGAGTGGGCATCGAGACGAGGCGATACATGCGCTTGCTCGTCTTCTTCGACCTGCCGATGGTCACCAAGGCCGAGAAGCGCGCCTATGTGCAGTTCCGCAAGTTCCTGCTCAACGACGGCTACGACATGATCCAGTGGTCGGTCTATGGCCGCATCCTCAACGGCATCGACGCCGAGAAGAAGCATCTGGCGCGGCTGGCCGACAGCCTGCCGCCCGCGGGGTCGGTGCGCAGTATGACCGTGACAGAGAAGCAGTACGCCGGCATGCGCCTGCTGGTGGGCATGCCGCTTTTTCAGGAAAAAAAGGTCGCGGCGAACCAGATGTTGCTGTTCTGATCCGAGTTCAGTAAAGAAAAATCCCCGCCCAGCCGAGGCTGGGTGGGGATCTAAGGCCGGTCAGATTGTAGCTATCCGGGGTGAGAGAGGGAGCTACAACGCGGCTGCAAGCGATGGCCGACAGGCTCAAGATTGTAGCTATCCGGGGTGAGAGAGGGAGCTACAACCCACACTTGATACCCAGTAGCTCCCACAGTGATTGTAGCTATCCGGGGTGAGAGAGGGAGCTACAACCTATGCCCAAACCAGAACTGGTCCACCGGC
>JAGVUA010000040.1 GCA_019136545.1 Betaproteobacteria bacterium
CTACATCAACATCATGAACACTGGTTCCGGTGCGGTCGGCGTCCAGTACTCCAACCAATCGCAACTGAACTAGCCGTCGGCTCAGCTGTCACAGGGCGGACCTTGGTGTCCGCCCTACTTTTTCCTCCTACAACCTCGTGCCATGAAGAGACTCGACTTTCTGCCCTTTGCCACATTCCTCCTTACAGGCTTCAGCCTAGCGACAACCGGTGCTGACAAGACCGAAACCCTGGCCTCGTTCGGCAACGACATCGTGCTGACAAACGCAGACTTTTCCGCTGCCGTACGGACGCTTCCCGAACAGCACCGCGACTCTGCTCGCGTTAACCCAAAGGTGGCGACACAAGTACTCGAAACCATCCTCCTGAACCGTGTTCTGGCGAGGCAGGCGAGGGAAATGGGGCTTGCCCACAGCGATGAAGCCAAAGCCGAACTGGAGCAGGTGGCGGATCGCGCGCTTGCCGTGCGTCGTATGGAAGCCTTCGAGGCGTCGCTGGCAATTCCCGACTACACAGCGGCCGCGAAGGAACAATACGAGCTTCGGAAGTCGAATTACGTGGAGCCGGAGCAAGTTCGCGTCGCGCACGTTCTGGTTGCCCGGGCAGGCAAGGATCCAGCTACCGCAAGAGCGCGAGCCGAAGAGGTACGTGAAAAGGCTCTTGGGGGCGCGGACTTTGCACAACTCGTGGACGAATATTCCGATGATCTGGGCAGCAAGACCACGGGCGGCGATGTCGGCTTCTTTGCGCGCGGCCGCATGGTCAAGGAGTTCGAGCAGGCCGCGTTCGCCCTGACCGAGCCCGGCCAGCTCAGTTCTGTCGTCGAGTCGCCCTTCGGCTTCCACGTGATCAAGTTCGTTGACCGGAAGTCGGCGCGGCAGAAGGGATTCGACGAGGTGAAAGAGCAAATTATCTCGCCGATGCGAGCCAAGTACGTCAATGCCGAGAAGAGCCGACTCGTGTCGGGTATCCGCAACGACTCCAGCATCAAGCTGAACACGGAAGCCATAGATCGTCTAATCGGAGTCCACCCGAACGGCCAACCCGCCGGCGCAGCGCCAACGCAGCCCTCCGGCAGGTAGCCACGCCAATACCGAGGCCTGGCGGGAGGCTGCGCTCAGTGAACCCCGAGGGCTTCTGGCAGATGCCGAGGCTGTGGTGGAGAGAGCGCTGGCTGCTGGTCGGCTTCGTCGAGCGCGAGTTGCGTGGCCGTTATGTCGGAAGCATTGGCGGCTTGGTATGGATACTCGTTCATCCACTGATTCTGCTGGCGATCTATACGATGGTGTTCCAGGCAATCTTCCGTGTGCGTCTGCCGGAAATGGGAGCCTCACCCTTCGTTGTTTTCGCCGCCCTTGGCCTCTGGCCGTGGCTGATGTTTCAAGAAGGCCTGCAAAGGGCATCGCAGGCAATCAAAGCAAACAGTACGCTCGTGCGCAAAGTGGCCTTTCAGCAGGAACTGCTCGTGTTTGCTGCGACGTTGGCCGCATTTGCGGCACACCTGGTCGGCTTTCTGATTGCGTTGCTCGCCTTGGCTTTGTTTGGCGTCGATATTCACTGGAGCGGGTTGCCGATGGCATTGGCGCTCGTGGCAGGATTGTTTCTCTTTACTCTGGCGGTGGGGCTGTGTCTCGCTGTCCTTCAGGTATTCATTCCGGACATGGAGCAGATCCTGGGGCCCATTCTTTCGGTATTGTTCTACGCCACGCCGGTTCTGTATCCGTTGATGGCTGCGCCGGAGTGGTTGCGAGGCATCATGACGCTCAATCCGGTACTGCACTTTGTCGAACCGATACGAGCTGTCCTGCTTGGCAATGCCATTGAAGCCGAAACGGCCAGGCCGTTTGTCTTGGTTGCAGCGCCTCTATTGATATTTCCAGCCTTGCTGCTGTTTCGGCGTTTGTCGCCCTACACCGAGGATTTCCTTTGACAGGGCAACCGTTGGTGCGCCTCGATGGCGTTGGCAAGGCTTATCCGATGGCTCAAGGTGCAGCTGGGCGGCTGAGTACGCTTTGGACGCTATTGCGTCATGGCCGCTTCGGAAAGTCATTCGACGCGCTCGATGGCATCACCTTCGATGTCATGCCGGGGCAGTCTTTCGGATTGATCGGTGAGAACGGCGCCGGCAAATCGACATTGCTGAAGGTCATCGCCGGCGTCGTCAAGCCAAGCCGAGGCAGCATCACGGTCAATGGTCGGATCGGTGCGCTCCTCGAACTGGGTGCGGGTTTCCATCCCGAGTACACGGGGCGAGCGAATATCTATCTGGCGGCATCCCTGATGGGCATGGCGAGGGGAGAAATCCGCAAGCGTGTAGACGAAATCATCGCATTCGCCGACATTGGCGAGCACATCGACCAGCCGATCAAGCATTACTCGTCGGGCATGGTCGTCAGGCTGGGTTTCGCGGTGGCGACCGCGACGCGGCCGGACATCCTGATCACTGATGAAGTACTTGCCGTTGGCGACGAGTCCTTCCAGAAGAAATGCATCGCCTGGATGGAGACTTATCTTGCTGGTGGTGGCACGCTATTGCTGTGCTCCCACGGCATGTTCCACATTCAGAAGCTCTGCCAGAAGGCGCTGTGGCTCCAGCATGGCGCCATGCGCGCTTTCGGCAGTACGGCGGACGTGACGCGGGAATATCTTGCGTACCATGAAGAGAAATCCCGTCTGGAAAAGTGTGTGACGGAAGCGCCGCCACCATTGCGCGGCGATACCTATCAGATCCGCGAACTGAGATTGAACGGCAGGCCGTTCGAAACCGGTCCCCACGAGATGAAGCAGGGAGAAGCCCTAACGGTCAGCGGCCACGTACACTCTCCGGATGGGCGCACCCCGCAAGTGGCGGTGGGGCTGGTTCGAGCAGACGGCTCGGGTATCTACGGCGTCGTCAGCGAGATGGATAACTTCATTCTTCGGCGTGTCGCCGCAACTGACTTTTCCTTCGGTTTGCGTTACCCAGATCTGCCCTTGTTGCCCGGCCGATATCTGGTCCGTGGCCATGCGATGGATCCTGAGGGGCTGCGCATGCTCGATCATATCGAGACGACGTTGGAGATTCACGGCGATAGCCGTGAACTGGGGGTGTGCCGTCTGGCCCACGAGTGGTACATTCCCTGATCCGACCATGCCGAAATCGAAGGCCTGATGCACGACAGTTCCCTGCGTCACATGCGGCGACTCGCCGACCGGTATCTGCAAGAAACAAGCAGGCTGACCATAGCCGACCTTGGGAGTTGCGATGTCAATGGGAGTTACCGACCCTTGTTCAGTCGCTCGGCATGGCGCTATATCGGGGTTGACCTGGCGCCCGGCGCCAACGTTGATTACGTTCTCGATTCGCCCTACCGATTGCCGTTCGCCACCAACAGCATCGATGTCTTCGTCTCAGGCCAGGCTTTCGAACATGTGGAATTCTTCTGGCTGACTTGGCTGGAAATGGCGCGCGTCCTGAAGCCGAAGGGATTGATCTTCCTGATTGCGCCGTCGCGTGGCCCGGAACACCGCTATCCTGTCGACTGCTGGCGTTTTTACCCGGATGGCTATGCGGCGCTGGCCAAGTACGCGGCGTTGGATTTGCTTGAGACCGGTACGGATTGGCAGCCCGATGCATCGCCCGACAGTGCGCTCTGGGGAGATACCGTCGGTGTGTTCCGCAAGCGTGACCAGACTTTGGGGCGACGCTTGCTCGGTGGCGTCGCGACACGGTTGCGCTACTGGATCACCCCGGGTTTTCGCTGAGGAGCTGCGCGAGTGCGCCATCACCCACGACAGACTATCGCGCCTTCGTCCGCACGGCCAGCGATCAATTTGACACAACAGGCGCAACAGGCGCATCGGATGAACGATCTCCAGCGGGCCGAATCCCTGTACCGGGCAGTGTTGCGGACCAGCCCACGCGACCTCGGCGCGCTCGCCGGCCTGGCGACGCTGTGCCACCAGACAGGTCGTCATGGCGAGGCTGTCGACTTCTTCGGCCAGGCCGTGAAGCTGAACCCCCGCGCCGCCGATTTACTCGCCAATCTGGGCGTGGTCCTGCTTGCCGCGGGGCGGGCGAAGGAATCCTTGGCCCGTTGTGACGAGGCGCTGGCGTTGCTGCCGCGACACCCCGCGCTCCATGATAATCGGGGCAATGCGCTGCGGTCATTGGGCCAATTCGAGGACGCATTGGCCGCCCATGATCGAGCAATCGAGCTTTCGCCAGACTTTGCTGAGGCCTATGACAATAGGGGGGTCGCGCTCGAGCATCTAGGGCTTTTTGCCGAGGCGCTGGAAGCCCATGGGCGCGCGTTGGCCCTGAGACCAGATTCGCCAAGGACGCTCCACAACCGGGCTGCGGTGTTGCTGCGTTTGTCGCGGCCGAGAGATGCCTTGATAAGTCTGGATCGCGCCTTGGCGCTGTCGCCGAAGTTTCCCGAGGCGCTTCACAATCGCGGTGTGGCATTGCTCAAGCTTCGACGTCCTATTGAAGCGCTTGAAGCAGTCGACCAGGCACTTGCCATCAAGCCAGATTACCGTCAGGCGTTGAGAAGTCGCGGTATGGTCCTGGTTGAACTCCATCGACCCGAAGAGGCGCTGGTTGCATGTGAAGCACTCTTGGCGAGTGACGACTCGGCGTTACAGGTTCGCGCAGCAGCGCTGATGGAGATGAATCGGCCGGAAGACGCGATCAAGGAACTCGAACAGGCTGTTTCAGGAGATGACGATCCGGCAACGGTTTGGACGCTAAGGGCCCAAGCGCTTCACAAACTTGGGCAGTTTGACGAAGCGTTGAGTTGCTACCGTAAGGCACTAGAGGTCGAGCCCAATAATCCAGTCTGTCAGTGGAATCTGAGCAACATCGAACTGACCCAAGGCAACTTGGTGGATGGCTGGCGATGGTACGAGGCACGGTGGGCAATGGACGGCCTGGTGCCCCCTGTCGATCGGCCGCCCTGGCTCGGCGAAGGTAAGTTAACAGGCAAGACGATATTACTCCATTGCGAGCAGGGGTATGGCGATACCATACAGTTTTCCCGATACGTACCACTCTTGGTGGCTAAGGGTGCCAAGGTGATACTCCGCGTTCAGCCGGCATTGAGAGATCTGATGTCGAGCCTGCCCGGCGTCTCGTGTGTCGTCGATACCGACCAGCCGCTACCAGTTTCTGATCTTTATTGCCCCGTGGCCAGTCTGCCACTGGCGATGGGTACCACGCTGAAGTCGATTCCGGCCGAGGTTCCTTATTTGGCTGCCGACCCCGATTCGATGTCTCGATGGAGCAAGAAACTCGGCGAGCGTACCCTGCCCAGAGTAGGCTTCGTCGTATCGGGTAATCCGCAGCATCGAAACGACCGAAACCGCTCGATGCCTCTGGTACTGATGGAACCGCTCTTGCAGTTGAATGCGGAGTTTGTGCTCGTTCAGCAGGCAATCGATGAACGCGATCGAGCCATCCTTGAAAGACACCGGGAACTCCGGTTTTTCGGCCCGGAACTGAAGAGTTTTTCCGATACCGCTGCGTTGCTCAGCCAGATTGATCTGCTCATCAGCGTCGATACTTCCGTTGCTCACCTGGCGGGCGCGCTCGGCAAAACGACCTGGATCATGCTCCCTCTGACACCAGATTGGCGATGGCTACTTAATCGCGAAGACAGCCCTTGGTATCCGACTGCAAGATTGTTCCGGCAGATGGAGAGAGGTGACTGGCCCTGGGTCGTGAATGGCGTTCGCGATGCGCTCGAAGCCTACCTTCGAATTATTAGTTCTTGACCGGGTCCTTGACCGGATCGGCGCTAAGACGAACGTCGTCAATCCATGCGGTCCCTCCGTCAAGAAGGATGAAAGCCGGCTCGATGGCATATGCATTCGCTGGCACCGACATCGTGACGGAAATGCGTCGCCAGGAATTGTCTCCGCTCAACGGAATGGATCGGATTTGAGCGAGCATGTTGCCACTGCGATCGAGAAGGTTCGCCAGCAGCAGGCTGCCACCCGGTCCGACGGCCTTGGTGCGCAGCATCGCCGAAAAGCTCAATGTGCCTCCGATGCTATCCTTGGGTAGCAAGATACGCTGGCTGATCATGCCGTAAACCTGATCGCTTAGCCGTGCGATCCGGAAACTTTGTTTGCCTTCCGCCGGCTGCTTCGAATCTATGGCTATCTCGTAGGCAGTTTCGCCAATATGCTGACTGGGAGTCCAGCCGATTGGCTCGATTGCCGACACTTCGAAGCCGGGATTGACCAGCGGCAAGTCGATCGCGGCGGAGTGGTGGGTGAAGGCGGCACTTGTAATCAGTATTGGATAAAGGCGACGATACATACTATGGTTCGCATTAGTACCCGCGCTTATCTACCCAGGGAAGAATTCCTTTCCTGAGAATCGATCGCGGTGGATGGATATCTAGGTTTATTTCAGCAGCAGCCTGACTTCGGTTGTCTTTAGGTCACCTTCGGAATATCGCGAGAGAAGTTCCGTGGGCGGATTGAAATGTGTTTCCTGCTTCCAGCTATCGACCACCTCGAAGCCAGCGGCCGTGCAGCATTCCATAAGCTCTAGTAGGGTGATCTTGTTCAGCGAACGGTATTCGCGAAGCAGATACTTCTTGAAATCGCCGCTCGAGCATTCGTCGAATGTCTTGTTCTTGAACTCCCCATCGAGATCGGCAAGATCGAAGCCGAGTACCTTAGCCGTCAGCTCCGTTTCCGAGAGCAGGAGATGGGCCCAGGGTTCGGTGATGACACCGCCGAGATGCGAACCGAATGGCGAATAGTAAAGAGGCTCGATCTGGAGGAAAAAGCGGCCATCATCGTTGAGCGCCTGTTTCAGGTCATGCAGAATGCCTGGAAGCAGATCGACGGCAATGTGTTCGAAGACCGACCAGCTGTAAATGAAGTCGAACCTTCGACCAGCCTGAGTTAGTGGTCTGGCGCTATCGAGAACCATGAATTCGAGCCCGGGTGGCAGCGCCTTCAAGCCGATTTGCTTCGTTGCCGTTTCCGCAAGATATCGGTTGCTCTCATGCAGATCCACGCCGCAAACGTACGGCAAATCGTGGCGCAACTTCATTCCAAGGGCCATGATTCCGTCGCCGCAACCGAAGTCGAGGATCGAGGCATTCTGGAGAGACGGTATCGATTGGCGAAGCCAATGGGCGATGACATCAGGAGCGTAGATGAAATGGGCGCGAAACCATTCGTCATCGATCGTATGCTCGGTGAAACCGCGGCTCGTCATCCGCCGATCCGGAACGAGCCGTCCGGGAGTCGATACCCTAAGTGCATGTCGGACTCGGCTTGAGATCCGGGGATCTCCGGCCAAACGGCGTACTGCGTTTAAAATTCTTTTCAAGCTTTACTCCAAGGTTTTCATGTACGGTGGAACGTAGGTGTGTCGCAAATGGAAGAGAGGCCGCCGGGGGCTCCGACTGTCGCAGCTTGATTCTGCCACAACGATTTTGGGCCGCGAATCATTGCATGCCGGAAGTCGGTGCGGGTGCGATCAGCAGGGTCCGAGAATGAGTTCCTGCAGCTTGACAGGGGCATTCTCGAAAATCACATCCATCCGATCCAGTCGCCGGCCCGCGAGGGGCGACAGACTCACCAAGGCTTCACCTTTGCTGGTTTGCCAGTGTTCCTTCAGAGCGTCGCTTCCAGCGCTGCGAACTTCCAGAAGCCCGCGAGCGTCATGCTCGGACCTAAGACGAAGGCAGGTTCGCTCGGGCACCTGCCAGCCTTCCAGTGGACGCGATATGGCAGCGAACGAGCCGCGACTAGTATCTGGGTTGCTGGAAACCTCGATTGCACCAGGTAGGACACGAATATTCGAGCCCTCCATGGCAGAAAATCCGTCATCGCTGGCCACGTACGCATTGCCAAAAGTCCATAACTGACTACCTCTTGGCAAGCGTGCCGCCTCGCGCAAGAAAACGACGAGTTGTGTTTCAAAGGGCGATTGTACGAGCGTGTCGTAACTTCTGAACTGACCGGGTCGAACCGAGAGATCACCGGCGATGCCTGTCCACATCGGGCTCATGCCACCGGCACCGTAGTTGAAGATTGACATCAACGTTTGATAGGCCTCTAGATGGCTGGGAAGTCTCTTCGGGCTTTCGATATCTGCCGGATTCATTTCGGCGACTTCCCATCCCGGATCGGTATCCCGAATGTCAGCGAAGAGCGAAGTCCCGCTGCGCGGCGTACCGAAATTACGACTTGCGGGGCCATAGAGGATGGCCCCAAGACGGCCAAGCGGTGGCTTAGCGCCGGCGATGGAAACTCCGGCTTCATCGGTCCATCCGCTGGCGCGATCGTTTCCGGTTACCGAAACATCAGCCTGGATGAAAGTCTGCGCGGTGAATATGAGATTCGACGGCAATCCCGCATCCACCGCCCATCGTGCGAGGTCCGCGTAATGTTGGCTGACCAGATGGCGTTTGAAGACGGTCCAAATCTGGTGCCATGGATCGTCGTAGTTTGGCGTACCTCTCGGCGGATCGACCTCGTCGAGCCTCGACCAGGAGGTCCTGGCGATGCCATTGAGGGCGGATAAGTCGAGACGGTTCTTGTAGCCGGAGCCGGCCAGTTCGCCGCCTGATGCATAAGGCCCGGCATGCGTTAGCCATTCGCGAAACTGTCGTAGAGTGTTCGGGTTGTAGTCGTACCATTGTTTCAGGTAGAACCAGGGATTGATGTAGAGATCGGGGTCGAACGTGACCGAAATGGGCCGAGACCCATGCTTTGCGTTGTACTGCGCGATGAGACGAATGGCCGCCTGCAGATTGCGTTTCTTGTAATGGCGGTACTGCTGATTGTAAATATCTAGGCTCAGCACTCGCGCTAACTTAGGGTTATCGTGGCTGCCGGCCAATCCTTTCAGCGCGTCACCTTCTTCCGCTCTGCCGAACTGGTTCCACTGGACATTGTGATCGTCCTCTTTAAGCCAGTCGGCAACGTCGAATTCTGGGGTAGAGAAGTATGCACTTGCCCAGACACCGCCATCGAGTAGGATGCGCATGGGCACGGCATACCGTTCGGCCATCGCGAGCGCCTCGCGCAGGCTGGTGGTCGTCATTTCTTTGCCTTCGTGAAATCGATGTCGATCAGGGAAATCGGGGTCAAACAGAAAGTCGGCCTGCCGGCCTTTTGTGGTCCGCAGGTATTCCACACGTACATGGATGCCAAAGCGAATACAACCCCCTTCGGCCATACGCCTGAATTCGGCTAAGTCAGGCAGTCCCTTTCGCAGCATCTCGGTGGTTGCCCAAAGGTAAACCGTGAAAGGCTTACCTGGGCAGGACGCAGGCAGGGCGGGCATGCCGATCGATACGAGCGGCCCCGGAAACCGGGCTTCCCGACCTTGCGTGTCGCGGACGTGCGTGACCAGGCGGTGGATTCCTTGCGGTAGGGACTCGACCGAAAGGGCACCAGCGAACAGTGTGCCTCGCTGCAGGATGTCTTTCCAGAAGTCTCCTTTGGGGATACCGCGGTGATCGGTGAAAAGTCCCGGCAATGCGGTCACCGTCCTGATTCTTGGCAGTTCGCCTAACGAAATTCCAAGTTCGGTGGAAATCATTGCCGAATCGATCCCGTGTTCATCATATGCCCAGGCCGTCATCGGTACCCGACGTGGATTCACGAAGCGCCGGTCGCCAGCCGCCACGACCGTACCGATGGGACCGTCATTTTGAATTAGTGGCCCCTCCAGTACTTTGCGTTGGCCATCCGGGGCGATGAATTCGAGCTTCGTATTGCTGGATTCCCGTGGCAGTTCGTCGAATCGAGCGGTAATCCCGAACCCAGATCTTGCGGCGCCTGGCCAACGAGAATAAGCCTTTGCGACATCGTCGCGATTTCCGTCTGCGACTGTCTTGGCGAGGATATGTTCCCCCTGGAGCCAACGAACGACCACGGGCCCTGAGGGATGCCATGCCCAGCCGATGATTTGGTTACTTCCGGTCGGGGACGGAGGGGCTGCGTGATCGAGTGAAACCCGCGGAGGGCCAAAACGCCAATCAATCGTGCCTATCCGATAACGGCGACCACTTGTGCGCTCGGCTTCAATGGAAAGCGTGGTCTTTGGGATGGACAATTCCAGTGGAGGCAGGTCGAGATTGAACCCTGGTTTGCCAACTCGGCAGGATGCCAAAGCCATCGCCACGTCATGCCTCTCGACACCCGGTATGCCTTCGGCAACTATTCGGCTCTCCAATAGAACCACAACTCGCTTTACTCGATCGGTCCTGTCCCAGTCGTATACCCACCCGCTTATACGGATAGGATCGGACGTAGCGTCGATACTAACGGGGCTATCGATGGCTCCGCGCTCTGAGCATTCTGCAAGCGTCGCGGCTGTTGGCCGCCAGTACCATTGCGCAGCGATAAGGAGCGCGAGAATCGACAAGGCGGCCAGCGCAACCGCCTTCCAGGGAAACAGGATGATCTTTCCAATATGACGGCCAACGACACTTTGCGGATCCTGGTCCCGGTAGTGAAGGAAAGGTCGTTCCGTTACCCACCAGGAGACCGTCGAGACAAGAATGACGGGACCGATGCTATAAAGGGTTATCCACGCAAGCCGCGTATCTTCCCGCAATCCGTCGAAGAATCCGAACCGTAATAACCCTAGCAGCACGACATAGTTCCACAGGTACATGCTGTAGCTGATTTCTCCCAGACCTAAGGTGAGGCGTGTGCCAAAAAAAATCTTCGACAATCTGCCGCCCATGGCTGCGCCAGCGATGATGGCGGCGAGAGGAGCCGCGACCAACAAGTGCCAGGTGTAGAGCAGCCAGTGACCTTGCCAGTAGGCTTGAGCCAGAGGCCAGAGGATGACGACCAGTACGGCAACTGCCGCGAAGCCGACGAGAATGAGCGCCCCCGAGATGCGCTCACGCAATTTTTGGTTCTGGAGTGACCAAGCCCGGCTGGCAAGCAGTGCGGCAATCATGCCGACAAGGAACTGATCGATGCGTCCCGGTAGCTGCTCGATCAACCATACCTTGTAGTCGATTGGGGCGTCGGGACTGTGGCCCTGTATCCAATGCATGGCGCCGACGCGCCAGGCCACTACCAAGGCCCCAAAGCGTATCAGCGCCAGCAGCAGAAGTGGAAACAGAAGATAAAACTGCCACTCGATAGGCAGAGTCCACCATGTATTTGTGCCCGGCAGCGGGGTCGACCAACGATAGTCGAGGTTGTGTATAAAGAGCAGATGGGCGAGCACGTTGCCTATCGTTGGGAGCTGAGCGGTCATGCCGCCGGCAGCCAGGAGCATTAAGAACAGGAATTGCCCGTAATAAGCCGGAACGACCCTCAGCACGCGTCGGCGCAGAAAATCCGCGTAATCGAGCCGACCGAATCGCCGGTATGTTTGAGGCCAAGTTAGCGCGAACCCCGAAAGGACGAAGAACAAATCGACACCCGCCCAGCCGCACGAAAACAGCGGTGTCAAGTCGAAGCGCCACACCGAAACATTTGGGCTGCCCGAGACCAACCAGATGTGGAAAAGCAAGACCCAGCACGCGGCGACGCCTCGAATTCCGGTGAGTTCGGGGATCTTGGCCGGAAAGGTGGTTGGGTTTGCCATTACGGTCAGCTGGCAAGCCAGGTCTTGAGCCTGGTTTGCCAGCGTAAAGGTATGTGCCGCGCCACACCTCTGAGCATTCGTGAATTGCGCAATTTCACCAATGTCGCAAGGGTTTGACGTTTGAGTTCCGCCTGAGCGGCGCCCATGCCGTCGAGGCGGCCATAGGCATACCGCTGCAACTGGCCCGCAGAAATTTCCTTTGTGCCAGTTCGGCAGCAGAGACCGGCAACGTAGTCTCGGCGATAGTGAAAAGTTGGATGTTGGAACGACGGTGCCGGAATCGGAGGAGGTGGTATAGCCTTGAAGAAATTCCGACTGCGGATGTGTTCAAAGAATATCGTCCAATCTGTTGGAGATTGATCCCAGGGCTCGACCCAGGACCAGGCTCGACCAGCCAATCTTTCAGGGAAGGCGCCAAGGTTCGGAGCCACGACGGGCAGTCCTGCCTTGAGGCTCGCGCTCAGTGTATAACTATAAGTTTCCGGCCAAAGAGCTGGGAACCAGACCAAATCGGGTTTTAGCCAATCCAGGAGGGCGGCTAGATCCTCCTCCCGATAACCGCCATGGACGGAAAGCGCGGCTTTTGGCTGGGTTGCCAGACTTCTGTAGCCAAATCCCAGTAGATGAAATTCCAAAAGCATATTTTGTTGTGCCGCCACAAGAGCAACCTCCTCGAGGAGGTCGGCACCCTTGATGGCACTGAGGGCGCCGATTGCAGCGATCTTCAGTGGCCTGTCGGCCTCGAACGGTTTTGCCGCCGGAATTGGCAAGGTGATGCCAGCGAGATCCGGATGTTCGACCACGACGATATCGAGTTCTGGAAAGCGATTCTTCGAATGCGCCGCCGCATCCTGGCTTGGGGCGAAAATATGGCGTGCTTGGCGAAGGAACTGTCGGTAATTACGCCGCCACTCAACGATACCAATGCCATGGGATGCCGGTGATTGCTTCAGGCATGCGACACACTGGTCGAGCCCCTGCTCGCCGCAGTAACGATTGTCCCTCCCTGTCAGTGAGATCTGCGGGCAGATTGCATAATGGTCGTGCGCCGTGTAATCGAAGGAAACAGCCAGTCTCTGTGGCAGTCCCCATATCTCCGGCGCGATGCCCAACAGATGGTGAAAATGGATATGAACAACACCGAGCGCTACCAGTATTTCCGCTAGAGCATCGAAATCGTCGGGTAACCTGAAAGATAGGCAGAAATCTTCCTCGTCCCGAGATAGCCACTCGATTGTCACGATACCGCCAGTCCCGGGACGCACTACCAAGGTAATGGCGACGTCACTAATCTCCTCGGCCAGTTCTCGCACATGCCTTTCGGTGCCGCCACCACGCGCATGGGTGACAAACAGAATGACCGGCCGAGCGGCAGCTCGTATGCGAGCCACGTCGACTGCCAGTCGAGCCGACCGAGCCTGATCTTCGGCGACATGCTGCTGGACGAGCGATTCGTATTGCGGGTGGATGTTGCGTAGCTTTTCGAAAGCTTCCTGTTCGCGAAGTTTCTTGCTGTCGCCGAAGCTCACGCCTCCCTCATGGCGTACGAATGTGTCAAGGGCGAGCAAGTGAGTCCAGTCGGCCTTGAGCGCTCGCATGCAAAAGTCGTTTTCCTCGCCATACCCCTTGCCGAAGTTTTCTACATCGAACGATCCTGTTTCCGCAAGGCAGTCGCGACGGATGTACATGCAAAAGCCTACTCCGGTCGGTATGGTAGTACGCCGTCCCCGATTGGTCCGCGCACATAGTAGGTCGAGCGATGCAGTATCGAGTTCCCTCGGTAGTTTGTTGGCATGGCAGAACCTGGGATAGCTGCAAATCGTCGCATTGTTGGATAGAGGCGTTACACTGCCGACTCGTTGGCCCGAATAGGCCGCGGAACGCAGGCGATCCAGCCAATCATTGGCAACCTCGGTGTCGCTGTTGAGTAATACGACATCCCGCGCTTGATCCAGGGCCATACCGCGATTCACCGTCGCAACGAAACCCAGGTTGTGCGCGTTTTCGAGCAGCAGCATTTGGGGAACATGCGCGGCAAGGTCACGCAGATAGTTGATTACTTCGACTTCCGGGCCGGCATCGAAGATCACGACGAGCCGAAACGACGTGGTGATCTGGGAGCTCAGTACCGACTCAATGCATATGCGAGCCTCCTCCAAGCCGCGATACACGGGAACGATGATATCGACCGGCTGGTCCGGTGGAGTGAGCGGTATTTCAGCGGACGGGGCTTCTGATACCGGTATTCGGGGTACCGGGACCGTCGGGCGCCGTGGACCTGCGAGACAGCTATCAATGGCGGCCTTGACCTTGACGAGTGGGCGAGTAGCCCTGAACAGTGTGGACTCTTCGATTGATCGAAGATGAAGGCGTAGCTGTTCCCGTTCTTCGGCAATCCAGGCCGTTTGACGCCGGTTGTCGGCGAGCGATTCCGCCAGACTACCTAGCTCGTCGTCGGCCTGTTGTAAGCGCTCTTCGTATTGGCGTAAATGGGCTTCCGCTTCACGCAGTCGGGATTCGACGATATTCCGGGACTCGAGCAAGGCTGCATTGTCTGCACGCAGGCTAGCTTCTCTCGACTGACCGGCTGAGAGAGCGGCATTACGACTGTCCATACTGGCGGCCAGGGCAAGGAAGTCGGAGGAAAGGGGCCAGCTCATGCGCACTTCAAGGTATGCTCGGAGAGGAAGGGCCGCTAGGACCGATACGGGGATAGGGAGCTCGACAAATGCATCGTCCCCGGTCATGAGGATCACCAGACCATCGTCGGCGACGAGGCCGAACTCCATTTGCTGGTGGTTGCCAGCTTCGAGCGTTTCCTTTTGTCCATCCCATTGCCAGAACACTTCCTGCCGGGGCGACAACAAGCGCAGCGCCTGGAGATGTAGAAAACCGGGACGATCGGCGGGATCCAGGCGAAGCCGAGAAACGCCTTGTCCGTCCGGTAGCGGAAAAACTAGCTGCTGACCTTCGATGCCGACGGCGCCCCAGGCGACAACTCTTTGCATTTCCTTGTAACCATCGCCACAATCCCAATACAGGGCTGCCGCATGGTCTGCCAGAGCGCTTTTCGGTCCAAGCTCAAACGGATCGTGCAACGCATGCTCCCCAGGAGACAGCGGCCTGGCCTCAAGGACGAACTGGTACGTCAAGGCGTCGGGCAGTTCAAGCAGCCGGCGTAGCAATGCTCGTGGAAGCGTTTCGGGCAAAATACTGAATTCCGAGTTCCGCAGTTCGACCGCAATCGTTTCAATGCGTGTGATCTGCCATCCATGACGGGCAAAGAAGTCGAGCAGGGATCGGCGCGTGAAGAATCGGAGGTGGGTACGATCGAGCAGTCCCTCCCCGCGGTAGCGGAAATCGCCATTCAACAGCTCGCCAATAAGTCCACAATACGCAATATTGGGCACCGAAACGAGAAGTCGCCCCTCCTCGGCGAGCAGAGCTCCGATTTCCTCCAGCGTCTTTTCGGGACTACGAAGATGTTCCAGGATGTCGGCGCAAACTACCCTCTCGTATCGCTCCCCGTGCAATCTGTCCCGCAGTTGGCTGGACTCAAGGTCAAGCAGCTCGATGCGGCGGTAATGAGGAGCGGCAAGCGCCAATTCGGCCGGATTGTGGGTGACGCCGTCGACTTGACATTTCGAGTGTGAGGACAGGTGCTTGCCCAAGGCGCCACTGCCGGTGCCCAGATCCAGTACATTGCATCCCACCGGAACCAAGGAGGCGAGCACCGACAGGGAGGTCCGACGCGCGACGTCGATGTCGCGCAGATAAATATGAGGATGAGTTGCTGCTGTCATTGATGGGGCTAGAATAGGGACACGGATAAAATAATCCGGACCGTCGCGATGGTGCGCGGAAGCATGGAATGAATGGAACCGTGTGTATAAGTGCCGGATTATACTTGGGCCCGATGGTGAGCCATTTCTTTCCCGCGCGGCAACGAGGTGGCTCCCTTGCCTTTGCGCAACCCTCATCATGTCGTTTGGACCAGAGTGGTTTTCCCAATATTTCTTGTGAGTTCTTCAATGACGTCAGTATCCCAGCCCCGAATCTCCCTGATTGTGCGAACGATGGGCCACGAAGCCCTGTCGCGGGCCATCGAGAGCGTTCGAGCGCAGACGTGGCCCAGCAAAGAAATCATACTTGTCGTAGCCAATCCAGCCTTTGAGGCGACGTCATGGATGGAGCAGCCGGACATTGTCATCGTGGCTCCGGGGGTCGCGCTCGATCGACCGCGGGCGGCCAATGCGGGGCTGGCGAAGGCGACGGGCGAGTGGTTGCAATTTCTGGACGAGGACGATTGGATCGATCCCGGCCATGTCGAAACCTTGTGGAAAGCCGCTGTAGCCGCTCCAAACATTTTGCTGGCTTATTCGGACATGCTGATCCACAAGAAGGATCAGCCGTTTGTTCGGAGTCTGGGCTACTGGAGACAGACTTTTACCGATCAACCCTTCTTCTCCATGCATCCACCTTTGTTTTCGCGGCGCCTGATTGAACTGGGCTGCCGCTTCGATGAGCAGTTCACTTTGCTGGAGGATTGGGATTTCTTCCTCCAATGCGCTGAATACACGGACTTTCTCCATGTTCCGGTAGCTAGCGCCCACTACGATCCACATTCCGGTACCTCGGGGGGGGGCATCGGCGTCAATCGCGACGAAGCCAGAATCAGGCCTTATGTGGATCGACTTACCGCAAAATGGGGCAAACGCTACGCGGAAATCACGGCGAACGCCGGCAAGGCGCTCCAGGATGCGGATGCCGCGTTGGCTCGGCAGGATTTTGCAGCAGCTCGGCAGACAAGCAATGCAGGTCTGGCGCAGGACCCGGGTAACCCTTTGCTACTGAATCGCCTGGCAGCTTGCGAGCGTCATGCCGGGAGTGTTGCGGGGATAGTGCGTGCGCTCCGTCGGGCTTGCGATAGTGATCGCCGGGCTTTCCGCATGCATCTGGAACTGGCGACGCTTGAGCATCGCCTGGGAAACACTCAGCGGGCACGAGAGCTAGCTGACCAGCTTTTCATCATAGCAAGCTCGGACGACGAGCGAGCTAGGTTGGCGGGATTGAACGACTACCTGCTTTCTGGCGCCACTATGCAATAGTGGGATGTTACGCCGGTAATCCGGGCTTGACTCTGCTCCCTCCGTAACTGCCGATAATGGGCTTTTCGAAGAAGTGCCACGAGATTGCCGCGAAGACGATGCTCAGCACGGTGGTAAGCACTAACGCCGATTCCGGGCTCAGGCCGGCTATGCGCTTCAGCGACAGCACAACCGGCAGGTGCCAGAGGTAGATGCCGTAGGATATTGTACCCAAATAGCGAAACGGACCTGTCAGCCTCAGCCATATGTCATTGTTCAGGCAGCATGCGATGAGCAACAGCAGCGCGAAGGCAATGCTCAGCGGAGTGCGGAAGAAGGTGACCATCCATGGGAAGAACCAGAACATAGGATATTCCCAATAGGTCTTGAAGAGCCACCAGAACAGTAAAGACACGATCACCGCGAGCGGCAGAAGAAGATACTGCCGGCCAACCAGGGTGTCAGTGATACTCCGACCTTTCTCGCTGCGCATGAATCGGGCGAGTAGAAGGCCTCCAGCAAACTCGTCTAGCATTCCCGGTACCTGGGTTGCAGTCATCCATAAGGCGAGGGACTGGTTTACGTCCTTGGGATTTATAACGTACCACGCTAGGAAGCGCGCCAGGTCCAGGCGATTCCGACCAACGTCAGAGCGATGTTCCAGATACGGCCGGAGCGGATCCACGGGGCGATCAGGAGCATGAGGACGTAGAACTGCATTTCCACACCAAGAGACCAGTTGGCGCCTTTGATGGCACCATACTAGCGTTCGATCAGGTTATGGACCAGGAGCAGGTGCGAAAGTAAATTGGGCCAGATTTTGTCGAACAACAGCTCGGGAGAGATGAAGACGACATAGACGAGGCGTGTCAGATAGTGAAGCGGCAGAATGCGAACAAGCCGGCGGCGCCAGAATGGTTTGCGAAACCCAGTGATACCGTGCCGGTCGATCTCGGCGAAAGCGGATAGACCGATGACGAATCCCGAGATGACGAAGAACAGATCGACGCCGAAGCCACCGACTCGAAACCAGGTCAAGGGGCCGGTCGTCGGAAAACTCTGTCAGTCCCAGTAGTAAATGACGTGGTAGACGAGGACAGAGAGCGCCGCGAAGCCGTGCAGGATGTCGACTGACGGGAAGTAAGTGCGCGCCGGCTTCATTTAAGCGTGGATTGTACATGCCATAATTACTATCCCCGTCCATGCCGATACGATGCTGTCCCAATGAAGGAACTTCCCCAAGTCACCCTTTGTGCCGTCGATTGTGTCAACCCGCTGCTTGCGCTTCGAGCGTTGGATATCTCCATGCACGAATGCCGGTTTAGCGGAGCACTATTTCTGTCGGACACTGCGGATCGTTACCAGTTACCCGGCTGCCAGATGGTGAACATCCCGCGCATCGATTCCAGAAGCGAGTACTCCCGTTTTGTCATCAAGGAACTGGGGAGATATCTGTCCACTTCTCACATGCTGGTGGTCCAGTGGGATGGCTACGTTATCAACGGCCACGCGTGGCAGGACGAATTCCTGAGCTATGACTACATCGGTGCGCCGTGGGGATTTCACGAGGACACCCATCGCGTCGGCAATGGTGGATTTTCATTGCGTTCGCGCCGTCTCTTCGACGCCCTTCAGGACTCCCGGATCACGGAACTCGATCCGGAAGACGATTCGATTGGTCGTCGGTATCGGACGCTTCTCGAAGAAAGCCATGGCATTGTTTTCGCCCCAGAGGATTTGGCGCGCTCATTTTCGTTCGAGACCATGACGCCCAACGGTACTCCTTTCGGTTTTCATGGGCTCTTCAATATGTGGATGATTCTGCCGGCCCATTTGTTGGCGGAGTTTGTTGCAGCCCTTGCGTCATCGTCGGTGAAGGGCCCTCAGTTACTTACACTCGGGCGAAACTATCTCGAACTAGGCCGTCTTGAAGAAGCAGAAATCGTCTTGCGTCGCCGGCTCGAAGTGGTGCCCAACGACATGGAAGCGCGCGACCTGCTTGCGAAGACGCTTGCTCGAGCGCCGGGCGGGCCGGCTGCGGGAGGAGTCGCGGTGGGCGACGAAAAATCGCTTCTACAGAAGGCAATCGCGCACCATCAGGCCGGTCGGTTGGTGGAGGCGGAGGCGGGTTATCGGCAGGTTCTGGGGTTGAATGCGGGAAACGCGATCGCTAAGCAGTATCTTGGTGTGCTGCTCATGCAAAGAGGACAGCCGGTCAAGGGTGAATTGATGATACGCGAGGCAATCACCGTCATGCCTGCCGTACCGGATTTTCACAATAACCTAGGTCTTTGCCTCCGGCAACAAGGCAGGTTGCGGGAATCTGTGCTTGCCTACCGCAAGGCCTTGGCTATCAAGCCCGACTACGTGCCGGCGCTCAATAACCTCGGGCTCGACCTTCAGGCGATTGGCGAGGTGTCGGATGCCGTTGGGCAATTCGAACAGGCCATCTCGATACAGTGCGATTTTGCCGAAGCGCATTGGAATCTTGGACTGGCCCTGCTTTGCCTTGGAGACTTCCGGCGTGGCTGGCAGGAATATGAATGGCGTTTGAAGTGCCAGCCGTTCGCCAATGACGGCCTCAATCTCACAGGTGTTACGCTTTGGCATGGTGAGCCACTGGAGAACAAGACGCTGTTGGTCAAGCGCGAGCAGGGTGCGGGCGATACGGTTCAGTTTCTTCGCTTCGTTCCGGAATTACGCCGCCGCGGTGCCCGTGTCGTTCTGCACGTATCCCCCGATCTGATCGACCTTGCGCGAAGTGTGGCTCCGGACCTCGACGTGGTTTCGTCGCTGGAGAGCATCAGCAGAGTTGATTATTTCGTCAATCTGATGAGTCTGCCGCTCTGGCTGGGAATAACTATCGAGAGCCTGCCGGCTGGCGTCCCCTATCTGTCGGCGAGTTCGGAACGAATCGCTGCCTGGCAAGACCGGCTGGCGGCATACGAGGGGCGACGCATCGGCCTTGTCTGGGGTGGAAACCCGCGGCACAAGAACGACCATAATCGATCCTGTGCGCTTGCCTTGTTCAAGCCGCTGCTAGCGCTTCCTGGCACTCATTGGTTTAGCCTGCAAAAAGGGGAGCCCGCAAAGCAGCTAGCGGGCCCAGATGGCGCACAAATCATTGATCTGGGGCCGGAACTGGAAAACTATGCGGACACGGCGGCGCTCCTCGCTGCGCTCGACCTGGTGATCACCGTGGATACTTCGGTTGCCCATCTTGCCGGAGCGATCGGCCGTCCAGCTTGGGTAATGATTCCGTTTGCGCCGGATTGGCGATGGCTGCTCGATCGTGACGATTCACCTTGGTACCCGACGCTGCGCCTGTTTCGCCAGGATGGCTCGACGGGCTGGCTTGGGGTCCGCGACCGCATTCTTCAGGCTCTTGAGCCTTAGGCGGGGAAGTCACGTTGCGCAGCGACAACATCACTTACATGCCAGCTGTCGATCAGTTGCGCGGTATCGCGGCGCTGTGGGTCGTCATTTACCACGCTTATCATCTCGTGAGTTATCGGCTGCAATTCGGTCGTTCGTTCGCGCCAGACCACTGGCCGATAATTTCAAATCCGCTAATGGCTGTCGTCGTGGAGGGCCATGCGGCCGTCGGTCTGTTCATGGTCTTGAGTGGATTCATATTGACTTATGGGGCATGGGGCAGGCAGATCGAATATCTTGGCTTCCTGCGCAATCGCCTGCTGCGCATTTATCCGCTCGCAGTGTTCTTGCTTGCCGTAGCCGTCTATTCAATGCCGGAGCGCTTCACTTGGGGCGCTTTCTGGCAGACCCTCCTGCTGGGCCAAAATCTCCCCGGCGCATTTGCCGGTACGCCCTACACCGACATGTTTTGGGCGATCTCCGTCGAGTTTCAGTTTTACCTGATATTCCCGATGCTTTGCCTCATCCTGCGGCAGCGCGGCTGGCAGGCGTTTACCATGCTGATCTTGGCCTTGCTGCTGTTTCGTTTCATCGCAGTGCTATTCGGAGCCAATCCGAGAGATCTCTCGTACCTGACCATCGTCGGTCGTCTCGATGAGTTCGTGATCGGCATGCTGCTCGGTGCGTGGCGGCGTGACCATCCTGATCGCGTGGTGAGCGCCTGGTGGTTGCCCGTTGTCACAGTCATATGGGTAATGGAGGCGTGCTTTCGAGCGCCTTCATCTTCACCTATCTGTGCCTTGCGCCTAAGCTACCGAGACTTGTAGCGGAAGCCATGCGTCGTGTCGGGCTGCTTAGCTACTCCCTCTATTTGATGCACATGATCATCATTGCTTTAGTGCTCGAACACTGGCTGATCGGTATGTCGGCGCCTCCAACCGTTCCGGTCGTTGTATTCGCTATGGTTTTGCCCGGAGCGCTTCTGCTGGCCACCGTTACCTATTTCGCCGTCGAGAAGCCCTTCCTGGAGCTGCGGCGACGTTACCTGACTTGAGGCAAAGTTCAACGCTTGTCAGGCAACTGAGGAAATAAGGATAAGGAAATGCAGCCATCCGTATTTACCAATATCATATATGCTGAGCATGCGGCCTCTTAATAAAGAGGGAGTTCGCCGAGGGTAAAATGGAACGGAGTTGTTGGCGAATCGAGATAATGGTTTCGATTCTTATGATGGCGCTGTTCCCGAGGGCACTATCAGTCCGTCTTGTCGTGTGGCGACTATTGTCAATAGGGATTTTGATTCTGCCAGCCTTGACGTATGCCATTGCGGCTGATGCAGGGGGGGGATTAGACAGCTTTCATTCATCCGCCAAGACCATGCCGGATATTTTTCGGCCAGATACTAAGCTGAGGATACGGTCTGATCTAGTCGATCGGATAACGCATCTGGTTGCCCTGGAGGCTCCCGCGAAGGGAATGCTCGAGAAAGAGTTTCTTGACGTGATAAAACCCGAGCTTCCAAAAAAGACTGGTGTTCGACGAGAACTTGAAGAGACTGATAGCTTTGCAAAGACAGCCAGCCGCCTCAAGTGGACGAGGGCAGAGTCTGGGGGGCAGGTAGCCGCCATACAGATATCATCATCTGGTGCGCGAAGCCTTCGTCTGGGCATATTGGTTGGTCATCTTCCCTCTACCGCCAAGCTTCGCTTTCATGCGCCGAGCGACGCCCTTACTTACGAGGTAGTTGCTGGCGAGGTGGTTGCAGTCCTCGAGAAGAACAGACTTGCCGGCGATGTTTCCGATAGAGGGAAGACCTTCTGGTCGCCAATCGTCGACGGAGATACGATCGTATTCGAGTTGGAACTCCCGCCTGGAATACCTACGAGCGAAGTCAGCTTCGGTATCCCGGCGCTATCCCATCTCGTGAAGTCCCCGTGGGAAAGAAGCCATTTATTCGAAATGGCCAAGATCGGACAATCGGCAGCGTGTGAGGTGGATGTGTCTTGTTCTCCTGACTGGCTTGCCACCGCCAACTCTGTTGCACTGATGAATTTTGTTGATAGTGGCACATCTTACGAATGCACTGGAACTTTACTTGCCGATACTATCAGCGGTTCCTTCGTGCCGTACTTTATCACTGCAAGGCATTGCATAAGAGATCAAACGACTGCCTCCACGCTTGCTACTTCGTGGTTTTATCGATCGACGTCGTGCAATAGTGTCATTGCTAGTTCGTCCTTGACAGTCAATTCCGACGGTGCGACGCTCCTCTATGCCAGTAGTGCGACCGATACTGCCTTCATGCGATTGAACTCCCCACCTCCGGGGGGCGCCTCATTCTCTGCTTGGTCATCAACCGTCCCCGTTCTGGGGAGCGACGTTGGAATGGTGCACCAGCCTCAGGGCGATCTGCAGAAGCTAAGCGTCGGTACTCTCGACGAATTCGATTCGTGCACAAAGCCAGATGCGACAGGAAAATTTACATGCACCACCGCGAATAGTTTGGCAGGTAATTACTTCAATGTTGCCTTTTCGAGCGGTTCTGCCGAAGAGGGAAGCAGCGGCTCTGGTCTGTTCAGTTCCAGTGGTGGACGGCGCTACTTGATCGGCACCTTCCTTGGGGGCTCCGGTAGTTGTGCGAATCCGCAGGGGTCCAACCGATTTGGTCGTTTCGATCTCGCCTATTCCGCTGCGTTACATCAATGGTTGTCTGGCAGTTCCATACTTTCGCTTGGCCAGGCGGTCGATAACAGCGGCTTAGGTTGGATAACGGGTAGTAACGGGACATTCTTCAGTCAAGGTAGTGCGTTCATGTACGGAGGCAGTTCCGTGCAATCGGGAAATGTTGCAGATGGCGAATCGGTATTTGTTCAGACAGAAGTCAG
>JAGVUA010000110.1 GCA_019136545.1 Betaproteobacteria bacterium
GGTGGAAACATCCCGGCTCTTCGCGCGTTGCATCGCTCAGATCCAGCCCGAGTGGCTGGAGGAGGTCGGCGCGCATCTAGTCCGCAAACACGTCTTCGAGCCGCACTGGGAGAAGGGGCCTGGGCAAGTGGTCGCCTGGGAGCGGGTGACGCTGCACGGCCTGCTGCTGCATGCGAAGCGACGGGTTCACTATGGGCCGATGGACGTGAAGCTCTCGCGCGAGATCCTGATCCGTCACGCGCTGGTGCTGGGCGAGGTGAACGAGGACTGGCTGAAGAAGTGGCGCTTCCTGCAGCACAACCAGAAGCTGATGCGTGACATCGAACATCTGGAACACAAGTCGCGCCGGCCGGACGTGCTGGTCGACGAGGAGTTGATTCACGCCTTCTTCGATGCCATCGTGCCGGACGGCATCACGACGCTGGCCGCCTTCGACAAGTGGCGGCGCGAGGCGGAGCAGAAGGAGCCGAAGCTGCTGTTCCTGGAAAAGGAACAGCTGATGCGCCACGAGGCGGCCGGCATCACCACCGACGCCTTTCCGCCGACGCTCGAATACAAAAGTCAGTCATGGCGGTACACAAAAGTCAGTCATGGCGGTACGCCTACAAGCACGATCCCGGCGCGGCGGACGATGGCGTGACGCTTTCGCTGCCGCTGGCGGCACTGAACCGCGTGCCCGAGCAGCGCATCGAATGGCTGGTGCCGGGACTGCTCAAGGAAAAACTCGTTGCGCTGCTGAAGACGCTGCCGCAGAAGTACCGCCATCGGCTGCAGCCGCTCGATGCCTTCGCCGAGGAGTTCTGTGATGCCGAACACGACGTCGATGAAGCACTGGTCAAGGCGCTGACGCGCGCGGTCGAAGAAAAGATCGCGCTCAAGCTGCCGCTCGACGCTTTCCGGCCCGGCGAGCTGCGGCCGCACCTGTCGATGAACTTCCGGCTGCTCGACGAGCACGGCGCCACGCTGGCCATGTCGCGCAATCTTGCCGAGCTGCGCGCCGAGTACGGCGGCTTCGCCGAGCCGTCGGAGGAAAAGGCGGCGGAGCAGGAACGGCTCGACCTGCGCGGCCGGTTCATGCTGGCGCTGAAGGAGCAGCTGAAGTTCGTGGACAAGAATCTGCCGCGCGAACTGGGCATGCAGTTCATGGCGCTGGGTTCCGAGAAGGAACTGAAGGAACAGATCGTCGCCGCGACGCTCGACCGCACTTGCCTCGTGGCGCCGCTGCCTGAGAGCGATCAGGAATTCGAGACGCGCGCGGCGGCGGCCAAGGGCCGGGTGGTGCTGGTGGCGCAGGAGATCGCGCGCCTGCTCGGCACGGTCCTCGCCGAATACGGCGTGTTGCAAAAGAAGCTGGCGGCCATGCAGAAGGCGTTTCCGCAGGCGGGTGCCGACATTTCGGCGCAGCTGGCGGCATTGTTGGCGCGCGGCTTCATCGCCGCCCTGCCTTACGAGCGCCTGGCGCATTTCCCGCGTTACCTGAAGGCGGTGAACTTGCGCCTCGACAAGGCGCGCAACGACGCGGCGCGCGATGCACGGCTGATGGCCGACTGGCAGCAGCTGGCGCGGCCCTGGGAGCGCGAGCGGCTGGCGCTGGCCAAGTCGGGGCAGGTCGATCCGTTCCTCGAAGAGTTCCGCTGGCTGCTGGAGGAGCTGCGCGTGGCGCTGTTCGCGCAGGAACTGAAGACGCCGTCGCCGGTCTCTGTCAAACGATTGCAGAAAATGTGGGAGGGCCGGCACCATGCATGAAGTGAGCTTGGCGAGCCTGCGGGCGATGCGGGACTTCGCGCGCGGCGATATTCTCTGGCAGGCGTTGTGGCCACCATTGGTTTCGCTGCTCGGTTGGGTGGCCGTGGCCTGGCTGACCTGGGCGCCCTTGAGCGGCTGGCTGCTCGGCCATCTGCCGCAATGGCCGTGGCTCGACTGGCTGGGGCCGTGGCTGGTGCATGCGGCCTTGGCGCTGTGCTTCGCGCCCTTGATCTATGTAACCGCGCTGCTGCTGGTCGCGGCCTTCGCGTTGCCGCGCATGATGGCCATCGTCGCCGCGCGCGACTATCCGGAAGTCAGCCGTCGCGGCACGCCGGCAGCGGCGTTCTGGGGCAGCATCGGCAACACGCTGGCGGCCGGCGCGATTTTCGTCGCCGGCTGGCTCTTGTGCCTGCCGCTGCTGCTGGTGCCGGGCGGACTGCTGGTGCTGCCGCTGCTGTGGGGCGCCTGGCTCAACCAGCGCACCTTCCGCTTCGACGTGCTGGCCGAGCACGCGACGGCGGATGAGCGGCGCGCGCTGATCGTTCAGGAACGTTCGCGATTCTGGGGCGCCGGTTTCGTGTCGGCACTGGCGGCGCATGTGCCTTTCGCCAACGTGCTGGCGCCGGCGTTCGCGGCGCTATTATTTGCCCATCTTGGATTGTCGGCCCTGCGTCGGCTGCGGGCGAAGGAGGGAGTATGGGTTTCGGAGCGCTGATCATCGGCGACGAGATCATCCGCGGCAAGCGGCAGGACAAGCATTTCGAGAAGCTACGCGCAATCCTCGCCGCGCGCGGTCTTCACCTCGACTGGGTGCTATATCTCGGCGACGACCGGCCGCGCCTGATCGAGGCGCTGCAGCGTTCGCTGGCGAGCGATGATGTGGTTTTCAGCTGCGGCGGCATCGGCGCCACGCCCGACGACCACACGCGCCAGGCAGCCGCGGCGGCGGCCGGCGTACCGCTGGCGCTGCATCCCGAGGCGGAGGCGAGAATCCGCGAGCGGCTGGCATCGATGAACCGGCCGATCACGCAGTCGATGCTCGACATGGGCCGGTTTCCGGCGGGCAGCCGCACCATTCCCAATCCGGTCAACGGCATTGTGGGCTTTTCCTACGCCGACCATCATTTCGTACCCGGCTTCCCGGAAATGGCATGGCCGATGATCGAATGGGTGCTCGACAACGGCTATCGCGACCGCTTCAACGCCAAACCCGAAGTCGAGGGGGCGATCATCGTCTGGGAGGGTATCGAAGGCCTGCTGGTCGACCTGATGGAGCGCATCGAACGCGACTACCCGGGACTCACCGTCTTCAGCCTGCCTTCGCTGGGGACGGACGCCAAGCGGCGTCACCTTGAACTCGGCGTGCGCGGCGCGCCGGAACAGGTGCCGCCGGCGATGGCGGAGATCGAAGCGGAAATCGCCCGGCGCGGCCTGTCGTTCGACAGCAAGTGAGAGGTCACTGCGGCCGGCCGGCGAAAAAAAAGCCCTGGCACGTGGTGCCAGGGCTTGAACTCCAGCCTATTGCGGGCTGGGAGGAGGAGACGAGAAACTGTTTAGGCGGCCTTCTTGGCCTTCGGGGCGACGCCGACGGCCTTGACCGTGGCGCTGGTCGCGGCAGCCACATTGGCTTCGGCGATTTCAGCGACCTGCTTGGCGGCCTTGGTCATGCTGTCGTAGGCCGAGTTGGCGGCGGCGATGGCCGACTTGACGGCGGCGACGGCGACGTCGGAACCGGCCGGAGCGTTCTTCACGGCCTTGTCCAGGGCCGAGGTCACGGTCTTGTTCACTTCGGCGAACTGGGCTTCGAGAATCTTGCCAATTTCTTCCTGGGTCTGCGAGGCGATCTGATAGACGTTGCGGGAATAGGCAATGGCTTTCTCGACGCTGGGCTGGGCCAGCGAGGCCTGAATGCTCATCAGTTCTTGCGCGTCCTTGGCGGAGAGCAGGGACTTGGCGTTGGCCACGGTCTCTTCCAGCAGGCTACGGGCGGTGTTCAGGTTCAGGGCGGCGAGGCGCTCGGCGCTGGCAAAGGCGGTATTGGCCATCGTCAACAGGGCTTCGACGCTGTTCTTGTTCGCGGCGGCGAACTGCTCGGGCGTGGTGTACATCGTGTTTCTCCTAAATGGGTGGTATGGGTTCAGGTTTCATCCTGCGCTTTCCAACCCTCCGGAAGCGCCATGTTGCAGTGCATCATGGAACGTATTATAGGAACGAGAAACGAGATGTCAAGTATTTTTTGTGCGGCGCACAAAAAATACTTTATCGTTGTATATCAAGTAGATAATATTCTAGCAGATAAGCCGCGATGCGGGATTGGCAGATATTGCGATGCGTCACCGCGCTTGGATTCATTGTCCGGCCGGCTTGCCGCCATCCTTGTTCTTGGGCTGAATCACGGCGCGCACGCGCTCATTGCGCCCCGCCTTGTCGCCGTCCGGCGTTCCCGAGGTGGCGACGTAGTTCTCGGTCTTGCCGTCATAGGCGATGTATTGGCCCCGCACTTCGTCCAAGCCGCTCTTGACGTAGGCGCGGTTGAACAATTCCACTTTGTCGGCGCGACCGTCATATTCGATTCGTTCCGCTTCGCCCTCGATGTATTCTTCCTTGCCTTCGCGCTTCTGGCGGAAAGTCGCCAAGCGGTTGTTGGCGGCGAACGCGGTGCCTTTGTTGAAGCCGTTGGCGTCTTGGCTGACGATGATTTTTTCGGCGCGAATCACCAGCGTGCCCTGCACCAGTTGCACGTTGCCTTCGAGCACCTGGGTTTTCTTGGCGTCGTCGATCGTGATCCGGCTGGCCTCGAGATTGACCGGCTTGTCGCGATCGGCGCGTTCCGCCCGGACCGGCGAGGTGACCAGGAGACAGGCGGCGAGGATCAGCAGCGGCAAGGCATTCCGGGCAGCGTGTTTCATTGTGGTTTCCTGTAAATGGTGGCCGTCGCGGGACCGAGCAGTACGGTTATTTGTGACTTGTTGTCAATGGCGATGCCGCCCTGCCCATTGATGATCGACTGGCCCTGCCGGATGGTGACGGGCACGTCGGTGTGGGCTTTTTCTTCGTCGGGCATGACGTGCAGGCGCGTCGTGGTCGCCACCGTGTCGGGCGTACCGGGCTTCTCGCCGGGGCGGACGATCTCGACGTCGCCTTCCAGCAGCACGTGGTCGCCTTGCTTGTCCACCCTGGCGCGTCGCGCCGTCGCCGATATCCGGCGATTTTCCAGGTACTTGAAGCGGGGCTCGAAAACGATGCTGGTGTCGTCGTCCGGATAATGCTCGAGGCGATCGGCGTGGAGTTCGTGGCGCACGGCGCCATTGGTATCGAACCCGCGCATCCGCACGCCGTCCACCCAGAAGTCGATGTCGTGGCGATCCTTGGGACGCGGTGCGCTCGGGTCGCCCTGGCTGGCCTGCTCGAGCCAGAAAGTCGCCGCGGCCAGCACGCCGAGCACGAGCAGGGGAAACAGCGCTGCGCCCGAGACCCTCATGGCCGGTAGGCTGCCATGACCGAGTCCCAGTGGTCCTGGGCCTGCAGCAAAACCTCGCAAACTTCGCGTACGGCGCCCGCGCCCGCCGGTGCGTCGGCAAGGTAGTCGGCCTGCCGGCGCACCAGCGGGTGGGCGTCGGGAACGGTCGCGGAAAAAGCGCATGCCGCCATGACGGCCAGATCGACGACGTCGTCGCCCATGTAGCCGGCCTGGCTGTAGTCGAGCGCTTCGTCGCGCAGCAGATCGGCCATGGCGGCGCGCTTGTCCTCGACGCCTTGCCGCACCAGCGAGATGCCGAGGTTTTCCGCGCGGCGCAGGACGATCGGCGAATCCCGGCCGGTGATGATGGCGATCCTGACGCCGGATTTCGCCAGCATCTTGAGGCCCAGGCCGTCGCGGCTGAAGAAGGCCTTCAACTCGTCGCCGGCCGGGCTGAAGTAAAGGCGGCCATCGGTCATCACGCCGTCGATGTCGAAGGCCATCAATTTCACCCTGCGGGCTTTTTCCAGATAGAGGCTCATGCCGTCTCCGCCGGGCCGCCCCAAGGAGACGGCAAGTCAACGTATGGCAGCAAGCGAAGCTTGCGAACAGCCGTCACCCCCCTTCCCCGGGAAGGGGGGCTGGGGGGAGGGGGGGCCTGGAAGCTCATACTACCTTGGCCCGGAACAGGTCGTGCATGTCCAATGCGCCGCACAGATTCCCGGCCTCATCCATGACCAGCAACTGGTTGATCTTGTGGCGCTCCATCATCTCGACGGCCTCGACCGCCAGACGGTCGGGACCGATGGCGCGAGGATTGCGGGTGGCTAGGCCGCCCACCGGCGTGGTGCGCAGGTCGCCCAGTTTCTCCATCGCCCGGCGCAGGTCGCCATCGGTGAAGATGCCGAGCAATCGCTGGGCGTCGTCGAGCACCGCCACCATGCCCATGCCGCCCCGCGTCATCGCCAGCAGCGCTTCCGGCAGCGATGCGCCATGGCTGACTTTCGGTACTTCGGCGGTCGGCCGCATGACGTCGCGCACATGGGTCAGCAGCCGCCTGCCGAGAGCGCCGCCGGGGTGGGAGCGGGCGAAATCCTCCGCGCCGAAGCCGCGCGCGTCGAGCAGGGCCACCGCCAGCGCGTCGCCCAGCGCCAGCGCCGCAGTGGTGCTGGCCGTCGGGGCGAGGTTGAGCGGACAGGCTTCTTCATCGACGCGGGCATCGAGATGAATGTCGGCCTCCCTGGCCAGCGACGACGCGTCATTGCCGGTGACGGCGATCAGCCGTCCGCCCTGGCGCTTGACCAGCGGCACGATGGTCAGCAGTTCTTCGTTCTCGCCGGAGTTGGAGAGGGCGATGAGTACGTCGTCGCGGGTGATCATGCCGAGGTCGCCATGGACCGCCTCGGCGGCGTGCACGAAATAGGCGGGCGTGCCGGTGCTGGCCATGGTGGCGGCGATCTTGCGGGCGATGTGGCCGGACTTGCCGATGCCGCTGACGATGACGCGGCCGCGACAGTCGAGGATGAGCGCGACCGCCGCCGCGAATTCCGGGCCAAGCCGCTCGGCCAGCGCCGTCACCGCCGCCGCTTCGATTTGGAGCACGCGCCGCGCCATCGCCAGGCTGCGCTCGTCATTCGCCTCTTGGGCCATCGCCACCGCCGCTACTGCCGTTATGATGGGGCAGAATTATACCGACCACCTTCCCGCCAAGCTGGAGATGCCTTGAACACCTTGCAGTTGGTTTTGCTGTTGCTCGGCGCGTCGGTCCTGGTGGTGACCGCCTGCCGGATCGCCAATCTGCCGCCCATCCTCGGTTATCTGCTGGTCGGCGTCGTGGTGGGGCCGCACACGCTCGATCTGCTGCCGGATGCCGAGGGCGCCAGCCATCTCGCCGAGTTCGGCGTGGTGTTCCTGATGTTCTCCATCGGTCTGGAATTTTCCTTGCCGCGCCTGATGGCCATGAAGCGCATCGTCTTCGGCCTCGGCTTCGCCCAAGTGGTGTTCACCTCGATCGCCATCGGCGCCGTCGCCGTCGTCGCCGCCGGCGTGCCCTGGCTGGTCGGCGTCGGCCTGGGCGGCGCGCTGGCCATGTCGTCGACGGCGATATTGTCGAAGCTGCTCGCCGACCGCCGCGAACTGGATTCGACGCACGGGCGCGAAGTGATGGGCGTCCTGCTGTTCCAGGATCTGGCCGTCGTGCCGCTGCTGGTGATCATTCCGGCCCTGACCCGGCCGGTCGGCGAACTGGCCGGCGCGCTGTTCGTCGCCTTGCTGAAAGCGGCCGTGCTGCTGACGCTCGTGCTGTTCATCGGCCAGAGGCTGATGCGGGGCTGGTTCACGTTGGTGGCGCGTCGCAAGTCGGCCGAGTTGTTCATGCTCAACGTGCTGCTGATCACCTTGGGCCTCGCCTGGCTGACCGAATGGGCCGGCCTGTCGCTGGCGCTGGGCGCCTTCGTCGCCGGCATGCTGATTTCCGAAACCGAATACCGCTACATGGTCGAGGAAGACATCAAGCCGTTCCGCGACGTCCTGCTCGGCCTGTTCTTCATTTCCATCGGCATGATGCTCGATCCCCCCGCCATCGGGCGGGAATGGCCGCGCGTGCTGGGCGTGCTCGGCGGCCTGCTGGCCGGCAAGCTTGCCGTGGCGTGGGCGCTGTCGCGCTGGTTCGGCGCCGCACCGGGCACGGCGCTGCGCACCGGCCTGTGGCTGTGCGCCGGCGGCGAGTTCGGTTTCGTGTTGCTCGCGCGCGGCGAATCCGTCGGTCTGCTGGCGGGCGGCCCCTTGCAGCCCGTGCTGGCGGCCCTGGTGCTGTCGCTGATGCTGGCGCCGCTGATCGTCCATTTTTCCGACCGCATCGTGCTGCGTTTCGTGGCCTCCGAATGGTTGCTGCGATCCATGCAATTGACCGAACTGGCGGCGCACACGATGGAGTCGGACAAGCACGCCATCGTCTGCGGCTATGGCCGCACCGGCCAGCATCTGGCCCGTTTTCTCGAGCACGAAGGCATCGGCTTCCAGGCGCTCGACCTGGACCCCGAGCGCGTGCGCGAGGCGGCCAATGCCGGTGAGCCGGTGTCCTACGGCGACTGTACCCGGCGGGAAACGCTGCTGGCGGCGGGGTTGGCGCGGGCCAGCGTCGTGATCATCACCTTCGCCGATCGCGGCGACACGCTGCGCACCCTGCATCGCATCCGCGAGTCGGCGCCGGGCGTGCCGGTGGTGGCGCGCGCCCGCGAGGAAGACGACGCCGAGGCGTTGCTGGCGGCCGGCGCCGCCGAAGTGGTGCCGGAAGCGCTCGAATCGTCGGTGATGCTGGCTACCCACGCGCTGGCCTTCGTCGGCGTTCCCCTGCATCGCATCGTCAAGCGCTTGCGCGAATTGCGGGAGCAGCGCTATGGCCTGTTGCGCGGCTTCTTCCACGGCGCCACCGACGTCGGCGATCGCATCCTGGAGGCCGATCTGCCGCGTCTGCATTCGGTGGCGCTGGGCGCCGGCGATCATGGCGTCGGCAAGCGGCTCGGCGATCTCGGCCTGGCGGCCTTGGGCGCGACCGTGTCGGCGCTGCGGCGGCACGGCCTGCGCGGACTGGAGCCGGACGCTACCGTCACCCTGGAGGCGGGCGATGTCGTGGTGCTGCTCGGCACGGCCGCGGCGGTGATGGCCGGCGAGACGAGGCTGCTGAGGGGCTGAGCGGCCGGGTCGCCAAAGTCAGCCGTGGCGGTACGCTGAAATGGAATGAAAAAGCCCGCCGAAGCGGGCTTGATCGGCCATGGGTGTCGCTGAATGCGCGGCTACAGGTTCTTGCAGACGGTGTAAAGGTTGGTGCCGTTGTCCGTATAGCCAGCGGTGCCCGCAGCAAGTGCCGCGGCGCCGACCGCGGTCGGCGGTGTGGTTTCGATCTGCCCGCGCACCGAGCCGGTGAGCATGTTGCCGTCGTCGAACTGGCTGTCGATGGCCTGGGCGATCTTGGCCGGCAGGCTGCCGGAGCAGATCACCGTGCCGGTGAGGCCGAGCGCGCCGCTCTGGACGCCGACGATGCCTCCCGCGGCATTGATCGGTTGGGCGGAGCCCTCGGCAATGCTGGCGGTAGTTCCTGCCACGAAGCCGGCCAAGCGCAGTGCGAGCCAGAACTTTCTATTCTCCGTAGTGTCCGTGGTCGATTGGTAGTCTTGACCTGCGGTTCCGATCACATTGTTGCCGTCTCCTGACTGCGCAGCAGTCAGCGCGGCTCCTGCCACGGACCAGCGCGTCATGCCGGGATCGTCGCCGGGCAAACGCTTGTAACGGTCCTGATACGAATAGACGGCGGCGGTGAGGCCGTTGAAGTCGTTGGCGACGTTCTTGATCTTCGCCTGGGTAATCAACTCCTGGCCCTTGAGCACGCCGCCGAGCAGCAGGCCAATAATGACCAGCACGATGGCGATCTCGACCAAGGTGAAGCCCGACTGCCTGCGTATGTTGATTGCTTGCATGGAATCTCCTGTATATAACTTTCGGCTTATGCGTATATAAATAAGCAAATTATATGCCTTGCCTCAATTAATGCGGGTAATGCGTATTTTCCATGCGGGAATGGGAATAATTTGTCGAAATTTCGACAGGTCCGTCAAGCTACTGACAGGCGCCGGAGCCGCAGATGACAACCCGCGCTTCCCCGAGCGCCCGCGTGATTACAATCGCCCCACCCGACATGAGCCTGTTCCCGTCCGTTACCCGCCTGGTCCTGCGCATGGCGCTGCGCTGGCGTCGCCAACTGCTGGTGGCGCTGCTGGCACTGCTTTATCTGGTCTTGATTATCGGACCGGCCACTGCGCTGGCGCGCATGCTGTTTGTCATTCACATCGGTCTGCTGATCGTCTGGCAGCCTTTCGTCCGTGCCGATCAGCGCATCGCCCCGGCGGTCCTGGGCGCGATTTTGCTGGTGGTGGGCTTGACGGTCTATTGGCTCAATGGCTGGTTGCTGACGCTCTGGATCATCCTGCTGGCCGGCGTGGTCGGCGGCAAGGTGTTCCTGTTCGACGCGCGCTGGTCGAAGCTGTTCTATCTCTTCGCCTTGTCCTGGCTGGTCGCGGTGCTGCTGCTGCTGGCGATGCCGTCGGCGGTGCCGAGCGGCATCGGTACCGGTTCCATGGTGGTGGTCATCGGCGCATGGATGGCGCCGGCGGTGCTCGTGCTCATGCTGCTGCTGCCCGAGAAAAAGGAAGCCGACGACCAGGCCGAGGTGGTCGATTTCGTGTACAGCGTCATCGTCATGCTGTTGCTCGCCGTGCTGGTGCTCGGCAGCCTGGCCATCATGCTGCTGCTGGGGCATGCGTACATCGACGCCTTGCTCGAGGCGCTGCTGGGCATCGGCGTGGCCTTGCTGATTCTCGGCTGGGTGTGGAACCCGCACTTGGGCATGGCCGGGGTCGGCACGGTGTTTTCGCGCTACCTGATGTCGGTCGGCATGCCGGTCGAGCAATGGCTGCACACCCTGGCCGACCTGGCCCAGCGCCGGAGCGACCCCGACGATTTTCTGGTCGAGTCGTGCCGCGACATGGTGCGGATGCTGCCCTGGGTCAAGGGCGTGGCCTGGCAGACGCCGGGCGGCCCCGACGGCCAATTCGGCGAATGCCTGGGCCGCTCGAGCGAATTCCGGTTCGATGCCTTGCTGCTGCGCATCTACACCCGCTATCCGCTCAGTCCTTCGCTGGCTTGGCACTTCAGTCTGCTGGCGCAACTCATCGCCGAATTCCGTGCCGACAAGCTGCGCGCCCGGCAACTGAAGCACATGAGTTATGTCGAAGCCATCCACGAGACCGGCGCCCGCCTGACGCACGACGTCAAGAACCTGCTGCAAAGCCTGCGCACGCTCTGCAGCACGGCCCAGAGCGAATCCGGTCAGCTCACTCCCGAGTTCGTTTCCTTGTTGCAAAGGCAGCTGCCGGCGATCACCGCGCGGCTCGAACAGACGCTGGACAAGCTGCAGGCGCCGCGCCTGCAGACGGAAGAGACCGTTCGTCTGGGCGATTGGTGGGAAAGAGTGCAGACACGCTTCGCTTTCGCCGACATTCGGTTCTCCGTGGCGGAAGATCTCTCGGCGTCCGGTCGATCGGGGCTCCACGACCCGGTGCCGGCGGCGCTGTTCAACCACGTGGTCGAGAACCTGGTCGGCAATGCTCTGGACAAACGCAGTGCCCATCCGGCACTGCACATCGACGTGACGCTCGGACTCGATGCCCGAGGAGGCGTGACGGTGAAAGTCAGCGACGATGGCGCGCCGCTGCCGCCGGCGCTGGCGGCCAATTTGTTCCATGCGCCGGTG
>JAGVUA010000071.1 GCA_019136545.1 Betaproteobacteria bacterium
TTGGTGGACCGAAAGGGGATCGAACCCTCGACCTCCGCATTGCGAACGCGGCGCTCTCCCAGCTGAGCTATCGGCCCAAAAGAGGGCGGATTATATCCGAGGCTCGAGAAAGGACAAGGGCGCCTCAGCGCCCCATGGTCGAACCGGCAAAAGAAGCAGGATCAGACCGAGAATGACGATCCACAGCCGCAGGTGCTGCTTGCGTTCGGATTCTTGATCACGAACTGCGAGCCTTCCAGGCCTTCCGTGTAATCAATCTCGGCGCCAACCAGATACTGGTAGCTCATTGGATCGATCAACAAGGTCACACCATTTTTCTCCAAGACGGAATCGTCATTGTTGGTCACCTCGTCGAACGTAAATCCGTACTGAAAACCGGAGCAGCCGCCGCCCGTTACAAACACCCGCAGCTTCAACTCGGGGTTGCCTTCTTCCTGAATAAGCTCCTTGACCTTGTTGGCGGCGCTATCCGTGAAGAGAAACGGCAGGGGCATATCGTTTGCGCTCATCTTGTTCTCCTGAAAAACATGTTGGGGCTCCACCATTATCTGCCTGGATTTCCCCCGGGTCAATTGCTGCTTGCCAGCTTCAGTTCCACCGACCGTGCCGCTTGGCCCGTGTGCACCAGCTTGCCCTCGACAAGCGCGCCGAGATGGATCTCGATGCTGTTGTATTCCACATCGCCGGTAACGCGGGCCTTGGCCTGCAACTCGACAAATCCCGACGACACCACCGGACCCAGCACGGTACCGTTGATGACCACGTGGGACACCACGATCTCACCCTCGATACGGGCGTGCTCGCTCACCACGAGCGTGCTGCCCTGCTCGCCAACCATTCTGATATTGCCACGAATTTCCCCATCGACCCGCAGACCGCCGGAAAACATGACGTCACCCGTGATGGTCGTACCGGCACCTACCAGCGTGTCGATTCTGCTCTTCGGAGTACTGTTTCTCTTGAACATGCTTGAAATGCTCCTTATAAGGGAATGCTCTGCGATGCCCTCACCAAGCCGTCTTGCAGAAGCCTTGCCTCGATCCGTTCGATCTTGGCATCGGCCGGCAGCTCCAGGCTGCCTTCAAGGCTACCGAAATTCTTGAAAGATACGGCAAACTTGCCGATGTTCCGCTCTTTCTCCCCCGGTACGATGATAACAGTAGACCGGCCCGAAGCCTGGCGCGCAGTAATGTGGAAACTGAGATTGCCCTTGAACTCGCGCTTGGCTTCGCTGCCTCGCCAGGCAGCCAGCATGCGGTAACGGTAATGGCCAGGCTCGCCCATGGGTTCCACGCGCAGGCGAGTAATGCTCAGAGATTCAGGGCTACCGCTACTCTTGGCCAGGCTCTCGAACATCGCGAGGCTTTCCTTAAGTCGGGTGTTCTCTTCCTCCCGCGCCTTGACTTGACGAGTCAGCTCCTCAATCGCCGCTTTATCGATCTTCTGGCTGTTCTCGGCGGCGTTGGCAATGCCGCGAAGCCGCTCCACTTCGCTACTCAAGGCATCGGCGCGTTCGCGGAGCGCTTCGATCTCGGACTGAGACTCGCTGCGGTCGAAACCGGCAAATCGCCGACCCGTGTCGAATATTCCGCCGGCCAGTAGAAACGCGCCGGCAAGAACGGCTACGGCGGCCAGTAGCCGCCAGCGCCAGGGCAAATGAGTGCGTACGGCAACGCGCGGCGCGGCGATGCCGAAGCGGCTGCGCAGCCGGCGCAGTGTCAGGGCAAGACGGGAACCTGCGACAGGGCGATACATTCGTCGAAACCGAACATGAGGTTCATGTTCTGCACGGCCTGCCCGGCGGCACCCTTGGTCAGGTTGTCGATCACCGAGAGGATGACCAGCGTGTCGCCGCCCTGCGGGCGATGCACGGCGATCCTGCAGAGATTGGAAGCCCGCACGGAGCGGGTCTCGGGATGCGACTTGGGCGGCAGCACATCGACGAATGGCTCCTTGGCATAGCGCCGCTCGAACAGCGCCTGAAAATCCTCCTCGCGGCTGACGCGAGCATAAAGCGTGGCATGGATGCCCCGGATTAGCGGCGTCAGGTGCGGGACGAAAGTCAGTCCTACCGGCACGCCGGCAGCAATGCTAAGGCCCTGACGGATTTCCGGCAGATGTCGGTGCCCGGCAACGCCATAGGCCTTAAAGTTGTCTGAAGCTTCGGCGAACAGGATATGCGTCTCCACCTTGCGGCCGGCGCCCGAAACCCCCGACTTACAGTCGGCGATCAGGTTGCCCGTATCGACGCAGCCCGCCTCGATGAGCGGCAGCAAACCAAGCTGGGCGGCCGTCGGGTAGCAGCCCGGATTGGCCACGAGACGGGCCTTGCGTATGGCCTCGCGATTGACTTCGGGGAGGCCATAGACCGCCTCGGCAACCAGGTCTGGCGCGGCATGGGTCATGCCATACCATTTCTCCCAGACGGCGATGTCCTTGATGCGGAAATCGGCAGCCAGATCGATGACCCGTACGCCGGCATCCAGAAGAGCCCTTGTTTGCTGCATGGCGATGCCGTTCGGTGTCGCGAAGAAAACGACATCGCAGCGGTCGAGCGGCGCGTCCTTGGGATCGCTGAAAGCCAAATCCACGCGCCCACGCAGACTGGGAAACATGTCCGCGACCGGCGTGCCGGCTTCGCCGCGAGAAGTAATCGCACTCAGTTCGACATCCGGGTGTTGCGCCAAGAGACGGAGCAGTTCGACGCCGGTATATCCGGTACCGCCAACAATGCCTGCTTTGAGCATGTGATGATCTCCCCAATATCTCCGAACCGGGAATGATAGCCGGCCAGACGAAAAGGCCGCCCGAAGTTTCCTGGGGCGGCCTCTGTACAGAGCGATGAAACGCGCTTAGCGCTTGGAGAACTGCTTGCGGCGGCGCGCCTTGTGGAAGCCGACCTTCTTGCGCTCGACCTCGCGAGCATCGCGGGCGACAAAACCTGCATTCGACAGCGCGGGCTTGAGGGTAGCATCGTATTCAATCAGGGCCCGGGTAATGCCGTGGCGGACCGCGCCGGCCTGTCCGGACTCGCCACCGCCGGTGACGTTGACCATGATGTCGAACGTGCTCGAATGCTGGGTCAATTCCAGCGGCTGGCGCACGACCATGCGCCCCGTCTCGCGGGAGAAGAATTCGTCGACCGGCTTATCGTTGACGATGAACTTGCCGTTGCCGGACTTCAAGAACACGCGAGCTACCGCCGTCTTGCGACGCCCGGTGCCGTAGTAATAGTTGGCTGCCATATTGGTTCCTGTCGGAGGATCTTAGATTTCCAGGGCGCTGGGCTGCTGCGCGGCATGCGGGTGGGCGGCGCCGGCGTAGCACTTCATCTTCTTGGCCATCGCGTAACCGAGCGGACCCTTCGGGAGCATGCCCTTGACGGCCTTCTCGAGAATGCGGCCCGGAAAGCGTTGCTGCAGCTTGGCAAAGTTGGTTTCGTAAATGCCGCCGGGAAATCCGGAATGACGGAAATACTTCTTGTCCTGCGCCTTGGCACCCGTCACACGCAGTTTCTCGACGTTGACGACGACGATGTAGTCGCCGGTATCCACGTGCGGCGTGTACTCCGGCTTGTGCTTGCCACGCAGGCGGTGGGCAATCTCGGCCGCAAGGCGGCCGAGCACCTTGTCCGTCGCGTCGACGACGAACCAGTCGCGCTTCACTTCATGTGGCTTGGCGGAAAAGGTTTTCATCTGATCTGCAGTCCTTGCTACGTTGTCCGTACGTTGGCCAGCCAAACGCGACCAACCTTTGCGGAAAAGCCGCGCATTTTAGGTGAATCCGCCGTCGGATGTCAAACACGCCGAACGTGCCCAGGAAAGAAAAAGGCGCAACCCCAAGGGGGCTGCGCCGAATCCACACCAAAGGAGGAGGGTGGAGGAGACACCGGGGGAAACGCGATGCATCTGCTGCTCAATCATCAAACGCGTTTCGTTGAAAGCAGTATCGCAAAAAAATGGTGCGGCGCAAGAAATTTGTGCGGAGCACCAAGCCGAATCGGCAAGTTTCTCCAAATTTCCTAAAATGGCGCTTCTGTTACAGGAGATCCCTCATGGAATGCACGGTTCGCTGGCACGAAGGCATGAGCTTCATCGCCCAGACGGGCAGCGGCCACTTGGTGGCCATGGATGGCGCGCCGGACGCGGGCGGCCATAACTGGGCGCCGCGGCCAATGGAAATGCTGCTGGCTGGCGCCGGCGGCTGCACGTGCTTCGACGTAATCATGATTCTGCAGCGCAGCAGACAGGATGTGCGCGACTGCGAGGTCAACATTACCGCCGAACGGGCCGAAACCGACCCCAAGGTGTTCACCCGCATTCATTTCAAGTTCACGGTCAAGGGCCGAGGCCTGAAACCGGAAACCGTGGAACGGGCCATCAAGCTGTCGGCGGAGAAATACTGCTCCGCATCAATCATGCTCGGCAAGACCGCCGAAATGGTTCACGACTTCGAGATCGTCGAAGTCTAGGCCGCTCTCTATACGTAGTAAGCCGTCGAAGTCATGAGCTTCGACACGGCTTTCATCATCAGCTTGGCTGGTCCGGGCAGATCGCGCGCACCCAAGCGGATGGCTGTATCCGCGTGGCGGATCTCGTCCGACTTCATTTGTTCGACCACGGCCCGCGAGCGCTGGTCTGCTTCCGGCAGGCTTGCCAAATGCCCCTCGAGATGCGCCTCGACCTGGCGTTCGGTCTCGGCGAGAAAGCCAAGGTTCCAATCGTCGCCCAGCTTTCCGGCCACCACCCCAACCGCCAGCGAACCCACATACCAGATCGGATTGAGCAAACTCTTGCGGCCCCCCAGTTCGGCGATTCGGCGCTCCGTCCAGTTGAGGTGCTCGGTTTCCTCCCAGGCGGCCTGCTCAAGCGCCTTCCGCGTCGCGGGATTCCGGCAGGTCAGCGCCTGACCCTGATAGAGGCCTTGCGCGCAGACCTCGCCGACGTGATCGATCCGCATCAGAGCAGCGGCGTGGCGGCGCTCCGAATTGTCGAGCGAGGCTTCCGGCAACGGCTCGCCCGGCATGGCGCGACGGGTCGGCGCCGGGGCAAAAACGGTACGCAGCGCCCGGTCGAACGCCAAGACCCACTTGTCGCCGCTCACGGCAGCACCGGATGCTTGCCCAGTCGAAGCGCTCGCCGGCCTTCCGCCGCGTCGGCGATGGGCAATGCCAAAGGGCAGAACAGTTCCCGATAAAGCGCCACATGATGCCGGTTGACCGTCTTGTTCTCGACGGGCTGCCAATTCGATATCTTTGCCTTTGCCCAACTGCCATCCGCCCGGCCGCTGGCGAATACGCGGTATTCGCCCGTGGCGCAGCGCAAACCCTCGAAGCTGACGTTGGTCGCCCCCCCGTTCGTCCGGATCACCATGACGTAGCGGACGACGCCATCCTTGCCTGGATTCAAGCTCGAGCCGTCGATGAAATAGCGATTCGTCGTCGCCGCGCTGACGTAAAACTCGATCAAATCGGCATCCTTGGGAAAAGACGGCAACACCACCTCTTCCTCGGGCTCCTGCGCATTCGTCGACTCGTCGGCAAGCGCCCAATTCGCAATGCCCAGGACAGCCCACAACAGCAGGCCCACCACGCGCGATTTAGTCGTCATCCTAGTCGCCGATCCCATCGGCTGACGACAGATGGCCTAACGCAACCGGCGACCGGCTCAGCGCCTGACGAGGGGGCACGAGCAACCGCGACAGCTCGTTGAGCGCTCGTTCGTATACGCTTCGCTTGAATTCGATGACCGATTCCAGCGGCACCCAGTAGCTGCTCCAGCGCCACGCGTCGAATTCCGGATGCTCCGAGGCGCGCAGCGAAATGTCGGTATCCCGGCCAACCAGCCTGAGCAGAAACCAAATTTGCTTCTGGCCCTTGTAAGTACCACGCCATTCGCGACGAACCCACTGCTTCGGAACTTCATAGCGCAGCCAATCGCGCGTACGGCCAATGATACGGACATGTTCCGGACGAAGTCCCACTTCCTCGTGAAGCTCCCGGAACATTGCCTGCTCTGGCGTTTCGCCTTTCTTGATGCCCCCTTGCGGGAACTGCCAGGAATGCTCCCGAATCCTCTTGCCCCAAAAAACCTCGTCGTGCTGATTCACCAGAACAATGCCGACATTCGGGCGATAACCTTCCCGGTCGAGCATGATGCAACCTTTGAATGTTTGACTGACGGCAATTCTTTCACAGTTGCGCCGGCAAGGAAAGAAGCGGCGCGACGGTAAAATGCTCGTTTATTCCGCTCCCGAGAATCGATCATGCGCGCCAGCCAGTTCTTCATCGCCACCCTGAAGGAAGCCCCTTCCGACGCCGAGGTCGTCAGCCAGAAACTGATGCTGCGCGCCGGCATGATCAGACGCCTCGCCGCCGGCATCTACACCTGGATGCCGATGGGCTTGCGCGTGGTGCGCAAGGTCGAGCGCATCGTCCGCGAAGAGATGGACCGCGCCGGCGCCATCGAGCTGTTCATGCCCGCCGTGCAGCCGGCCGAGCTGTGGCAGGAATCCGGCCGCTGGGAGAAATACGGCCCCGAGTTGCTGCGTTTCAAGGATCGCCACGCGCGCGACTTCGTCATCGGCCCGACCCACGAGGAGGTCATCACCGACATCGTCCGGCGCGAGGTCAAGAGCTACCGGCAACTGCCGAAACATTTCTACCAGATCCAGACCAAGTTCCGCGACGAGATCCGGCCGCGCTTCGGCGTCATGCGCGGCCGCGAGTTCACCATGAAGGACGGCTATTCCTTCCACGCTTCGTTCGAGGACCTGGCACGCGAGTACGGCAACATGTACCAGACCTACGGCCGCATCTTCAGCCGGCTGGGCCTGGGCTTCCGCGCCGTCGCCGCCGACACCGGCTCGATCGGCGGCACCGGTTCGCACGAGTTTCACGTGCTGGCCGATTCGGGCGAAGATGCCATCGCCTTCTGCCCCGATTCCGACTACGCCGCCAACGTCGAGCTGGCCGAAGCGCTCGCCCCCGCAGCGCCGCGCGGCGCTGCCGCCGAAGCGCTGGAGAAGAAAGCGACGCCCGGCAAGATTCGCTGCGAGGAAGTCGCCGAATTCCTCGGTACGTCGTTGACGCGCACGGTCAAGGCCATCGCCGTCGTGCACGACGATGCGTTCTATCTTCTGCTGATCCGCGGCGACCACAATCTCAACGAAGTGAAAGTAGGCAAGTTGCCCGGCCTCGACCCCTTCCGCTTCGCCACCGAAGAGGAAGTCGAGCGCTGCCTCGGCTGCCGGCCCGGCTACATCGGCCCGGTCGGCGTAGACCGGACGAAAGTGCGCGTGATTGCCGACCGCACGGTGGCGGCCATGGACAACTTCGTCTGCGGCGCCAACGAGGCCGGCTTCCACCTGACCGGCGCCAACTGGGGCCGCGACCTGCCCGAGCCGGACGCCGTCGCCGACATCCGCAACGTCGTCGTCGGCGATGCCTCGCCCGACGGCAAGGGCAGGCTCGACATCTGCCGCGGCATCGAGGTCGGCCACATCTTCCAGCTGCGCACCAAGTACGCCGAGGCGCTGCAATGCAAGTTCCTCGACGAGCAGGGCAAGGAGCGCGTCATGGAGATGGGTTGCTACGGCATCGGCATCACCCGCATCGTCGGCTCGGCCATCGAGCAGGGCAACGACGACAAAGGCATCGTCTTTCCCGCCGCCATTGCGCCGTTCGAGGTCGTCATCGCGCCGATGGGCTACCACAAGTCGGCAGCGGTGCGCGCCGCCGCCGACCGGCTGCACGACGAGCTGATCGCAGCCGGCATCGACGTCATCCTCGACGACCGCGACGAGCGTCCCGGCGTGATGTTCGCCGACTGGGAGCTGATCGGCGTCCCGCACCGCGTCGTCATCGGCGAGCGCGGCCTCAAGGAAGACCAGCTCGAGTACAAGGGCCGCCGCGATACCGACGCGGTCATGATCGCGACCGAGGAAACGGTGCAGTATCTGCGCGGGAAGCTGTGCGGCTGATCGTCGCGCTGGCGTTGCTGGCCAGCGCCGGAGGAGCCTGGGCCGGCGCCCAGAAGTACGAACCGCTGGCGGCCAGCGTGCAGGCCGCCCTGCATGCGGCCGTGGCGGATCGCGCCTCGCCGGAGCCAAAGTTCACCAGCATTCAGGAGAAGATCGAGTGGCTGGCGGAAATGTCCCGCCGGCTCGAGAAGCGCATCCCCGATCGGCAGGCCCGGCTGGACTTTCTCAAGACCGTCTACTATGAGGCGCAACGCGCTGGACTCGACCCTCAGCTGGTGCTCGGCCTCATCCAGGTCGAAAGCGGCTTCAAGAAGTACGCGGTGTCGTCGGCCGGCGCGCGCGGCTACATGCAGGTGATGCCGTTCTGGCTCAAGTTGCTGGGCACCGACGACCAGAATCTGTTTCACCTGCGCACCAACCTGCGCTTCGGCTGCACCATCCTGCGCCATTATCTGGACATCGAAAAAGGCGATCTCTATCGGGCGCTCGGCCGTTACAACGGGAGTCTCGGCGCACCCGAGTATCCGAACCTGGTGCGCGGCGCCTGGGAGCGCCAGTGGAGCTGGGGGCCGCGCATCATGACGGCGCCCCGCTGAAAGTCAGTCGTGGCGGTACGCCGATTTACCGCATGCCGGGCAGCATGCCTTTCATGCCGCGCATCATCTTGGCCATGCCGCCCTTGGAGAACTGCTTCATCACCTTCTGCGTCTGCTCGAACTGGTTGAGCAGCCGATTGACTTCCTGCACCTGAACGCCGGCGCCGGTGGCGATGCGGCGCTTGCGGCTGGCCTTGATCAGCTCGGGCTTGGCGCGCTCGCCGGGCGTCATGGCGTTGATGATGCCCTCGATGCGCCGTATGGACTTGTCCTCGACCGCGCTGCCCGCCTGCTGGGCCATCTGGGCGAACTGCGCCGGCAGCTTGTCGAGCATCGACGACAGGCCGCCCATTTTGCGCATCTGGCCGATCTGATCCTTGAAATCGTTGAGATCGAAGCCCTTGCCGGACTTCATCTTCTTGACGAATTCCTGCGCCTTCTCCTGGTCGACAGTGCGATGCGCTTCCTCGACCAGGCCTAGGATATCGCCCATGCCGAGGATGCGCGCGGCCATGCGCTCGGGGTGAAACTCCTCGATACCGGCGAGTTTCTCGCCGATGCCGGCGAATTTCAGCGGCTTGCCGGTGACGTGACGCACCGACAGCGCTGCGCCGCCGCGGGCATCGCCGTCGAGCTTGGTCAGAACGACGCCGGTCAACGGCAGCGCCTCGGCGAAGGCCTTGGCGGTGTTCACGGCATCCTGGCCGAGCATGGCATCGACCACGAACAGCGTCTCGATCGGCTTCAGCGCCGCGTGCAGCTCGCGCACCTCGGCCATCATGGCCTCGTCGATGGCGAGCCGGCCGGCGGTGTCGACGAACAGCACATCGTGATAATGCTTCTTCGCGTAGTCGAGCGCGGCCAGCGCGATGTCGAGCGGGTTCTGGCCGACGGACGAGGGGAAAAAGTCCATGCCCGCCTGCGCCGACACGGTTTTCAACTGTTCGATGGCGGCGGGACGATAGACGTCGCAGCTCACCGCCAGCACTTTCTTCTTCTGCCGTTCCTTGAGCCATTTGCCGAGCTTGGCGGTGGTGGTGGTCTTGCCGGCGCCTTGCAGGCCGGCCATCAGGATCACGGCCGGCGGCTGGGCAGCGAGGTTGAGGCCGCTGGCCTGGCCGCCCATCAAATCGGTGAGTTCGCGATGGACGACGCCGACCAGCGCCTGGCCCGGCGTCAGCGACCCCACCACTTCCTGGCCGACCGCCTTTTCCTTGACGCGGGCAATGAAGTCCTTGACCACCGGCAGCGCCACGTCGGCTTCGAGCAGCGCCATGCGCACTTCGCGCAGCATCTCCTGGATGTTGTCTTCGGTCAGGCGCGCCTGGCCGCGCAGGGTCTTGACGACCTTGGCCAGCCGTTGGGTCAGGTTATCCAGCATGGGAATCGGATCGGGGGAATGGGGTAAACTTCTAAAATGTCGTCGATTTTACTGCATATGCTTGCCGCCGCCCTTTACCTGGGCCTTGCCGCCTTGTCATGGCGGAGCCGCTGGCGCGGACCGGTGCTGGACCGGCCGCCGGTCGGCCTCGCGACATGGGAACGAGCCGGGCTGCTGGTCGCTTTGCTCGCTCATGGCACGACGCTGGTGCGCGAAATATTTCCCGGCGACGCCATGCACTTCAGTTTCTCCATCGCCGTCTCGATGATTCTCTGGCTGGCCATCGCCTTCTACTGGATCGAAAGCTTCTACGCGCGGATGGACGGCCTGCAGATGCTCGGCCTGCCGGTGGCGGCAGTGGCGGTAATGCTGCCGAGTATCTTCCCGGCCCAACATTTGCTGGCAAACGCCCATTCCATGGAGTTTCGCGCCCATTTCCTCGTCGCCATGCTGGCCTACAGCCTGTTTACCCTCGCGGCGCTGCATGCGATGCTCATGGCATTCGCGGAAAAACGCCTGCATAACGGGAAGCTGACGCCATTGCTGGCCGGACTGCCCCCTTTGCTGACGATGGAAACGCTGTTGTTCAGGCTCATCCATGTGGCTTTCGTGTTGCTTACCCTGACACTGGCATCGGGAATTCTTTTTTCGGAAACGCTCTTTGGCAAGGCGCTCTCGTTCAACCACAAGACAGTGTTCGCCCTGCTGTCTTGGCTGATCTTCGCCGCCCTGCTCGTTGGGCGCCACCAGCGCGGCTGGCGCGGCCGCAAGGCCTTGCACTGGACCTTGGCCGGATTCGTCGCCCTGATGCTGGCGTATGTCGGCAGTCGCTTCGTGCTGGAAGTGCTGCTCGGGCGGAGCTGAGCCGCCCCTGCCGCCCCGCTGATGGATGACATCCCCGTCTCCGCCTTGAGCGGAATATTGATTGTTCTGCTGGTGCTATCGGGCTTCTTCTCGATGACCGAGACGAGCATGATGGCGGCGAACCGATACCGCCTGCGGCATCTGGCCGGCGAAGGCCATCGCGGCGCGCGCCTCGCGCTCGAATTGCTCGGCCGTAC
>JAGVUA010000013.1 GCA_019136545.1 Betaproteobacteria bacterium
CACGTCTGGCCCGTCGACAAGATAGGGGTTGATGTTCTTGGCGATCACCGCATGCGGTTCACCGCGGATGTCCTCGTACTCGAAGATCACCTTCTGCTCGAAATCCTGCAAACCGAAGCCGATGATCACGCAATGCACGGCTGCCATGCCGCGCGCTTCATTGCTTCACTGGAAAGTGCGATGGACGAAATGGATGTGGATGCCCTGCGCCAGCAGCCAGCCCCAGAGCACGCCGACCTGTTCGCCCTGGGTGATGCTGTTGGTGGACACAAAGGCGCATCTGCAAGTCGGTCGGTCGGTCGGTCGGTCGGTCGGTCGGTCGGTCGGTCGGTGCAAATATCGTGCCGCTTTTACGTACCACGCGGCTACAAAATCGAGCAAACCGGCATTGGCGATACTGGCGAACACGGCCGCAACGTCGGCCCGCTGGGCGTCGTCCATGAACTTAGCGCCCACGAAAGGCGGATTGCCGAGCACGTAGCTCGCCCGCTCCGCTGGCAGCACGTCGTTCCAGTCCAGCCGCAGGGCGTTGGCGCAATGGATGTGCGGCGTGGTCCTGAGCGGGATGCGGGCGAAGTAGAGGCCGAACTCCTCCGAGACGCGCACGTTCATCTGATGGTCAATCAACCAGAGCGCGACTTGGGCGATCTGCGCCGGGAATTCCTCAATCTCGATACCGTAGAACTGGTCGACGTCAACGCGGATCAGCTGGTGAATGTCGAGGAATTGCTGGCCGCTGGCGTGCGAGGCACGCAACACGTCGAGTTCCAGTTTCCGCAGCTCGCGATAGGCGATGACGAGGAAGTTGCCGCAGCCGCAGGCCGGGTCGAAGAAGGTCAGGCTGCGCAGTTTCTTGTGGAACTCGAACAGCTTGTTGCGGTTGCCCCTGATGCGATTAAACTCAGCCCGCAGTTCGTCGAGAAACAGCGGCTTGATCAGCTTGAGGATGTTCTCCTCGCTGGTGTAATGGGCACCGAGGTTGCGCCGCGCCCTGCCGTCCATGATCGACTGGAACAGGGCGCCGAAGATGGCCGGCGAGATGCTGCTCCAGTCCAGCCCGCAGCATTCGAGCAGGGCGTCGCGCATGGCGGCATCGAATGAAGCGATGGGCAGCGCTTCCTCGAACAGCCGGCCATTAACGTAGGGGAACGCAGCCAGCTGCTCGTCCAGCGTCCTGCCACGACTGACTTCCGGCGTGTTGAGCACCTGGAACAGCAGCGCCAGTTGCGGGCCGAAGTCGGCACCATCGACGGCAGTACGCTCCTCGACCCACATGCGGAAAGCCGAGGCTGGCTGGAAGATGCCGGTATCCTCGGCGAACAGGCAGAACAGCAGGCGCACCAGCAGCACTTCCAGCGCGTGGCCTGTGTAGCCGCTCGCCTTCAGCAGGTCGTGCAGGGCGCCCATGCGCTCGGCGGCCTTGACGTTCACCGGATTCTGGGCCGCAATCTCCTGGGTGCGATAGCCGGCGACGAAGGCGAAATGCTTGATGTGCTTGTGCAGATCGGCCAGCCTGAATTCGACCTCCTTGCCGGCTTCGAGGTCGCAGAGCCGGAAGCGGGCGAAGTCCGACACCAGGATGTAGCGCGGCAGGTCGCGCTCGGCCAGGCCCTCGAAGTAGTCGATGGCCTGGGCGAAGGCGCGGTCGAGGTCCTGGCCAGCGCTCTTGTGCTCGATCAGCAGCGTGCCTTTCCAGAAGGCGTCGATGCGCCCTTGCTTCAGTTTCTCTCCGGCGCGACTGAGCTTGACCTGTTTCTCGAAGCTGGCGACGCGCTTTCTATCGAGACCGAAGATGGCGAAGAACTCGTTCCAGAAGCTCTGCGCTTCGGCGCGTTCCGACTCTTCTCTCGCCCATCGACGGGAAAACTCGTGAGCGCGGCTGCGGATTTCGTTCCAGGAGAGCGGCATGTCGTCGGACCGGGGCGCTATGAAGTCCGAATGCTAACGGAAAGCGAATAAGATTCCGCTCCACTCAATTCCCGAAAGTCAGCCGTGGCGCGACGCCTCCCGGTCAACGCCGGTGAGGCCGCGCCGACGCAGTCCGCCCGGAACTGCCGCCGGCCAACGCTCGATCACGCCCTAGTGCCGATAGCCGCCGCGACCGGGACCGCCGTCATAATGGCCGCCGCGATCGCCTTGCCAGTGGCGGCCGCCATGGTCGTGATAG
>JAGVUA010000156.1 GCA_019136545.1 Betaproteobacteria bacterium
CAGCCGGGCGAGGTCGAGGAAGCGCTGGTTGTTGCGCTCCAGCGCGTCGGCCGACAGCGCCTTGAAGGCATCGGTCAGCCGCAGCCGCTCCGCCTCCGCCTCGCGCGCCCGCGCGCGCAGCAGCAGGAATACGACGAGGCCGCCGAGCAGCAGCCCGACGGCAAATGCCAGCACCAAGGACCACTCAGGATTCATCGGCAGCAGTCTACCCGACCGCACTCTCGCCCGGGTCGCCGCCGTTGCCGGCTACACGATCCGGGAGTAAGCTGATGTCATGGTTAGAAGCCATCCACTCGGCGTCCCGCCACGGCTGACTTTCGTTGGAATCGCCGGGGCCTTAGGTGCTACTAAATCTTGCTAAGCCATCGAACTCACATGCAAGCGACTTTTTATACAGCCGAAATGCCGGAAAACATTCCGACGATTAGGTGCCACATATCACGTTGGGCGTCAAAAGAACCGTAATGCGTACACCGCCGAAAGCGCTCAGCCCTGTCATATGTACCATTGGTGCTGCAATTCACCTCGGCTTTCTTTTCAAGATCTTCAGCTTGAAATCGCCCGCGGGTCTGTTCTTCCCACTTCTGGTGTTGGCGCCGTGGCTAATCTTGTTCGCTGCAAGCTTGCTCGCCGCAGGTCGCTCGTCCGCCGCCTACGTCACGCTTGCCGCGAGTGCGGCATATCTCGTATTCGGCGCTTGGGCCTTCTGGGACGTGATCCATGTGCATCCCGATCCTCAAGGCGGTTTGGTGTTTCTTGTCATCCCGGCAGCCGCCTCAGTTCCAGCGTTGATTTTGCTGCTCATCCAGTGGTCAACAAAATCAAAGGCACCCCCTGCGATTTCCCGCCATGACGCCTAACCTTTCGCTCAAGCGGAGAGCCAACGGCGTGACGCTGTCTCCCGCTTAGCTCAAACGTCAGCCCTCGCATTCACAACAGGAGGTATTCATGTCAATTCGTGGCCTGTCGTTGGTCCGATGGATACTAATTGTTGTCGTCGCTGCGTTGTGGCAGATGTCGTTCTCAGCCCATGCGGCTGGCGCCAAGATTCAGCCCGGACAATGGCGAAACACGGACACGGTCGTCGAGATGACCAACCCACTGCTTCCGCCGGAAATGGTGGAGAAGCGAAAGTCCAAACCTCTCGTCGCTGAATACTGCGTGCGTTCTGATGACCTGGTGGCCTTGGTAGTCGGCAAGGATCAAGCCGGCGTCTGTGAGGGAACCATCAACACGGCAGGTGGACGGATTTCGGTGGCACGCAAGTGTGGCGGCAAGGCCACGCGATTAATTTCTGGCACGTACACAGCGACGAAGATCGATACGGTGCGAGAAATCAGCATGGAGACAGCCAAGGGGCCAGCCCATACCAAGTCTCATGTCGTCAGTGAGCGCATAGGCGAGTGCAAGTGAGGCCTATAACCCCTCGTTAATTCAAGGAACCAGTCTCACGTTCTCCGCACCTGGGTCGGTATCCGGCGCTGACGTACTGACGGCTTTGACGTAAGCTCTTTCCGGCGCCACGCCGAACAACCAGGAGAAGCGATCATGCCCAACACCGTGAGACTGCATCGCGTGCTGCGCGCGCCCCCGGAACGCATCTACCGCGCCTTCCTCGATCCAGACGCCCTGGCGAAATGGCTGCCGCCGGACGGATTCACCGGCAGGGTGCACCAAATGGATGTCCGCGTGGGCGGCTCGTACCGGATGTCATTCACCCACTTCAGTTCGGGCGCGAGCCATGCTTTCGGCGGCCGCTATCTCGAACTCGTGCCGAACCAGCGCTTGCGCTATACCGACAATTTCGATGACCCGAACCTGCCGGGCGAAATGGTGACCACCATAAGCTTGGGGGCGGTCGCCGCCGGCACGGAGCTGACCGCCGTGCAGGAAGGCATCCCGGATGCGATTCCGGCCGAGATGTGCTACCTGGGCTGGCAGGAATCGCTGACGCTGCTGGCGCGGCTGGTGGAAGCGGAGATACCGGGTTGATGCGGACGGCGGTCGCGGCGCACCCGGTTCCATGATCCGCTTCGACCGAGCCCTGCGCGCCTGGGGTACGCCCGCTTTCCCCGCCGCGCTGAAGGCCGACATCGAGCGTCTGGATCCGGACCTGCTGCCTTTGCAGCAGGCGCTGGCGCACTCGAGCCGTGTCGCGCCGGGCGCCCCGACGGCGATGGTCATCAGCGCGTGCGAAGACGGCGGCGGCATCCGCGCCCGGGCGGGCATTTTCTACGCCGGCATCATCGCCGGCTGCAGCTGTGCCGACGATCCGACGCCGGTCGCTCCGGTCGACGAATACTGCGAGATCGAGATCAGCATCGACCGAACCAGCGGCAATGCGACGCTCGCCCTGCTCCCGACCGCAGCCGACTAGAATCTAGCTCGCCCCTCAACGAGGACTAAACCTTGCTTTACTGGAGGCCGCCGTAGCCAGGCAGTAAGCCTTCGTGCCCGCCAAGCCGACGGCGGCAGAACCCGCGACGCATCGTTGCCGTTGGAATACTATGGCTGCTGGCCTATACCACGGAGCGCTGGTCCATGATGGATATCACCTATCGCGATGATGCGCAAATTTCGGTCGACGCCGCCATCGATCTCTACAAACGCTCGACGCTGGGCGAGCGGCGCCCGATCGACCGACCCGACATCTTTGCCGGCATGTTGCGCAACGCCGACCTGACGATTTCCGCCTGGCACGGCGAGCGTTTGGTCGGCATTGCCCGCACGCTGACCGACTTCAGCTATGTCGCCTATCTGGCCGATCTCGCTGTCGACCAGGCATGCCAGCGACACGGCATCGGCAGGCGCATGATCCGCGAAACGAAGCGGCGGCTTGGCCCGGACTGCATGATCGTTCTGCTCGCCGCGCCCAAGGCCGACGCGTATTACCCGAAGCTCGGCTTCGAACACAATCCGCGCGCCTGGATGCTGAAGGGCAATCAGCCGCTTCGGGGTTCCGACCCCTCGTGAAACGGACATGCCCGCCATGAAGTGCCTCGTCGTCATCGCCCACCCGCTCGCCGACAGCCTCTGCCACGCGCTGGCGCGCTCGGTGGTCGAAACCCTGTCGGCCGCCGGCCATGAAGTGGTGGTGGAAGATCTTTATCGGTCCGGTTTCGCCCCCGCGCTCGGCGCCGCCGAACGCCAGAGCTACTACGGCGCGCGCTTCGACGACTCGGCCCTGCGGGGGCACATCGACCGTCTGCTTGCCGCCGAGGCCCTGGTGTTGGTGTTTCCCACCTGGTGGTTCGGTTTTCCGGCCATCCTCAAGGGCTGGTTCGATCGCGTCTGGGCGCCCGGCATTGCCTACGACCACGCTGACGATCTCGGCCCGATCAAGCCGCGACTGCATCATCTCCGCCATACGCTCGCCGTGACTTCGCTGGGTTCGCCTTGGTGGGTGGATCGGCTGCTGCTCCGGCCGGTGCGGCGCGTGCTGAAGACCGCTCTGCTCGGAACCTGCGCGCCGGCCTGCCGTTTCGAGATGCTGTCGCTCTACCGGGCCGAACAACTCGAACCGGCGCGCGTGCGCGCGTTTCGGCTGCGCATCGAACGCCTGCTGTCGCGCTGGTGAGTCCGGCGAGGGGTGCCGGCGCCACCCGCCGGCGCATGCCCAGCACTCGCCATGACAAACAATTTGCGCTTGTGTAACATGCTGTCATGGCATTGCCTCAAACCTTCGCCAGGCTGGCAGCAACCGGCGTTTCCCGGGCTGCCGCCCATCAAGCCTCGCGGCGAAGCGCTGACGCTGCCCGATGAGCCTACGCGCGCGTATTCTGCTGCTGGCGCTGGCAGCATCGCTGCTGCCGCTGCTGGTGATGCTCTGGCTGCTGCTGGAGATACGCGCGTCGAACGGCGCGCAGGCGCGCGAACAGCTCGTCCAGCGCCTGGAGACGATCGCGGCCGAGTTGGACGACCGCATCGCCGGCACGGGACAGCTGCTGTTCGGCCTGGGGCGGGTTCCACTGGTCGACGGTGAGGACAAGGCGGCTTGTTCCACCTTTCTGGCCGACGTCCTCAAGGAACATCCGCAGTACACCAGCATTCTCACCATCAAGCCCGACGGCACCATGCATTGCGACTCACTCGATAGCGGTCGCACGCTGATGTTGAACGATCGCCAATACTTCCAGCAGGCGCTTACCGCCAGCAGCACGGTCGTGGAGGCGGCGATCGGCCGGCTGACCGGCAAGGGCGTGCTGCAAATCGCCTATCCGGTGCGAGCGGCGAACCGCTCGTTGCGCTACGTGCTGCTGGGGTCGCTGGACATGGATGCCTACGGGCAGGCGGTCGCGGCGGCCCTGCCCTTCGCGCGCGTGCATTTCCAGATATGGAACGGCGATGGTTCGATCGTCATGGACCATGCGGGACCAGATTCGACGCCGCTCGCGGTCGGCGCCGCCGAAAAAGCCTTCATGCTCAGTCCCTCGCCTGACAACGCGACGGTGATCGGCAAAGACGACGACGCGCACATCTGGGTCAGGGCCCTCCTGCCCGGCCAGCGCGACACCGGGCTGCGCCTGGCGATCAGCGTGCCGGAAGCCGATCTCAACGAGCACGTCGAAGGCCAGTTCAGGCGGGCGCTGTTCTGGCTGACCATGGCCGCCGTCTTGATCTTCGTGGTGGCAACCGTGCTCGGCGAATTTGCCATCCGGCGCCAGACGGCGCGCCTGATGCAGGCCATTTCGCGCTTGGATGCCGGCGATTACCGCACGCGCATCGGCACGCCCTATCCGCGCGGCGAACTCGGCCAGGTGATGGGCGCACTCGACCGCATGGCCGGTTCGCTCGAACGGCAGCGCATCGAGATCACCCGCAATACGGAAGCGCTCGAGTACCAGGCCAACATCGACCCGCTGACCCTGCTGGCCAATCGCCACCTGCTGACCGACCGGCTCGAGCAGGCGCTGGTGTACGCCCGGCGCGCCCATCGCGTCACTGGCGTGCTGATGCTCGACCTCGACCGCTTCAAGACCGTGAACGACAGTCTCGGCCATCGCCAGGGCGACCAGCTGTTGCGGGCCGTGGCCGACCGCCTGCGCGAATGCGTGCGCGAGGGCGACACCGTGGCGCGCCTGGGCGGCGACGAGTTCGTCGTGGTGCTGAGCGACATGGCCGAAGTCGCCGACATCGTGCCGGTGGCGCAGAAGATTTTCGGCGCCCTGGCCGAGCCGGTGGAAATCGGCCGGCAATTGCTGTCGGTCAACACCAGCCTGGGCATCGCCGTCTATCCGCGCGACGGCGAATCGGCCGACACGCTGCTGCAATACGCCGACACGGCGATGTATCGCGCCAAGGCCGACGGCGGCAATGCCATGGCCTTCTTCACGCCGGAAATGATGCGGGCCTTGACCGAGCGCCTGCAACTGGAAGCCGGCCTGCGCCGCGCCATCGACGCGGGGGAATTGCGTCTGCACTTCCAGCCCATCATCGATGCCCGCAGCGGTCGCGTCGTCTCCGCCGAGGCGCTGGTACGCTGGCAGGATCCCGAGCGCGGGCTCGTCTCGCCGATCGAGTTCATTCCGATCGCCGAGGAAACCGGTCTGATCGTGCCGATCGGCGACTGGGTGCTGCGCGAGGCCTGCGCGCAAGCGCGCGCCTGGCAGGAACTCGGCCTGGGCAGCATTTCGGTGGCGGTCAATCTGTCGGTGCGCCAGTTCGCCGCGCCGACGCTCGACGAGTCGGTGGCCCGCGCCCTGGAAGCCAGCGGCTGCCCCGCGTCGCTGCTGCACCTCGAGATCACCGAAAGCTCGATCATGGATCAGGTCGAGCAGGCCATGACCACCATGTACCGGTTGATCGCGCTGGGCGTCCATCTGACCATCGACGATTTCGGCACCGGCTATTCCTCGCTGAGCCAACTCAAGCGGCTGCCGGTAACGACGCTCAAGATCGACCGCGGCTTCGTGCGCGACATCCAGCACGACGTCGAGGACGACGTCTTCGTCGACGCCATCCTGACGCTGGCGAGCAAGCTGGGCCTGCGCACCATCGCCGAAGGCGTCGAGACCGCGGAACAGCTGGCTTTTCTCGAATCGCGCGGCTGCGACGAATACCAGGGCTTCCTGTTCTCGCGCCCCTGCGAGCCCGAAGCCATGCTGCGCTTTCTGCGCGAGCGCAACACCTGAGGCGCGGCGTGCCGCCACGGCTGACTTTCGCCCGCGCCCACGCCTCCCGGCGCGGCGACCGCCGGCTTACAAGCGATACTCCATCTGCAGCCGGCTCTGCAGCTTCCTGGCCTGCTTGAACGCTTCCTTGAGGATCAGCCGATCCAACTCGTTGAGCCGGTCGGGATCGACGCGGTTGGCCGCGCCCTCCGAACCGGCCACCTGCTGCTGGCGCAGGCGCAACTGCTGGATGAAGTAGAAACCGTCGATCACCGCGCCGATGTCGTCGCGGCCCAGCTTGCCTTGCTCGGCCAGCGCGCGCAGCCGCTGCGCCGTGCCGGTCTCGCCGATGCCATTGGCAAGCGCGAGGATGCGCGCCGCATCCACGAACAGACGGGCACCGCTGGTCTTGAGGTCCAGGGTATGGGGAAACTCCGCGTTCTTCTCGAACACGAAGTCGCGGATCATGCCGATCGGCGGTTCGACCTGCACGGCATTCTGGGCCATGAAGCGCAGGAACAGCGTGGCCGACGGCGCGTTCCGCACCAGCCATTCGCGCAGCGTTTCCGCGAGTTCCTCGGGGCCGTAAAGCGTCCGAAAATCGAAGTAGATGGTCGCGTTGAGCAATGCCTGGGGATTGTTGGACTGCAGCCAGGAGCCAAACTTCTGCCGCCATTCGTCCTTCGACAGGCACAACTCCGGATTGCTGGCCATGACGTTGCCTTTGCACAGCGGGAAGCCGCAAGCGGCCAAGCGATCGTTGACGGCCTTGGCAAACGGCAGGAAGCCGGCGCGCAGCGCTTCGGCGTCGCCGTCGCCGGCGTCGAAGATCAAGCCGTTGTCCTGGTCGGTGGACAGGGTCTGTTCGAAGCGGCCCTCCGAACCAAACGACAACCAGCCCCAATCGACTTTCGGCGGCGAGAACTCCTCCAGCGTGAGTTCGATGACGCGCACCGTCAGGTGATCGTTGAGCGAGGAGATCAACTGCGTCAAAGGTTCGGCGGCAAAACCTTCGGCCAGCATGCGTTCGGCCAGGCGCCGGATGTCGTCGGCCGCCGCCACCAGGGCTTCCATGTCGCGGGCGCCGCGGATCGCCCCCGAGATCGCCTTGCCGCCGCCGCTCTGCAACTCGTAGATGTCTTCCTGGGACACGATGCCGGCCAGCCGGCCCGAGGCATCGACGACGATGACGTGATGAACGCCATGACGCGCCATCATCAAGGCGGCCTGGTAGATCGTCGAGCGCCAGTTGAGCATCAGAAGGCCGCTGCCGCTCATCACCGACATCACCATCTGGTCGAAATCGCAATGCTTCGCCGCCACCTTGTGCAATAGGTCGCGCAGCGTGAAGATGCCGATCGGCCGGCCGCCGATCGGCTCGACGACGATCACCGAGCCGACGCGGTGTTCCGACATCGCCTGCACCGCCTCGCGCAGGGTGGCGTCGGGCATGACGGTGAGGGGCTTCTTGCGGATGAAGGCGGCCAGTTGGCTGTGCAGGGTGAGGCTTGCTTGACGGGTCATGGGGGCGTATGCCGAGAAACACCGCTTGCTGCGGTGCAAAAAGATTATAGGCTTTCCAATCGGAAGGTTTTCTGCAAGACGAACTGCAAGCTGCGCGCCTCTTTCAGGCTATCGACCAGAAACTTGCGGTCGAGGCCGTTGAGACTGTCGGTCGCCACCAGATTGTCGGCCGGTTCGCCGCGCGACAGGCGACGATGCTGATCGAGCAAGCGGATGCGCTGCACATGCCGAAAAGCCAGAATGGCGGCATCGATGTCGTTCGCATTGAGCTTGAGCACCGGCAGCGCCGCCCGCAGCCGTTCGACCGTTGCCACCGGCGCCACGCCGGCAGCCAGCGCCAGCACGCGCGCCGCGTCGACGAACAGTCGCGCGCCATATTTCTTCAAGTCGACGCGTTCCTTGTGACCGTCGGTGTCGACGAAATCGCGCAGCCGGCCTAACGGTGCCGGCACCGACACCGCGTTGGCGGCCATCATGCGCAGGAAGCCGGCCGCCCGCGGCGCCTGGCGCTGCAATTGCTGGCGCAAGGCGTCCGCCAAGGTGGCATCGCCGTACAGCGGCCGCAGGTCGAAGAAAATGGTGGCGTTGAGCAAAGCTTTCGGCTCCGGCGTCAGGATCCAGTGGCCGAAGTGCTGGCACCACTCCTCGACCGACAGGCACCACTGCGCGTTGCCGGCCATGATGCCGCCTTCGCACAGCGGAAAGCCGCAGGCCGCGAGCGCCTGATTCACTTCGTCGGCCATGTCGAGAAACAACGGTCGCAGCACCCGCGCCTCGGCATGGTCGGTGGCGCTGAACACCAGGCCGTTGTCCTGATCCGTGACGAAAGTCTGCTCGCCCCGCCCCTCCGAGCCCATGGTCAGCCAGCACCAGCCCGCGGCCGGCAGCCGATGACGCGGCACGATCCGGTCCATGATGCGCATCGTCAACCGCTCGTTCAAGCCGGACAGGACGCGGGTCAACCATCCCGCACCGGCGTCCTGCGCGATCAGCTCGACCGCCAGGCGGCGAATCTCCAGCGCCAGCCGGGCGAGCGCCGCCACGTCCGGCGCCGCATCGATGCGCTGGGCCAGCGCCCCGACATCGTCGGCAAGGGGGACCAGGGCGGCCGCCGCGCTCATGCGCTCTGTCTCGCGGCACTCAGTACTTGACGCGCGCCAGATAGGTCTTCTGGGCGGCCTCGAGCGCCTGTCGCAGCGTATGGATGCCCATGTCGGCGAGCAGATCGACCATCTTCAGGAACACTTCGCCGGTGACGAAGGCATCGCCGAGCGCCGTGTGCCGGCCGATGACGTTGATGCCGAGACGCTCGGCAATGCTCTCCAGGCGGTGCGACGCCTGGTTCGGATGGATGACCGCCGAGAGCAGCAGCGTGTCGAGCACGGGCTGCTGGAACCTGATCCCGGTGCCTTCCTCCTTGAGTTGCAGGAAGCGCATGTCGAACGCGGCGTTGTGCGCCACCAGCACGGTATCGGTGCAGAACTCATGGAATGCCGGCAGCACGGCGTCGATGGTCGGCTGACCGCGCACCATGTCCTCGGTGATGCCGTGGATCGGGATGCCTTCCGGCTTGAGCGGAATGCGCGGATCGACCAGCTGGTCGAAAATTTCCTGCCGCAGCAGACGGCCATTGACGATGCGCACGGCGCCGACCTGAATGATCTCGTCGCCGTTGGAAGGCTCGAGACCGGTCGTCTCGGTGTCGAACACGGTGTAGGCCAGCTCGACGAGCCGGCGCTCGAGGTCGATGCCGGCTCCCTGGAAATCGAACAAGTTGAAGTCGTAGTATTCGGGACGGCTCTCGCCGCGCGCCGACTGGCGGTAGGCGGCCAGCGCCTCGGGCGTGGCCTCCGGCGTCGCCGCCACCGGCAGCACGAGGCGGAAAAAGGCGCGGTGGGCGGCCTTCTCGCGCTGGTACCAGATCTCGCCGCCGTGGCGGTCGATGACGTCGCGCAGCGTCAGCGGCGTCGCTTCGGCGCCGATGCTCATCGGTTCCAGTTCCCAGGTGTAGAGCGTTTCCGACGACACCGGCACGCCCGACCAGATCAGATCGACGAAGGCCATGTGCTCTTCGGACGACAGGCGGAAGCGCAACTCGCGGATCTCGTAATGATCCTGCAGGCGCGACGCCAGGAAGGTGATGGCCTGCAGCAGCGAAAAGCTGTCCACGCGAATCCACAAGTCCTCGTCGAGACTCTCGGTCTTGGTGGCGAGATTCAACCGCGTCTCGACCCGCCGGCAGGCCGCCGCCACCAGGTCCACGCCGAGCACGTCCTCGAGCGGCCATCGCGTCTTCAGCGAATCGGCGAAGGTGTTGAGCGTGCGGTCGAGGACCTGGCTCATCCGGCCGGCTTCCTCTTCGACGACGCCGACGAAGCGCTCGCGCGTCGGCGCATCCATGTCGGGATGCTCCTTGAGCATTTCCACGGCCGCCCGCAGGCTGGCGAGCGCCGGCCGTGAACCGTCTGAGAGGGAGTGGATGACCTGATCGCGCTCGGCTTCGCGCTCGAAGCTGCGCGTGATGTTCTCGATGGTCAGCACATAGCCGGTAACGTCGCCGCCCTCGCCTTCGGCGCCGGCGACCCCGATCACCGGCGCCATCTGGGCGCGCAGCAACTGTCCGGAACGCGTGGTGGTGATGAAGTTGGCGACCGGTTCGGAACTGCCTTTTCGCAACCGCTGCTGGATGTTCTCGAGGGCGTGGGTGATCTGGCCGCGCTCGAGGATGGCGAAGATGGAGCGGCCCAACCCGATCAACGCGCCGCCCGCCACCGAGGTCGGCCCTTGCGCCAATGCCTTGAACTGCAGGCGGGCGCGGTTGTTGTACAGCAGGATGCGACCGTCGAGGTTGCAGACGACCACGCCCAGCGCCAGTTCCGACATCAGCGCCGCCAGGCGGTTCTTCTCTTCCTCGACCGACAACTTGGCCTGCGCGATCTGCGCCTCGACATCGGTCAGCAACTCGTCGCGCTGCTGGGCCAGGTCGTTGGCCGCCCGGGCCAGCGCCCGCACCTCCGGCGGTCCTTCCGATTCGACCCGGAAATGCCGGTTGGCCGAGAGCATCAAGCGCAATTTCTCGGCCATGTTGAGC
>JAGVUA010000020.1 GCA_019136545.1 Betaproteobacteria bacterium
GTCTCGCGCCACAGCGCCTGACGCGCCAGTCGGAAGGCGAGCTGGTTGCGTACGTACTGCTCCACGATACGGCCCTGCAATGGCAGGCCGGCTTCCTCCAGTTTCGACAGCGCCGTCCTGCGATCGAGCGTGGCGCACGCGTTTTCGGCGTTGAAGCGCTCCAGGCCATCGACCAGCATGTGATGCGCATCGTAGTCCGCGTCGCCGGGCAAGCCTTTCAGCCACCTCTCCACCGATTTCGGCGAGGCGAACGGCGACCCGCCCCCCTCCTTGCGGCGGCGGGTAATGGTGGACAGCATTTCGAACAGTTCCGTCATGGCGCATCGACTTTTCTTGTGCACACGCCATAGCGCTTTGCACCATCTGTGCCACCCCCGAACCACCCGCAACTCCTGATTCTGCGCGGGCTGACGAATCGCACCGGTTCCGCCGGCGACCAGCCAGACGAAATGCCGACATCTCCTGTCGGGTGGCCGGCAATGCGCACGCCGCCGCCGTCTGACAACCCCCCCCCCGAACCGCTACAATCCGCCTCGCGTACGGAAGTACGGAAAGCAGGGCCGAGCGGCTATAGGGCACCGGTCTTGAAAACAGTTGTAGGAAGCGTGGCAGAGTGGTCGATTGCACCGGTCTTGAAAACCGGCAACGGGCAACCGTTCGTGAGTTCGAATCTCACCGCTTCCGCCAGTAAAAAACTCGTATTTTCTGCAAGAATTTTTCTTGTTTTCCATCTAGTCTCTGGGAATAAATCTAATCTTTTGAAGGAGACTTAGAGGGAGGGGATAGAATGCAGATAATGAGTTTAAGATTGATTGTTGTCCGCCCGTAAGCGATGTCGGCGAGGCGCATCTTGAACACGTCGGCCGGCTGCTGGCCGGTGAGATAGTTCAAATCCATGGCGTCCTGCAACTCGACACAGGCCGCTGCATACACCGCCGACCACACTGCGAAGAGCGCTGCGCCGGTCATGCGAACCATTCTCACCGGGATTCTTGTCGCCGATCAGCCACCGGCAAAGACAGCTAGCGCGATTGCCCGCACACCGCCAGCCTGTCGCGCAACCTTATCGACGACAGCATGCCCATCGGCAACGGAAGGTGCGAAAATCCCGCCATGTCCCGCACCCTGATACTCACCACGCAGAACCACGACCGCGACAGCGCCGGCATGGCCTACGTCTACCCGGTCGTGTCGCGTCGCGCGGGTGGCGTGTCGGTCGGCGTCAACCTCAATCCCAACAACGCCTGCAACTGGGCCTGCGTGTATTGCCAGGTGCCCGATCTGATCCGCGGCGCCGCGCCGCCGATCGATCTGGCGCGACTTGAAACCGAGCTGCGCGCGATGCTCACGGACATCGTGCACGGTGATTTCATGCGAACCCGCGTACCGGAAGGCGTGCGGCGGCTGAACGACATCGCGCTGTCAGGCAACGGCGAGCCGACCAGTGCGCGCGAATTCCCCGAGGTGATCGAGCTGATCGGGCAGGTGATGGCCGATTTCGGTCTGGCCGGCTCCGGCGACCCCGAAAAGCAGGCGATCAAGCTGGTGCTGATCACCAACGGCAGTCTTGCCGACCGGCCGCGCGTGCAGGCCGGCTTGAAAAAAATAGCCGCGCTGAACGGCGAAGTCTGGTTCAAGTTCGACCGCGCCACCGCGGCCGGCATGCGCGCAGTCAACCAGACGCGCATCGCACCGGAAAAGCAGTTCGAACGGCTGGCGATCGCCGCGCGCCTGTGCCCGACCTGGCTGCAGACCTGCGTGTTCGCGCTCGACGGCACGCCGCCTTCAGCCGACGAGCAATCCGCCTATCTCGACGCCGTCGCACGCTTGCGCCGCGAGGCCGTTCCGGTCCGGGGTGTACTGCTCTACGGTCTGGCACGGCCCTCGATGCAGCCGCAGGCGCCGCGGCTGTCCGCCCTGCCCGCCGCCTGGCTGGAGGATTTCGCCGCAAGCATCCGCGCCGCCGGCCTGCCGGCGAAGGTATCGCCATGATCCTCGGCGTCGGCACCGACCTGCTCGACGCGGAGCGCATTCGCGACGGCCTCGCGCGCTTCGGCGAGCACTACGCCGACCGGCTGCTGGCGCCGGCCGAGCACGCCGCCTACTACGCCAGCCGCAACCCCGCGCGCTTCC
>JAGVUA010000017.1 GCA_019136545.1 Betaproteobacteria bacterium
GCGAGATTGTCGACGCCGACCGGTCCACCGCCAAACTTGTCGATCACCGCCGAGAGCAGCTTGCGGTCCATGAGGTCGAGGCCGCCGTGATCCACATCGAGCATGCGCAGCGCCAGATCGGCGACGTCCTGCGTGATGTGGCCAGCCGCTTTGACCTCGGCAAAGTCGCGCACACGCCGCAAGAGACGGTTGGCGATGCGCGGCGTACCGCGCGAACGCTTGGCAATCTCCAGCGCGCCACCGGCGTCGGTCGGCACATTGAGCAATTGCGCCGAGCGCGTGACGATGTGCGTGAGTTCTTCGGGCGAGTAGAACTCCAGTCGCGCGACGATGCCGAAGCGGTCGCGCAAGGGATTGGTCAGCATGCCGGCGCGGGTGGTTGCACCGACCAGCGTGAAGGGCGGCAGGTCAAGCTTGACCGAGCGTGCAGCCGGGCCTTCGCCGATCATGATGTCGATCTGAAAGTCTTCGAGTGCCGGGTAGAGGATTTCCTCGACGACCGGACTCAGGCGGTGAATCTCGTCGATGAACAGCACGTCGTGCGGCTCGAGATTGGTCAGCATGGCCGCGAGGTCGCCCGCGCGTTCCAGCACCGGGCCGGAGGTCTGGCGCAGGCCGACGCCCATCTCGGCGGCGATGATGTGCGCCAGCGTCGTCTTGCCAAGTCCGGGCGGGCCAAAGAGCAGCACGTGATCAAGCGTGTCGCTGCGCCGCTTGGCCGCTTCGATGAAGATCGAGAGTTGTTCGCGAATCTTGGCTTGGCCAACATATTCGGCGAGACGCTTGGGGCGCAGGGCGCGCTCGATCGCCTCTTCCTGCTTGGACTTCGATTCGGCCGAGATCAGGCGCTCGACGGGCGCGTCGTCAAAGCTGCCTGCGAGTTTGTCGATTTCAATCATGGCTAGATGGACGGCCCTTCATATTCAGTGTGTTCCAGCCATTCGCGCACCAGTACCTGGCCGAGGGCGAGCAGGGTGGGGCCGAGGAAGAGGCCGATGAAGCCGAAGACCAGCACGCCGCCGAAGACGCCGACGACGATCAAGAGCAGCGGCAAGCTGGAGGTGCGCGAGATCAGGATCGGCTTGACGAAGTTATCCACGCTGCTGATGCCGAACATGCCCCACAGAATCATGAAGATGGCCCAGCCCGTCTGCCCGCCGTCGTAGAGCCAGAAAGCGGCGCCTAGCCAGATCAGTGTGGCGCCAACGACTGGCACCATGGAGAAGAAGAAGGTGGCCACCGTGAGGATGGTGACGCCGGGAACGCCGGCAATCAGGAAGCCGGTCATGGCGACCAGCGACTGTGTGGCTGCGGTGCCGACGATGCCGACCATGACGCCGGTGACCGTCCCTTCGGCCAGCTTGAACATGCGCTCGCCGAGGTTGCCGGCCAGCTTCTGGGCGCCGGTACGCAGGGCACTGGCGTAGGTTTCGGCATCGCGGTAGATGAAGAAGGCGAAGAAGATCACCATCGCCAGTTGCAGCAAGCCTTGCACGAAGAGCGAGACGGTCGCCAGCCCGAGGCGTCGGGTCGGCGCGATGAACTGGCGCAGGACTTCGTTGAGTTCCTCGCGGCTGGTGATCAGCTTGTGCCAGTAATCGCCGACCTCCGGTCCGATCAGCGGCAAATCGGAGATCCACTGCGGCACGTCGGGTGGCAGGCCTTTTTCGAGCAGCGGGCGGATCTGGCCGATCGCCATCTCAATGCCATCGGCCAGCGAGCCGGAGAGCAGGGCCAGCGGTGCGACCAGCAGAATCACCAGCGCAATGCACAGGATCAGAGCCGTCAGGCTGCGTCGTCCGCGGCAAAGTTTCAACAGCCGGTCGCGTACTGGTGCGGTGGTCACGCAGAGGATGGTGGCCAACAGCAGCGTGCCGGTGAAGGGCATCAACACGGCGATGCAGCCGATCAGCAGCAGCGCGACGATGGCAACCTGCAAGAGTTGCTTCTGGCCGGAGAAGTTTCCGTGTGTCATGTCTTCGAGAGATTCCTGAGGGCCTGCCGGATACCGTCCGACGTCGAGACATCTGCGGCCAGCGGCTTCATCGCCAACGCAGCTTCGCGATCATTGTAACCCAGCGCCAGCAGTGCATTGAGGATGTCATGCTGGTTGTCTTCGACGGCTGGCGTGGTGTTCGGCAGCGCGTCGGCGAGCTTGCCTTTGAGTTCGAGCAGCAGGCGCTCGGCGGTCTTCTTGCCGATGCCCGGTACCTTGACCAGGCGACCAGCTTCCTGGCGCGCAATCGCCTGCGCCAGATCGTTGACCGACAGCCCGGACAGCACGGCCAGCGCCATACGCGCGCCGATACCGGAGATCTTGATCAGCTGGCGGAAGGCGAAGCGCTCGGCGTCAGTGGCGAAGCCGAAGAGGTAGTGACCGTCCTCGCGCACCACGAAATGCGTGAGCAGCACGACTTTCTCGCCGATACCCGGCAGGTTGTAGAAGGTGCTCATGGGGACATCGACTTCATAGCCGACGCCATGGACGTCGATAAGCACTTGCGGCGGGTTCTTTTCCAGCAGCGTTCCGGTAAGGCGACCGATCATGATGTTTCCTTTTGAGTTCCAAGAAAAACGCTTTCAACACAGAGATCACGGAGGCACAGAGAACACAGAGGAAAGCAAACCGGGCAACACCCCAATCACGCAATTCCTGCTTCCGATGCCCTAGCCGTCATCAACATCTCATTCAGGTCTTCTCCGTGGTCTCTGTGTCTCTGTGCCCTCTGTGTTAAAGGCGGTTCTCCATCGCTTTCAACTATCCCAGTCGTCCGTTGCGCACGCGCAGGCCCTTGGTCGCCAGTGCGCCCAGGCCTTGTCCACCGTGGGCGTGGGCGATGGCGCAGGCCAGCGCGTCGGCGGCATCGGGGCTGGGGTCGCCGGTCAGCGAGAGCAGGCGGCGCACCATGTGCTGCACCTGCGTCTTGTCGGCGTGGCCGTTGCCGACTACGGCTTGCTTGACCTGCAACGCCGTGTATTCAGCGACGTCGAGGCCGCTGCTGACCAGCGCCGTGATCGCGGCGCCGCGCGCCTGGCCGAGCAGCAGCGTCGATTGCGGGTTGACGTTGACGAAGACGATTTCGATGGCCGACTGATCCGGCCGGTATTGCTCGACCAGCTCGCGCAGTCCGGTGTGAATCGTTCCGAGCCGCGTCGGCAGATTCGCCTCGCCGTCAGTCTTGATGCAGCCGCTGGCGACGTAGCTGAGCGCATTGCCGCGCTTTTCGATTACGCCGAAACCGGTGATGCGCAAGCCCGGGTCGATGCCCAGAATGCGGAGGGCCGAAGGCGACGAGTCGTTCAAGCGCACTGCCTCATTTCTGCGATCCGGTGGTGATCTGGAGTGGGCGGCAGGTGCATGGCATCCGTTCAGCGAGGCGGTGTTCAGAAGGAGCGTTCAGTATACCGGGTCCGTGATCGCACGGTCTTGCTTGCCGAGCCCGAATCGCGCACTTTGTCATGGCCGCGCGCATTGGACACCACCGGAGGCGATGCGTATCCTGTCGCGCCATGGCCCGCGTCCGCGTGGCAAATCGATGCGATTGGAGAGGAAAATGCCGTTTCTCGGGATCGGAGTGCACGTACTCATCGCCCTGTATTTTGCCGTTCATGCCATTCGTTCCGGGCAACAGATGTATTGGCTCATCATCCTGTTCAGCTTCCCGCTACTCGGCAGCCTGGTCTATTTCTTCGCCATCTACCTGCCCAATTCCCGCATCGAACACGGGGCGCGCAAGGCGGTCGCGGCGGCGGCGCGGACGCTTGATCCGACGCGCGAGCTGCGCGAGGCGAAGGCGGCTTTTGACTACACGCCGACGGCGCAGAACCAGATGCGCCTGGCGCTCGCTCAACTAGAGGCGGGCGCAGCGGAAGAAGCGGCGGCCAACTACGAAGCCTGCTTGCAGGGTCCGTTCGCCAGTGACCGCGAAATCCGCTTCTGCGCCGCGCGGGCCTTTGTCGAAAGCGGCCGTTTCGACACCGCTATGACCCATCTTGAAGCCTTGCGCAAGAGCGACGCCGGCTTTCGCACCGAGCAGGTCAGCATCCTGACGGCGCGCGTGCTGGCCGGTCTCGGTCGTGCGGCGGATGCGCGGGCGGAGTTCGAGGCCAGCGCCGAACGGGCACCGACCTTTGTGATGCTGGCCGAGTACGCCATCTGGGCCTATCAGGCCGGTGATCTCACCCTGGCCGGTCGCCTGCAGTCCGAGCTCGACAAGACCATGACGCACTGGAACAAGGCGGCGCGCGAGCTGAACCGCTCGCTGCTACAACGCCTCAACGCCGCACGGGCGAGGGCAAAGCCGGCGTCCTGAGCTGCCGCAGACTTGCGCTTGATTCAGTCCGTTAATATCTGAGGTCTTTGCTTCCGCACAAGCCGGGAGGGCTCATCAACAGGCCTTCTCGGAGTGCCCTGCCGTGGGTGCCGCATGCAGCGGCGCTTCCAGGGCAGCCCATGCCGGGATGCCCGTATTGATTGGCTTCCCGGCAGGGCATGAATCACGCAGCGGATCAGGGCCGCTGTTCGGCGGCTCTGCGGCGCTTCTTCAGTTCCTCCTCATTCGGGTCGTCATTGCGACGATCGTCCCGACGCGGTGCCTGCATTTCGGCCGGGCGGTTGCCGCCCTGCTGCATCTGCGGTGCGTCGCCGCGCGGCGGCGGTGCTGCGCGTTGCACTTCCGGCATCGGGCGTTCGACACGTTGCGGTGCTTGCGGCGGGGTTAATTCGCGCATGCGAGGCGCCGCGGGTGCTTGCTGGATTTGCGGTGCCGCTTGTGGCGCCGGTTGCGGTTCGGGCCGGGGTGGTGGCGCCATGCGCGGCGCTTCCGGTATCGGACGGTCGTTGCGTTGCGGGGCGACGATTGCCGGTGCGGTATCGCGTGCACCTTGTACGGTCGGCGTCGAGGCCGGTTCAGCGCGCGGCATGAAACGCCCGCGCCTTTCCTCGACGGGCGCGCCGTTGTTACGCGGCTGCACGTTCGCGGGGGCCGGCGAGGTGGCCGGTTGTGTTGCGATCATCGGCGGTACGGTGTCTCGGCTGAGCTGAGGCGCTGTTTCCATGCCCGGGTCGGGCCGGCGACCGAAAGGCCGGCGTCCGTCGTCGCGCGGATTGTCGTTGCGTTGCAGTGAGCCGCCGGACGTCGGTGCTGCGGTGGGTACCGTCGCCAGTGCTGGAGCCTGTGGCGCAGAATCCGGACGTGCCGTGGCGACCGATGGCTGTGCCGTTTCGCCCTGCGGCCGCATGCCGGGGCGCTGAACATCGGGTAGAGGGCGCTCGCCGCGTGGCGGTGTGGACGTGACCGTCGCCGTCGGGGCGGGCGCGCCGGCGAAAGGCGTGGCGACGCGGGCATCCTGCGTATTGCGGGCGTCGCGATCACGGTTCATGCCGGAGCCGTCGGCGGGCTGCCGATCCTGCGGCGGGTTGTCACGGCGGCGGAAATCACGGCCGAAGGGCTCACCTCGACCACGACCGTCCACCCGTTCCGGCCCGGGGCGCAGCGCTGCGGTCGGAGCCACAATCGGTGCAGCCACCGGCGCAGCGACCTGTACGGGTTGGTCGCGCAAGGCACGGCGATCCGTCGTCGCCAGCATGGCCTGGGCGACCGGGCGGCGGTGTTCCAGAACATCCTTGGGGACAACGGTCATCGCGTGCGGCAGGTCGCGGTTGGCGTAGCGAACGTGGCGGACGGCTTCATCCGGGCGTTCGACGACCGTGGTGATATTGGTGATGCGCGTGACGTGGGTGATATTCACATTGCGCACGTAGTTCACGCTGGTCCGGTAGGCTGGCACATAGACTTCGCGCGGGGCGAGCGGAAACCAGCCGACCGATGGCGCCGAACCGATTCGGATCGAGACGCCGACCGAGGGCGTTCCCACCCAGGCGACCATGGCCGGGGCGTAAACCGGGCGCACGACGCGCGTACCGGGGACCCAGCCCCAGACGCCGTGACGATGGACCCAGCGACCATAGTGGAAAGGTGCGAAACCCCAGGGCTCGGCACCGACCCAGTTCCAGCCCCAGGGCGCGACCCAGACCCAGTGCCCGCTGCGATAGGGGGCCCAGTCACGGTCGACATTACGCGGCACCCAGATGGCGCCATATTCCGGATCGTTGGACCAGTTGCCATAGTTGTCGAGGTCCTCGGCGCCCGTCATCTCGGGCGAGACATAGCGCGTATAGGTCGTGCTGGCCGGGCGCCGGTCGCGGTCGGCGCTCCACTGCGTGAAGCCGTCGTTGACCAAGTTGATGGTGCGGGCGCGCAGGCGGTCGTTGTCGTACCAGAACTGCCGGCTCTGCCCGGCGCGAACGTCCTGTTCCAGATCGTCAGACGAGAAATGTGCCGTGCCGTAATAAACAGTTGCCGTCGAGCTGTTGTCGTCCGAATCGAAGCGATAGACACCGGTCTCGCGTACCGTGAAGCGGCCGTCCGGCGTCTCCAGCGAGAAGTCGTTGATCGCATCGCCGACCGGCAGTTTGGCGAGCACATGGCCGTTCTTCAGCTTCAGCTCGACCTTGTCGTCGTTGATCTGCGCCAGCTCCAGTTCGCTATCGGCGTCCAGGCGAATGGTCATCGACCCGATCTGGATCTCGGTGCGCGAGTTCGGTTCGGCGGTCAGCACGTCGCCGCTGGTCAGCGGCTGGTTGAGCGGCACGGGGAAGGACTCGCCGGTATCCGGGTTGTACAGGTTCACCGTGCCGGAAAGCCAGGCGACGCGACCGATGCGGCCGGCCGGGTCGGCGTGGGCAGGGAAGGAGAAGGCCAAGGAACAGGCCAGCGTGGCGATGAAGCAAATCCAGCGGCGAAGGGCGGTCATCGAGTTGTGCATGGTGGGTTCCAGTCAATCCGCCCAGCGGGGGCGTTCTAGCGCATAACGACTGAGTCGGGGATCCGGGCGACGCGGGAAACACTTTGTTGCATTTCGGCGTCATTCTCGCAGGAGCGGCCCAGCTGGCGCTGCCTTGGGCATTTCCATCCGGCCATGAAAAACGGCGCCGAAGCGCCGTTTTCGCGGGATTGAGACGACTTACTCGTCCATCACCACGCTGGTATAGACCTCTTGCACATCGTCCAGGCTCTCCAGCGCGTCGATCAGCTTCTGCATCTTCGTCGCGTCGTCGCCGGTCAGTTCGATTTCGTTGTCCGCCTTCATCGTCACCTGGCCGAACTCGGCCTTGAAGCCGGCCGCCTCCAGCGCTTCCTTGATCGTCACGTAATCGTAGGGCGGCGTGATGACTTCGATCGAACCATCGTCGTTGGTCAGTACGTCGTCGGCGCCGGCCTCAATGGCCGCGTCCATCAGCGCCGCTTCGTCGGTGCCGGGAGCGAACAGCAACTGGCCGCAGTGCTTGAACATGAAGGCCACGCAGCCGTCGGTACCCATATTGCCGCCGTGCTTGTTGAAGGCGTGACGCACTTCGGCGACCGTGCGCGTGCGGTTGTCGGTCAGGCAATCGACCATCACCGCGGCGCCGCCGATGCCGTAGCCCTCGTAGCGGATTTCGATGTAATCGACGCCTTCGAGCTCGCCGGTGCCCTTCTTGATCGCGTTGTCGATCTTGTCCTTGGGCATGTTGACGCTCTTGCCCTTATCGACCGCCAGCCGCAGCCGCGGGTTGAAGTTGACGTCGCCGCCGCCCATCTTGGCCGCGACCGTGATTTCCTTGGCGATCTTGGAGAAGGTGGCACCACGCTTCTCATCCTGGCGCCCTTTACGGTGCTGGATATTCGCCCATTTGGAGTGACCGGCCATACTAACCTCGTGTGTGGATTGCTCTTGCGCGACGCGCTTCCGGCGTGTTTCTCGATGCCAAAGCGCCCGGCAAATCGTTGATAATAAAAGCCGCGCATTCTATCACTATCGGACGTTTTCTCTTTCTTCGATCTTCATTCTGGAGCTCTTGATGGCCGCACCACTCATCGTCGCATTGCACCAACAAACCGAACTCGCTCTCCTGCCTGCACTGGCCAATCGCCACGGGCTGATAACCGGTGCCACCGGCACCGGCAAGACGATCACCCTGCAAGTGCTCGCTGAACGCCTGTCGAGCATCGGCGTCCCGGTCTTCATGGCCGACGTGAAGGGCGACCTCTCGGGCCTCGCCGCGACTGGTGTCGAAAGCCCCAAGCTCAAGCAGCGCCTTGACGCGCTCGGCATCGCCGACTGGCAGCCGGCCAAGTTCCCCGCCACCTTCTGGGATGTGGCTGGCGAGCAAGGGCATCCGGTACGCGCGACGATCTCCGATATGGGACCTATCCTGCTCGCGCGCCTGCTCAACCTCAACGACACGCAGGCCGGCGTGCTGCAACTCGTCTTCAAGATCGCCGACGACCAGGGCCTGATGCTGCTCGACCTCAAGGACCTGCGCGCGATGGTGCAGTACGTCGGCGAGAACGCGAAGAGCTTCACCACCGAGTACGGCAACGTCTCGGCCGCGTCGATAGGCGCCATCCAGCGCGGCCTGCTGACGCTAGAAGAACAAGGCGGCGATGTCTTCTTTGGCGAGCCGATGCTCGACATCAACGACTTGATGCAGACGGACAATGGCAAAGGCATCGTCAATATCCTTGCCGCCGACAAGCTGATGAGCTCGCCGCGCCTCTACTCGACCTTCCTGCTCTGGCTGCTCTCCGAGCTCTTCGAACAGTTGCCCGAAGTCGGCGATGTGGACAAACCGAAGCTGGTCTTCTTCTTCGACGAAGCGCATCTGCTCTTCAACGAAGCGCCACCCGCATTGCTGGAGAAGATCGAGCAGGTGGTACGCCTGATCCGCTCCAAGGGCGTCGGCGTCTACTTCGTGACGCAGAACCCGCTCGACATTCCAGATACCGTGCTCGGCCAGCTTGGCAACCGCGTGCAGCATGCCCTGCGCGCCTTCACGCCGCGCGACCAGAAAGCCGTGGCAACGGCGGCCGAGACGCTGCGTCCGAATCCGGCCTTCGATGCCGCCAAGGCGATCACCGAGCTGGGCGTCGGCGAAGCGCTGGTCTCCTTCCTCGACGAGAAAGGCCGACCGAACATTGTCGAACGTGCCTTCATCCTGCCGCCGGCTTCGCGCATCGGGCCGCTGACGGCGGACGAGCGTGCCGCCGTGATCAAGGGCTCGCTGGTCTATGGGGTTTACGAGCAGGCGCAGGATCGTGAATCGGCCTACGAGAAACTCAAAGGTGCGGCACCAGCACAAGCTCAGACGCCGGACGCACAGCCCACGCCGGGCGGGCGTGTTCCGACCACGCCTGAACCGAGCGCACCGGCCCCGGCCGAAGCGCCGGCCTCGGGCGGCGGCTGGCTTGGTGGTCTGGGCGAGATCCTCGGCGGCTCGACCGGCCCGCGTGGCGGTCATCGCGAAGGCTTGGGTGAAGCGATGGCCAAGTCGGCCGTGCGCGCCATCGGCTCGCAAGTCGGGCGCGAGATTATTCGCGGCGTACTGGGGTCGATTCTGGGTGGGGCGCGGCGACGGTAATCTTGGTCACATGGATGCTGCATATGGAAGAATTACCGTCTTCAGTTGCTGCAGCTTGGGTGGCCGTTCTCGGTCATGAGTCGGCTTCGAACTCAGTTGGCTATTGTGTACCTCATCCTGGGGCTCTGTACTTCGTTCGGGTATCGAAGCTCGCTCACCCTTCAGTCACGCATATTGGCGGCGCTCAGCGAGCATATTTTGATTGCCGACAACGATGTGATCTATAGTCCTCCCCCAAACCATCGGTGACACATCGCCGCAATACTGACGCACTGGCAAGTCTAGGTACTTTGCGGATTTCATACCTTTTGATGAAACGAGGGCTGCATTGAAGAAGATTCTTGTAACGGGTGGTGCAGGTTTCCTGGGGTCTCATCTTTGTGACCGCTTGGTCGAGGCGGGTAATGACGTATTGTGTGTGGACAATTACTTCACTGGCAGCAAGCGCAATATCGAACATCTTGTCGGGCATCCGCGATTCGAGGTCATGCGCCATGACGTCACGTTTCCACTCTACGTCGAAGTTGATCAGATCTATAACCTGGCTTGCCCTGCGTCTCCGATACATTATCAGTTCGATCCGGTGCAGACGACCAAGACCAGCGTCCATGGCGCCATCAACATGCTCGGGCTGGCAAAGAGAGTCAAGGCGAGGATTCTCCAGGCGTCAACTTCTGAGGTCTACGGAGATCCTGAGGTGCACCCGCAACCCGAGAGCTACTGGGGCAAGGTCAATCCGATCGGCATTCGTAGCTGCTACGACGAGGGGAAGCGTTGTGCGGAAACCTTGTTTTTTGACTACTGGCGTCAACACAAGGTCGAGATCAAGGTCATGCGGATCTTCAATACCTACGGACCGAGGATGAATCCGGACGATGGACGAGTGGTTAGCAACTTCATTGTGCAAGCCATTAGGGGAGAACCGATCACGATCTACGGCGACGGTTCGCAAACGCGCAGCTTTTGTTATGTCGATGATCTGATCGACGGGATGATCCGAATGATGAACAGTCCGGCCGAAGTGACGGGGCCGGTCAACGTTGGAAATCCCATTGAATTCTCTATGCTCGAGTTGGCGAGTCACGTTGTGCGTTTGGTTGGGAGTTCGTCCAGGATCGTGTACCAGCAACTGCCACAAGACGATCCTCGGCAGCGGAAGCCTGATATCACTCTGG
>JAGVUA010000162.1 GCA_019136545.1 Betaproteobacteria bacterium
GCGGCGATCGAAACCGAACTGCTGACCTGCCTCGAACGCTGGGAGCACCTCGAAACCCGCTCCGCAGGCTGACCGGTCGCCACGGCGACCCGCCGCGCCTGACGCTCGCGCCGATGGCCGGCCTGCGGTTATAATCCGCCGATGACCCAAGAGCACGAACCCCAGGATACTCAGGAAAACGCCGAATCCGGCGCCAGCGAGCCCGCCGCGGCCGCCGGCCAGACGCCGCCGCAACCCGCCGTCACCACGCTGGTAGCGCCAAGCGTCGATCCGCGCCGGCGCCTGCGCGAATTGTTGTCCGTTCCCGAGCGCGATCGCAGCGACGAGCAATGGGATGAAATCAACGAACTGGAAATCCAGCTCGCGCCGGGCAACCGCGTCCATCCTGGCAGCACGCCCGGCCCGGTCGGCCTGCCCCCCGGGGGCGGCGGCAGGCATTTCCAGCAGAAAAAACATCCGCCCAAAGGCGACAACAAAGGCGGCGGCGGTGGCGGTAACAAGCGCCGGCCGCGCCCCGCCAACAAGCCCCCTCAGGGCTAGGGCCTCTTCCCTTCCGGTTTCCGGGTCCGGTCAGTGGTGGCCGGCGGCCACCGACAGCATTTTTTCCGTGCGCTTCTTGCGGGCCTGCTCGGGCGTCAGCCCGACCAGGGATTCCGGTGGCAGCAGCACGTCCCAGTGTTGCTGAAAGAGGTCGATATCCTCGCCGGTGTCCAGGTGGGCCCGGTAGATCTTGTTCTGGTAGGCAGGCGCATTGGGCAGGGCAACGAGTTCGACGGACTGGATGATCACGGCTGTCACCTCCTGAGCAGGTTTCAGTGCTCATCCTGCTCCTTTCGCGGCAGGCCGATAAACGCAAGTATGCGGCCAAATTCCCCTCTCGTTCGGCTTGAGTTTTCCCGAAGGCGCTTGCCATCGCCCCCTCCGGCCGCATCGGGGAACGGGCCGCTTTGCGCGCTCCGACTACCGCCATTTCACGCGTGGTCAAACTCCGAACCTGGCTTCGACGCTACAGTCGCGTTAAGCCGCGCCACCCCGTTCCCGAACGACCCGCCAGTGGAAGAGGCAGACATGAACAACGCACAAGAACGCATCATGACCATCTGCCGCGCCTGCGGTCACGGCGGCTGCGGCGTGTATGTCGCCGTCGACGATGGCCAGCCGGCGAAGATCTACGCCGACTGGGAACATCCGATCAGCAAAGGCTACACCTGCAAGAAAGCCCACGCGGCCATCGAGCTGCAACACCATCCCGATCGGCTGCTGTATCCGATGCAAAGGACTGGCGCACGCGGCGAGGGCAAGTGGCGGCGACTGTCATGGGATGAGGCGCTCGGCATCGTCGCCGAGCGGCTGAATCGCATCAAGGCCGAATCCGGTGCCGAATCGGTGGTGTTCGGTCATGGTACGGGGCGCGATTTCCACCGCTTCCTTTATCGGGTCGCCAATCTGTTCGGCACGCCGAACGTCCTGACGCCCGGCCATATGTGCTATCTACCGCGCATCGCCGTGTGCAAGGCGCTCGGCATGGAAATTCCGCTGGTCGACTACGACAATCACCCGAAGTGCGTGCTGGTCTGGGGCAGCAATCACCTGATCTCGAATCCGGACGAGAACAAGGGCATCAACCTGGCCAAGACCATGCAGGCCGGCACCCGCATGATCGTGGTCGATCCGCGCCGCAACCGCCTCACCGACAAGGCCGAACTGTGGCTGCAAGTGCGGCCGGGCACCGATTCGGCGCTGGCGCTGGGCATGCTGCACGTGATCGTCAAGGAAGGCCTGTACGACCGCGACTTCGTCGCCAGGCACACCACGGGCTTCGAGCCGTTCTGCCGGCGCCTGGAAGACTATCCGCCCGAGGTCGTCGAACGCATCACCTGGGTGCCGGCCGCGCAGATCGTCGCGGCGGCGCGTCTTTATGCGACCACCAAGCCGGCGGCATTGCAGTGGGGCGTCGGCGTCGAGCAGAACGTCAATTGCGTGGACGCCGACCGCGCCCTGATCTATCTGGTGGCGCTGACCGGCAACCTCGACGTGCCCGGCGGCAATGTCATCTTCGGCATTCCGCCCGGCGTGCCGCGCGCCAAGTTTTCGCTGTTCGATGCCTTGCCGGAACAGCAGCGCGCCAAGATGCTCGGCGCCGCTCGCTACCGGCTGGGCGCCACCATCAACCGCATCACGCCCCATGTGGTCTGGGATGCCATCGAGAAAGGCGACCCTTATCAAGTGCGCTCGCTGGTGGTGTTCGCCAGCAACAGCCTGATGGCGCGTGAAAATGCGCGGCGCGTACACGAGATTCTCGCCAAGCGCATCGAGTTCTTCGTCGCGACGGACATCTTCCGCACCCCGACCACCGAACTTGCCGACATCGTGCTGCCCGCCGCGACCTGGCTGGAGCACGACAACGTCGCCGAATACTGGAAAGTGCACGGCTACGTTTTCCCGCGCAACAAGGTGGTCGAACCGGCTGGCGAGGCGCGCTCCGATCACGTCATTCTCAACGACCTCGGTCGCAAGCTCGGCTTCGCCGACCAGTTCTGGGAAAGCTACGAGGACTCGCTCGATTACATCCTCGCGCCCGCCGGCGTCACCTGGCGGCAGTTCAAGCAGATGCCCTGGCTGCAGAACAAGCCGGTCTATCGCAAGCATGAAAGCCAGGGATTCCGGTCAGCGAGCGGCAAGCTGGACCTCTTCCTCCAGCAATATGCCGACTGGGGCTACGACCCGCTGCCCGGTTTCGTCGAGCCGCCCGAAAGCCCGGCGCGCGAGCCGGCGTTCGTCGCGCAATATCCGCTGATCCTCACCACCGGCACGCGGATCTTCAATTACTTCGGTTCGGAACATCGCCAGTCGCCGACCCTGCGCAAGACCCATCCCGATCCGCTGGTGGAAATCCACCCGGAAGCCGCCGCTGCCCGAGGCATCGCCGATGGCGACTGGGTGCGCATCCGCAGTCCGCGCGGGGAAGTGCGCATGCGCGCCCGGGTGTTCGACGGCGTCGATCCGCGCGTCGTCAGCGCCGAGTTCGGTTGGTGGTTCCCCGAGCAAGGGCCGCCCGATTACGGCTGGAGCGAATCGAACATCAACGTGCTCACCGACGATGCGCCGCCGCTCGATCCCGGCATGGGCGCGACCAACCTGAAGGGCTTGATGTGCCAGATCGTCAAGGAGTGAACGCCGGCCGCTGACGCCGGCGTGCCAAGCCCCCTCACCAGGGCACGGATTCTCCCTGGTGGAAAAACCCGCCCGTCGGGCCGTCGTCGGGCAGCAGCGCAAGCGCCACCGCGGTCTGCGCCCCCTCTTCCGGACCGATCAGGCCGTTGGGATTGGGATCGGTCTTGACGATGCCCGGATGTGCGGCGTTGACCTTGATCGGCGTGTCCCTGAGCGCGCAAGCCAGATGGAGCGTAAACGCGTTGAGGGCGGTCTTGCTGGCGCTGTAGGCCAGTGGACGATCGCCCGTCGCCCAGGATGCCGGCGTCGCGTGTCCCGCCAGGGAACCGATGGCGCTCGACTGGTTCACGATGCGTCCGGCCGGACTTTTCTCGATGAGCGGCAGCAAGCGCTGGGTCAAATCCACCACCGAGAAAAAGTTGATCTCGAAGGTGTCCCGCAACAGGCGCATCGGCACGTTGGCTGCGGTGTAGGCCCAGTCGCAACCGATGCCGATGTTGTTCACCAGGATATCCAGCCTGCCGAATGCGCGGTCGATGGCGTCGCGCGCGGCATCGAACGTATCCGGGTTCTCCGTGTCGATGACCATGGCGCGCACCGCCAGGCCATCGGCCTGCAGGGTCCGGGCCGCGGCATCGCCGGCGGCCGCGTCGCGGGCGCCCAGCAGGACGACGACACCTTGCTCGGCGAGCTGCCGGCAAACCGCCAGCCCGATACCCCGGTTGGCGCCCGTGACCAGCGCCACGCGCCGGCCGTCGGAATGACGAGACATGAACGATACCTTTCAGACGATGATTGGGTCGGGACGAGTGTATTCCAGGATTCGCCCCGTGGACGCCGGATCAGCGCCGCGACGCTTCGTCGATCGCCTTGCGGCGCCAGATCCAGACGTAGTGGATGCCCGAGACGAGCACCAGTGCGAACAGCAGCACGAACAGCGGTGCCAGCCAGGCTTGTGCCTCGACCAGTAGCCCCGCCTGCGCCATCACCAGCGCGAGCACGCCGAACTCCAGGAAGGTATTGGCCTTCGACAGCCGCGTCGGCGCCATTTCGATGTAGCCGACGACGAAACGATAAGCGACGGCGCCGGCGACGATGATGGCGTCGCGCAGCACGATCACCACCGCCAGCCAGATCGGCAGCAAGCCTTGCGCCGCCAGCAGAATGGCGACGATCATCATGGTCATCTTGTCGGCGATCGGGTCGAGCACGGCGCCGAGTTGGGACATCTGGTTCAGGCGCCGGGCCAGGAAACCGTCGAGCCAGTCGCCCACCGCCGCGGCGACGAACACGCCGCACGCCGTCGCGTAGTCGTGATCGAGCAGCAGGAAGGCCACCACCGGAATCAGCAGAATGCGCGCAACGGTGATGAGATTGGGCAACGTCAGCATGGCGGACAATCATGCACCGAGAAACGCGGACGGGCAATGCCTGCCGCGGCCCGCGACTACTCCGCCAAGGCTGCGCGCCAGGCCGACAGCTTGCGTTCGAACGACCAGCTTGCATTCGCCGGGCTGGTCGAGGGCAGGATCAGCGCCTCGTAGCCGAGCGCGGTGAATTGCGGTGCGAAGCGCCCGGCGGCCTGGCCGTTGAAGCAGATGCGGCGCAGCGCCACGGCTGACTTTCGCAGCCCGGCAAAGTCGTTCGGCTGCGCATTGCGGATCGCACTGTCGAGGCTGCCGGCGCGCTCGCAGGCGGCGTACACGTCCCAGATGGCGATGCCGGCCGCCTGCACCGCCGCCTGCTTGGCGGCGTAATCCAACTCGGTCAGCGGCTGGCCGATCACTGCGCCGAGGATGCGCCAGAACTGGTTCTGCCGGTGGGCGTAGTAATGCCTGGCCGCCAGCGAAGCTTCGGAAGGAAACGAGCCCAGCACGAGCACGCGTGCGCCCGGTCCGATGAGCGGCGGCAGCCCGATGAGCCGCGCCTGCCCGGCCCGATCGCTTACTTCACGGTCAGCAGGCTTTCGTCCCAACTCGCGTGCTTCTCTAAACCGAGCAGGTTGGCGGTGGTGGCCGCGATGTTGGACAGCCCCGCGGTCGCGGTCTGCTTCAGTCCCAGCCGGCCGCCGCTGACGTTGTCGTAAAGGATCAGCGGCACGGGATTCAGGGTATGCGAGGTCTTGGCCTTGACGCTGCCGTCCTTGTTGGTGGCCGGCTGGCCGGTCTTCTTGTCGATCTCGACCATCTCGTCGGCATTGCCGTGGTCGGCCGTCACCAGCGCGACGCCGCCGGCGGCATCGATGGCCGGCAGCAGGCGCGCCAGGGCGAGGTCGACCGCTTCGATGGCCATGGTCGCAGCGCGGAAGTTGCCGGTATGGCCGACCATATCGCCATTCGCAAAATTGCAGCGCAGGGTCCGATACTGGCCGCGCTTAAGCGCCGCGATCATCGCATCGGTAATCTCGGCGGCCTTCATCCACGGCCGCTGCTCGAAGGGCACCACGTCGCTCGGCACTTCCTGCCAGGTCTCGCCTTCGAACTTGCCGGAGCGGTTGCCGTTCCAGAAATAAGTGACGTGGCCGAACTTCTGCGTCTCCGAACAGGCGAACTGTTGGATCCCCGACTTGGCGAACCATTCGCCGGTCGTATCGCGGATCGCCGGTGGATCGACCAGGAAGCGTTTGGGCAGCTTGAGATCGCCGTCGTATTGCAGCATGCCGGCATAGGTGATCTGCGGAAAGCGCACGCGGTCGAACTTGTCGAAGGCCGCCTCCTCGAAAGCGCGCGTGATCTCGATGGCGCGGTCGCCGCGGAAATTGAAGAAGACCACCGCATCGCCGTCCTCGATGGTGCCGACCGGCTTGCCGCCCGCGGCGATCACGAAGGGCGGCAGGTCCTGGTCGATGGTGCCGGGGTGCTTGTCGCGCAGGGCCTTGATGGCGGTGGCGCAGTCGGGATACTGCTCGCCCTCGCCGAGCACGTGCACATGCCAGCCCCGCTCCACCATCGCCCAGTTGGCCTCGTAGCGGTCCATGGTGATGTTCTGGCGGCCGCCGCCGGAAGCGATGCGCGCATCGAAATCGGCGTCGTTCAGGCCGGCCAGGAAGGCTTCGAAAGGCACCACATAATCGAGCGCACTGGTCTCGGGCACGTCGCGGCCGTCGAGCAGCACATGGACGCGCACCGTGCGGATGCCTTCTTTTTTCGCGCGCGCCACCAGCGCCTTGAGGTGGTCGATGTGGCTATGGACATTGCCGTCGGAAAACAGGCCGAGAAAATGAATCACGCCCCGCCCAGCGCGTTCACCATTTTTCGCGCCGGCGACGATCTCGCGCCAAGCCTGGCCCACCCAGATCGAACCGGAAGCGATGGCGTCGGCGACCAGCGCCGCGCCCTGGGCATAGACCTGGCCTGCCCCGATCGCGTTGTGGCCGACCTCGGAGTTGCCCATGTCGTCGTCGGACGGCATGCCGACCGCCTTGCCGTGGGCCAGCAGGCGCACGTTCGGGTATTGCGCAAACAGGCGGTCGAGGGTCGGTTGGCGCGCCGCGGCGATGGCGCTGCCGACATCCGTCTTCGCCAGGCCGTAGCCGTCCATGACGATGGTGACCACCGGGCCGGCGATACCGGGAAAGACTGAGGATTTGGCCAGCATGTTCCGCTCCGCGAAAATGGATTTGCGCTAGGCGAATTTTCGCATTTTGCAGTGCAAAACGCGACGGCCCGCAAAGTAGTCGTCGCTGGCGGGACAGCGACAAGCGGCCAGGAACCGCCTTTGGGGGCGTTCCCGGATAGTCGCCGATCATGAGCCGTTAGGTGTCGATGTCGCCAGATTCGGCTGCCAACGAAATTGCACGAGAGATCATTCTCTTGACCTCAGACGAGGCATGTATCGGAACCAGTTCAACTTCCGGATGTTTGATCCTGAAGACGCGAAACACCTCATCTGCGAAAGCCTGCCCAATTGATGCGACACCGGCAAAATCGAGCATCACGACTTTGAATCTATCTATTCGTGCCAAGAGTCGCTTCGCTTGAGATCGAGAAACCAGGTTGTCATCTCCGTATCGCATTAACTTTACGGGTACTACTGTCGTGTTGAATCCGTAGTCCTCACCCGAGGAGAACTTGTCAAAGACTTTCTTTGTGGTTCGCGCGGTATGGTTATGCAGCAACATCGTCACTTGTGTACCGCCGCGAGGTTTACTCCCCTGGAGAATCCAATCCTCCTTCTTGTCGAACTCGTGTGAGAAGAAAACCTCACCGGAGAGAATATCGAACTCGTCGAACATCCGCGACGAGAAGAAAATTCCTTCTCCGGAGTGATTTGCCGGATCCGTTGTGAACTTCCCCTTTGCAAGCTCCAGAACCGAGTGCCTTTCATCCACAAGGCCGAGTGCCGCCTGGATCTTCTTGAAAATTCCGATACCGTCGTCGTAAATCTCTATTCTTGTGGACGCCGCCGTCTTTCGTATGGTGACGATCACATGGCTTGCCCCAGAGTGGTCGATGACATTGTTGAACATTTCCGTAAAACCGTAATGCCAAATGTTCAGCACATTGTCTGGCAGCTTCCCCAACAATGGCGATACATCACTGCGCCATACCGTATCCTCTGCCAGTCCACGTGTAACTTCGTACTGGTTCGTCCATTCCAGCAGTGGAGCAAGCCTATAGCGCTTGCTGCGCGTCTTCCCGGTAACCAGAACTGCGCCCTCGTCAACCAGTCGCTTCAGATGCTTGTGAACAGCCTGCCTTGAATAGTCGAACTCCTCGCTAGCCATCTTTACGACGTCTGCCGGATGAGCGTCAATGTTGTCAATCAGGAACTTGCGTACCGGTTCACCACCCGCCCGAACCTTGCTCATTTATCAACCTCCATGATATTGATTGTCAACATATTGGCCATGTTTGTCAACTTCAGAGCCTCTTGAAAAAAAGAGCCGAGGATCATCCTCGGCTCTTTCTGAATGACAGGGCACCCGTCCATAACGATCGTGACCACGGGACCGGCGATGCCGGGGAAAGCTGGGAATTTGGGCAACATGTCTCGTTCCGCAATGGGGCGGCGCGATTGCCATGCCGAACGATTCTTACTAAAATGAAAAAAGTAAGGAACAAGGAGACCGCCATGCCGACCGCTGCCACGCTGACCAGCAAGGGCCAGACCACCATCCCCAAGGAAATCCGGGACAGCCTCGGCATCAAGCCGGGCGACCGCATGACCTTCACCCTGATGCCGGATGGCACCGTCGTCATGCGCGTCAAGACCAAGCGCGCCACCGATCTCGCCGGCCTGCTGCACAAGAAAGGCCGCAAGGCCGTTCCCGTCGAGCATATGGCGCCCTGATGCTCGGGCTGGATACCAACGTCCTCATCCGCTACCTGGTGCGGGACGACGAGACGCAATTCGAGAAGGCGCGCAAGCTCATCCGCCGCGAAACCGCCGCCGGCCGCCCCGTCTGCATCGGCCTGCTCGTGCTGCTGGAAACTGAATGGGTACTGCGTAGCCGCTACAGTCTGACCAAACCTGAAATTCTCGGCGTCTTCACCAGCCTGCTCGACACCGACGACCTGCGCTTCGAAAACGAACCCACTATCGAGGAAGCCCTCTACCTCTGGAAGGACGCCACCGCCAACTTCGCCGACTGCCTCATCGGTGCCCAAAACCGACGTATGGGCTGCACAGCCACCGTCACTTTCGACGCGAAGGCCGCGAAGCTGCCAGGGTTCGTCACGGCCTGAAAGTCAGCGCTGGCGGGACGGCGGTCATCGCAACGACAAGCAGACGATTAGGGATTCTCAGAAGCCGGCATCCAAACGTCCGTTCCACGCTGAAAGCGACCGGCTGCCGTCGCCAGTTCATCCTTGCTCAACACGAAGTCAGCGCTATCCACCAGCCGCTCGATGACCAGATCGAGGAAGCGTCGCACCCGGGCGGGTTGGGCCACGCGGCTGCCGTAGTAAACGAACAAGCTGAAGTTGTCGGTCATGTGTTCAAGCAGCAACGGCACGAGACGCCCTGAACGAATGAGCGCCGCTGCCGTGGGACCGGCGAGTTGGCCAATGACTTCGCCGGCAAGGACCGCGCGCAATTCGAAAGCTTCGTCATTGGTCGAAAAACTTGGACGAATGTTCTGGTCCTGCATGCTGTCGCCCACGCTCACCCGCCAGGGCGCAACGCGTCCGTCGCTGGACCGCCGAAATCCACTGCAACGGTGCGCGTCCAATTCGTACAGGCTTTGCGGTGTCCCGTACTTGCGCAAATAGGTCGGGGCCGCGCAGATGATCAACTGCATCGCAAACAGGCGGCGTGCGATCAGGCCTTCTTCCGGCGGATTGCCGAGACGAAAGCCGACATCCACCCGATCCTCGACCCAGTTGCCGACACGATCATCGAGTTGGACGTCGGGCTGCACCTCGGGATAGAGCCGGCAATACTCGTCCAGCACCGGCCCGATGACCGGTTGCAGAACCGTACGCGGCCCGACAATGCGCAATGGACCGGCCAGGTCTTCCTGGGTCTGCCGGGCGGCAGACAACGCCTGCTGGAGGCTGCTCAGCGAAGGCTTGGCGGCCTCGAAGAAACGCTGCCCTTCCTCGGTCAGCGACATGCTGCGGGTGGTTCGGTGAAACAGGCGCACGCCCAAGTACTGCTCCAGTTGCCCGAGCGCCTTGCTGGCGGCCTGCGGCGAGATTTGCTGCGCCACCGCAGCTTTACTCAGGCTACCCAGTTCAACCGTGCGTACGAAGGTGGTGATGGAACGCAGTTCGTTGATCGCCATGGCCCATCCCTATTCACATCTATTGGTTGTAAATGATTCCCTAAAAAATGCCATAGTTTAATGTTTATCTGAAGTCTAAAGTGCAGTCCATCGATAGCGTCTCGCCATCACCCAGGAGAACTCCATGGACAATTTCAGCTTCCACAACCCGACCAGAATCGAGTTCGGCACGGGCAAGGAGCAGTTCGTCGGCCAGCATCTCGCCGAGCATGGCATCAAAAAGGTGCTGCTCTGCTTTGGCAGCGACCGCATCAAGCGCGACGGCCTGTTCGCCGTCGTGATCAAGAGCCTCGGCGCGCACGGCATCGAGTTCGTCGAATGTGGCGGCATCGTCAGCAATCCTGTTCTCTCGAAGGTAAGGGAAGCCATTGCGCTCGCGCGCGTCCAGCAGGTCGGTGCCATCCTCAGCGTCGGCGGCGGTTCGGTGCTCGACAGCGCCAAGGCGATTGCCGCCGGCGTTCTTTACGACGGCGACGTGTGGAACCTGTTCCTCGGCACAGCCCCCATCGCCGATGCGCTGCCGGTGTTCGACATCCTGACGTTGGCTGCCACGGGCAGCGAGATGAACAACGGCGCGGTGATCACCAACGAAGCAACCAAAGAGAAGTTCGCG
>JAGVUA010000124.1 GCA_019136545.1 Betaproteobacteria bacterium
CCGGACGGCCCGCCACCGGACTTCGAGGAACGCCGGGAGGAGCGCATGCGGATGCGCGAGCTTCGGCGTCAGGAGCGCGAAGCTCATCCGGATGCGCCTTATTTCGGCCGTCTGTCGCCCGAGGAGCGCCGGCAACTGCGCGAGGACATCCGCAGCGCCCGCGAAGGCCTGTATCGACAGCCGCCGCCCGGCTATCCGCCTTCGGCCTACCCGCGGCGAACCGATCCGCCGCCCTATCCGCCGCCGCCCTATCCGCCGCCGCCGTAAGCCGCGCCGCGCGCGCGGGTCGTCGCCGGTAAAATGCCCGGCATGCGCGTGCTTGCCCTCGAAACCGCCACCCACCGACTTTCCGTTGCCTACTGGGATGACGGCGTTGTCGCCGAAAATGCCATCGAACTGCCCAACGGCGGGTCGGCATGGCTGTTGCCCGCCGCGCTGGCCCTGCTGGACGAGGCCGGCATCGCGATGACGGCGCTCGACGCCATCGCGTTCGGCGCCGGCCCGGGCAGCTTCACCGGGGTGCGGCTGGCGGCCGGCTGCGCCCAGGGCCTGGCGTTTGGTCTCGACCGGCCGGTGATCGGCGTCGATTCCCTGGCGGCGCTGGCGTTGGCCAGCGGCGAGGCCCGGGCTTATGTCTGCCTCGATGCGCGCATGAACGAGGTTTACGTCGCCGCCTACGATCGGGGCGTCGAGATTCTGGCGCCGAAGGTTTGTCCGCCGGAACGGGTGCCCTTGCCCGAGGGCGACGACTGGGTGGGCTGCGGCGACGGGTTTGCCTCCTATGCGGCGCGTCTGCCGGCCTTGCGAACCCGCCGCCCGGAACTGCGGCCGACGGCGGCCGCAGTGGCGCGCTTGGCCGCCCCGAAATTGGCGGACGGCGCGGGCATGGACGCGGCGCTGGCGGCGCCGCGCTACGTGCGCGACAAGGTGGCGCTGACGACGGCGGAGCGCCTGGCGCGCGGAGGCTTGAAATAGTGGCCGCCGTGCTGGCGTCGCGGCTCGACGTCGCGCCCATGTGCGACGCGGATGTCGATGCGGTCGCGGCGGCCGAGCAGCGCAGCTACGCCTTCCCCTGGACGCGCGGCAACTTCGTCGATTCGCTCAAGGCCGGCCACGGCATGTGGGTGTGCCGCCAGGGCGGCGTCTTGGTCGGCCATGCGGTGATGATGATGGCCGTGGACGAAGCGCATCTGCTCAACATCACCATCGTGCCGGAGCGGCAGCGCCAGGGTCTGGGCGGCGAGCTGTTGCGCCATGCGATGGCGGTGGCGCGCGGCCACGGCGCCACGCGCATGCTGCTGGAAGTGCGGCCGAGCAACGCGCCGGCGCAGGCTTTGTATCGAAGTTTCGGCTTCGCGCCGATCGGTCGCCGCAAGGGCTACTACCCGGGCCCTGCCGACCAGGGGGGCCGCGAGGACGCCATCGTCATGGCGGGGGACCTGTGAAGCGCGAGACGCTGATCCGCGAACTCGGCCTCGGCCCGGTCTGGCGACTGCGGGAGAGGGCCGTCGATGCCGCGCCGCCGCCCGCGCCGCTGCCCGAGCTGCCCCTGGCGGCTGAGGCGACTGAGACCGGCGTGCCGCCACGGCTGACTTTCGAGGAAACCGCCCGCGCCGACGCCGGCGACCGCCAGGCGGCGATCGCCCGCATGGACTGGGACGAACTCAAGTCTGCGGTGGCCGGATGCCGCGCCTGCGGCTTGTGCCAGGCGCGCAAGCAGGCGGTGCTGGGCGTCGGCGACCAGGAGGCCGACTGGCTGTTCATTGGCGAGGGGCCGGGGGCGGAGGAGGACGAGCGCGGCGAGCCGTTCGTCGGCCAGGCCGGCAAGCTGCTCGACGCCATGCTGGCCGCCATCGACCTGAAGCGCGGCCCCGGGCAGGGCGACGGCGAAGGCGGCGGCGTCTATATCGCCAACGCGGTGAAGTGCCGGCCGCCCAACAACCGCACGCCCGAGGCCGAGGAGACGGCCGCCTGCTGGCCCTACCTGGAAAGGCAGATCGCGCTGATCCGGCCAAAGCTGATCGTCGCGCTCGGCCGGCCGGCCGCGCAGACGCTGCTGCAGCGCGAAGTGAAAATCGCCTCGGCGCGCGGCCGCGTCTTCGACTTCGCCGGCGTGCCGCTGATCGTCACCTACCATCCGGCCTACCTGCTGCGCAACCTGCCGGACAAGGCCAAGGCCTGGGAAGACCTTTGCTTCATGCGCCGGACCATGAAAGGACGCTAGATGTCGCACGGGCAGGAAGGTTCCGTCAGGGCCATTCTTTACGCGCTGGGCGCGAACTTCGGCATTGCGGTCGCGAAATTCGCCGCCGCGGCCTGGACCGGGTCCGGCTCCATGTTGGCCGAGGCCATCCATTCGACCGCCGACTGCGCCAACCAGCTGCTGCTGCTGCTCGGCATGCGCGAGGCCAAGCGCCCGGAATCGCCGGATCATCCGCTCGGCCATCATCGCGCCGCCTACTTCTGGGCGATGGTGGTGGCGCTGCTGCTGTTCTTCATGGGCGGCGCCTTTTCGGTCTATGAAGGCATCGAGCGCTGGCGGCATCCGCAGCCGCTGCAGAACGGGCTGATCGCCATGGCCGTGCTGGGCGTCGCCGTGGTGCTGGAAGCGTTCTCGCTCGCCGGCGCCATGCGCGAGATCCGCAAGGTCGCGGGCGGCAAGCGCTTCCTGCGCTGGTTCCGGGAATCGCGGCAGTCGGAGCTGATGGTCGTCGCCGGCGAGGACATCGCCGCGCTGGCCGGCCTGGTGCTCGCCTTCCTTGCCGTCGCCGCCGCCGTGGCAACCGGCAACCCGCTCTGGGACGCGCTCGGCACCTTGTCGGTCGGCGCCGTGCTGATGGTCGTCGCCGTCGCCATCATGATCGAGGTCAAGGGCCTGATCGTCGGCGAATCGGCCGATCCGGAGCAGCGCGCCGCCATCGAGGCTTTCATCGCCGCCCAACCGGAAGTCGCGCAGGTGTTCAAGGTCATCACGCTGGCCTGGGGCGAGCGCATCATCATTGCCGTCAAGGCCCGCATGGCCGAGGCGGAGTCGATCAGCGGCGCGGAAATGGTCCGCCGCATCAACGTCGTCGAGGAACGCATCCAGGCCGAATTCCGATCGGCCCACTGGGTATTTTTCGAGCCCGACGTGAAGTAGCATAGCCATCCGGCATCATTCGCCCGAGGAGATCCACATGACCCCACGCCTGCTTGCAATTCTCGCCTTCGCCGCCGCGCTGCTGTCCGGCTGCGGCTACAACCAGATCCAGATCAACGACGAGGGCGTCAATGCCGCCTGGTCCGAGGTGCTGAACCAGTACAAGCGCCGCGCCGATCTCATTCCCAATCTGGTTTCCGTGGTGCAGGGCTACGCCGCGCACGAAAAGGAAGTGCTGACGAAAGTGACCGAAGCGCGCGCCAACGTGGCCGGCATCAAGGCGACGCCGGAGCTGGTCAATGACGAAGCGGCCTTCGCCAAGTTCCAGAAGGCGCAGGGCGAACTGTCGAGCGCGCTGGCGCGGCTGCTGGTCGTCGCCGAGAACTATCCCAACCTCAAGGCCGACGCCAGCTTCCGCGATCTGCAGGCGCAACTGGAAGGTACCGAGAACCGCATCACCGTGGCGCGCAACCGCTACATCGACGCAGTCAAGGCCTACAACATCTCGGTGCGCACTTTCCCGAACAACCTGACGGCGATGGTGATGGGCTGGAAGACCAAGGCCAATTTCACGGTCGAGGACGAGAAGGCCATCGCCACGCCGCCGCAAGTCAGGTTCGACACCGCGCCGGCCGCCAAGTAGCCGCCTGCCGATGCTGCGCTGGCTGGCGGCGCTCTTCTGCCTGATTCTGCCCGTTCACGGCGGGGCGGCGGCGTTCGTCGCCATTCCGGCGCTTTCGGCGCGCGTCACCGACCTCACGGGCACGCTGACACCGGCGCAGCGGACGACTCTGGAGAACGCGGCGGCGGCGATCGAGCGCGACAAGGGTGCGCAAGTGGCGATCCTGCTGCTGCCGACGACGCAGCCGGAGACCATCGAGCAGTTCGGCATCCGGCTCGCCGAGGTGTGGCAGATCGGCCGCAAAGGCACCAGCGACGGCGTCATCGTCATCGTCGCCAAGGACGACCGCAAGATGCGCATCGAAGTGGGCTACGGCCTCGAAGGCGCGATCCCGGACGCGCTGGCCAAGCGCATCGTTGCGGAGAACATGGCTCCCCGTTTCCGGGAAGGGGATTTCGCCGGTGGTCTCGAGGCCGCCATGGCCGCGCTGGGCGGGCTGATCCGCGGCGAAAGCCTGCCCGCGCCCCAGCCGGCCCCGGCGGCCGCCAACGAAGACAACGGCGGCGTCTTTCTGGTCTTCGGCGCAATCTTCACGGCGGGCTTCCTGCACGCGCTGCTCGGCCTGGCCGGCTCGCTGATCGCGGCCGCGCTGGCCGGCGCGGCGGCCTGGTGGGCGTTCGGCAACGGAATGGTCGCGGCCATTGCGGCGCTGGTGGCGTTCCTGTTGTCGTTCATGCGCGGCGGCGGCCTCGGCGGCGGCGGATTTTCCTCGGGCGGCCGCGGCGGCGGCTGGAGCAGCGGTGGCGGCGGCGGTTTTTCCGGGGGCGGCGGCAGTTTCGGCGGCGGCGGCGCTTCGGGGAGCTGGTGAATGGATGGCCTTCGCCTGCTCAAGCATTTGATGGTTCCCGGCTGGTGGGCGCGGCGCGTGTTCCGGGCCGCCGACCGCAAGGCGATCCATGCCGCGATCGCCGCGTCGGAGCGCTGGCATCGCGGCGAGCTATGCCTGGTGGTCGAGGGCCCGATGCCGGTGAGCGTCAGTCTTCGCGGCACGTCGGCGCGCCAGCGCGCGATACAACTGTTTTCCCGCTTCGGCGTCGGCGCGACGCGCGAAGCCAGCGGTATCCTGATCTATGTGCAACTGCTCGACCGCCGCGTCGAGATTCTGGCCGACCGCGGCATTGCCGAACGGGTCGAGCAGGCCGCGTGGGATCGCCTTTGCCGGGCAATGGAAGCGTCGTTCCGCCAGGGCGCCTGGCGGCGCGGCACGCTGGAAGCGATCGACGGCGCCACGCAGCTGCTGCGCGCGCATTTTCCGGCACGCCGCGACGACAATCCGAACGAGCTGGACGACCGGCCGAGAATGCTCTAGGCGGACCTGGCCGATCAACGCTTAGTGGGTGCGGTCTTCCAGATGGGCCACGTCGTCGTGCTGGCGCTGGTTCAGCTGATGGCGCCGCCGCACCAGCCACATGGTGCCGGCGACGAACAGGCCGAACAGGACGATGACCTCGTAGATGGACAGCCCCACCTTGACCAGCAGCGAATAAATGCTGGTCATGATCAGGATCGACAGGTTCTCGTTGAAATTCTGCACTGCGATCGAATGGCCGGCGCCCATCAGGATATGGCCGCGGTGCTGGAGCAGGGCGTTCATCGGCACCACGAAGAAGCCCGAGAAGGCGCCGACGACCACCAACAGCGGTACCGCCAGCCACATGTCGCGCACGAAGATCATGAGGATCACGCCCAGGCCCATGGCGATGCCGAGCGGGATGACGCGCACCGATTTGCGCAGCGAGATCATCCGGGCGGCCAGCGCGGCGCCGATGGCGACGCCGATGGCGACGATGCCTTGCAGCATGCTGGCCTTGGATAGATCGAGATTCAGGGCCACCTTGGCCCATTCGATGACGATGAATTGCAGCGTGGCGCCGGCGCCCCAGAACAGCGTCGTCACGGCCAGCGAGATCTGGCCGAGCTTGTCGCGCCACAGCAGCTTCAGGCAATGGTTGAATTCGTGCAGCAGGTACAAGGGGTTCTTCTTGAGCGGCTTGTGATCGACGCCGGTGTCGGGGACGTAGAGGTTGAAGAACGCCGCGACGAGATAGAGCGCCCCGATGATCAGCAGGTTCATCTCGGCGATGGTGTCGATGCCGGTATCGATGACGGGAAAGTCGAAGGAGAGCAGCGCATTGGCGATGTCCGGCTTGATCATCATGCCGCCGAGGACGACGCCGAGGATGATGGCCACCACGGTCAGTCCTTCGATCCAGCCGTTGGCGACCACCAGCAGCCGGTGCGGCAGGTACTCGGTCAGGATGCCGTACTTGGCCGGAGAATAGGCGGCGGCGCCGAGGCCCACCACCGCATAGGCCACCAGCGGATGGACATCGAGGAACATCAGGCCGCAGCCGAGGATCTTGATGCCGTTGCTGATGAACATGACGCGCCACTTGGGCATGGAGTCGGCAAAGGCGCCGACGAAAGCGGCCAGCACGACATAGGAAACGGTGAAGCAGGTTTTCAGGAGCGGCTCGTATTCGGCCGGGGCGTGCAGGTCGCGCAGGATGGCGATGGCAGCGATCAGCAGGGCATTGTCGGCGAGCGCAGAAAAGAACTGCGCCGCCATGATGATGTAGAAGCCGAGGCTCATGGGCCGGCGTTTTATACCACGAAAGGAACACGGCCAATCCACCGCCGGCGGCTTGGCGAAAAAACACGACATCAGGCTACCTTATGCGAATGATCTGTGTTTGAATATTCGGTGGAACTAATGGATCGCGTTCGCGAGGGAGCGTCTCATGGCTGATCGCAGGCTGCAGGTGTTTCATGCCGTCGCCAAGCAGTTGTCATTCACCAAGGCGGCGGAAATCCTCTTCATGACCCAGCCGGCGGTGACCTTTCAAGTCAAGCAGTTGGAGGAGCACTTCAATACCCGGCTGTTCGATCGCGGCCATGGCCGCATCACCTTGACCCCGGCCGGGGAAATCGTCCTCGCCTATGCCGAACGCATCCTGAGCCTGGCGTCCGAGATGGACGTGCGCCTGGCGGAAATGACCGGCGAGATCGGCGGCTCGCTGCTGGTGGGGGCGTCCACCACCATCGCCGATTTCATGCTGCCCAGCATCCTTGGCGAGTTCAAGTCGGCGCACCCGGACGTGCGGCCGCGCCTGATCGTCGCCAACTCCGAGACCATCGAGACGCGGGTGGCCGAGCACATGCTCGACATCGGCTTCATCGAATCGCCTTCGCATCAGCCCAACCTGGAAACCGAAGTCTGCTGCGACGACGAACTCCAGGTCATTTGCAGTCCGCGCTTCCCGCTGGCCAAGTTCAAGGAGATCGCGCCGAAGCAGCTGGTCGATTACCAGTATGTTTCGCGCGAGCCGGGCTCCGGCACCCGGGAGTTCACCGATGCCTACTTGCGCAAGGCGGGCATCGCCGCCGAGCAGATGAACATGGTGATGGAGATGGGCAGTCCGATCGCGCTCAATGGCGTGGTGGAAACGGGCCTCGGTTTCGCCATCGCCTCGGTCGGTTCGGTGCGCAAGGCGCAACGCCTGGGCGACCTGATCGCCATCCCGCTCAAGCCGAGGCTGACGCGCTCGTTGTCGATGGTGTATCCGAAAGAGAAGTTCCGTTCGAGGCTGGTGACGACCTTCGTCGATTTCGCCGCGGCGAAGCTGAAGGAACTGTCGCTCAAGTAAGCCGTGAGACGCCCGCGCGCATGATCCGCCCTTCGGCGACTACCGCCGCGCGGCCCATCCGCGTCCGCTTCGACGCCGGCGCGCTGCGCCACAACCACGCCGTCGCGCGTCGCCACGCCGAGGCGGCGCGTCTCTGGTGCGTGGTCAAGGCCGACGGCTACGGCCACGGCCTGGCCCGCGTGGTCGAGGCCCTGGCCGAGGTTGCCGACGGCTTCGCCCTGGTCGAACTCGAAAGCGCCATCGCCTTGCGCAAGGCCGGCATCCGCCAGCCGCTGTTGCTGCTGGAGGGTTTCTACGACCCGAAAGAACTGCCGCTGTTCGCCGAGTTCGGGCTGACGCCGGTGCTGCACCGCCTCGATCAGGTCGAGGCCCTGCGGGCGGCCGCATTGCCGGTGCGCCTGCCGGTCTACCTCAAGCTCAACACCGGCATGAACCGGCTGGGACTGGCGGCGGCTGAACTCGACCCGGCGCTGGCGCTGCTGGCCGATCGCGCCGACGTGACCCTGATGACGCACTTCGCCGACGCCGACGGCCGCCACGGCATCGCCGAGCAGCGCGCCCGCTTTCTGGCCATGCGCGGCGAGCGGTCCTTGCCGGTGTCATTGGCGAACTCGGCGGCGCTGTTGCGCTATCCCGAGGCGCGCGGCGACTGGGCGCGGCCTGGCATCATGCTCTACGGCGGTTCGCCGTTTTCCGAGATCAGCGCCGCGGCGCTCGGGCTCTTGCCGGTAATGACGCTGGAGAGCGCGCTGATCGCCGTGCGCGATATTTCGGCCGGGGACCATATTGGCTACGGCTGCACGTTTACCGCCGATCGGCCGATGCGCGTCGGCGTCGTCGCCTGCGGCTATGCCGACGGCTATCCGCGCCACGCGCCGAGCGGCACACCGGTGCTGGTCGCCGGCCGGCGCACGCGCACGCTGGGGCGCGTGTCGATGGACAAGCTCTGCGTCGACCTCACCGATCTGCCGAAAGTCAGCCTCGGCGCTACGGTGACGCTGTGGGGCGAAGGCTTGCCCGCCGACGAGGTGGCCGCCGCGGCCGGCACCATCAGCTATGAGCTGTTCTGCGCCGTGACGGCGCGCGTACCCTGGGTCGACGCGTGAAGCGGAAGAGCCTTTATACCTGCACCGAATGCGGCGCCAGCAACCCGAAATGGCAGGGGCAGTGCCCGGGCTGCGGCCAATGGAACACGCTGGTGGAAACCGTGGCCGAGACTGCCGGTGCCGGCGGCAACCGTTATGCCGGTGTGGTGGGCAGCGGCGCGCTGCAGGACCTCGCGGCCATCCGGCCGCGTGAGGAGCCGCGTCAGCCCACGGGCATCGAGGAATTCGACCGCGTGCTCGGCGGCGGCCTCGTCGCCGGCGGCGTGGTGCTGATCGGCGGCGATCCGGGCATCGGCAAGTCCACCCTGCTGCTGCAGGCGCTGGCGCGGCTCGCCCAAGCCGGCCAGCCGGTGCTGTACGTATCCGGCGAAGAGTCTGCCGAGCAAGTGGCCTTGCGCGCGCGCCGCCTGCAACTCGAGCCCAAGGGCCTGCGGTTGCTGCCCGAGATCGGCCTGGAAAAAATCCTCGCCACGCTGCACAAGGAAAAGCCGCTGGTGGCGGTGATCGATTCCATTCAGACGCTCTATTCCGAGGCGCTGCAATCGGCGCCGGGCTCGGTGGCGCAGGTGCGCGAATGCGCGGCGCAACTCACCCGCCTGGCCAAGCAGAGCGGCATCTGCGTCATCCTGGTCGGCCACGTGACCAAGGAAGGCGCGCTGGCCGGGCCGCGCGTGCTCGAGCACATCGTCGACACCGTGCTCTATTTCGAGGGCGACACCCATTCGAGTTTTCGCCTGATTCGCGCCTTCAAGAACCGCTTCGGCGCGGTGAACGAACTCGGCGTGTTCGCCATGACCGACAAGGGGCTGCGCGGCGTCGCCAACCCCTCGGCGCTGTTCCTGTCGCAGCATGCGCAGGAGGTGGCCGGGTCCTGCGTGCTGGTGACCCAGGAAGGCACGCGGCCGCTGCTGGTCGAGATTCAGGCGCTGGTCGACACCGCGCATTCGCCCAGCCCGCGCCGGCTCACGGTGGGCCTCGATTCGCAGCGCCTGGCCATGCTGCTCGCCGTGCTGCATCGCCACGCCGGCATCGTCTGTTTCGACCAGGACGTGTTCGTCAATGCCGTCGGCGGCGTGCGCATCCAGGAGCCGGCGGCGGACCTGGCCGTGCTGCTCGCCATCGTCTCCTCGCTCAACAACCGGCCGCTGCCGGCCAAGCTGGTCGCCTTCGGCGAAGTGGGCCTGGCCGGCGAGATTCGGCCGGCGCCGCGCGGCCAGGAGCGGCTGAAAGAGGCGGCGAAACTCGGTTTCACCCACGCGCTGGTACCCAAGGCCAACGCGCCGAAGCAGGCCGTCAAGGGCATCGAGGTCATCGCGCTCGAGCGCATCGAGCAGGCGATCGATGCCATGCGGAGCCTGCGTTGAGCGCGCATACGCTGCGCCTGGCCTGGCGCATGCTGTGGCGCGATTGGCGCGCCGGCGAGTTGACCGTGCTCGGTTTGGCCCTGGTGCTCGCGGTCGCCGCCCTGACCAGCGTGAGTTTTCTCGCCGACCGGGTGAATCAAGGCTTGCTGCTGCAATCGCACCAGTTGATCGGCGGCGATCTCCTGCTGACCGCCGACCATCCCTGGCCGGACGACGTGCGCCGCCAGGCCGAAGCGCTGGGCGTGGCGATCGCCGAGAGCGCCAGTTTCGCCAGCATGATCGCGGCCGGCGCCGATGGCGACGCGCAACTGGTGGAGATCAAGGCTGTCGGCGGCAACTACCCGCTGCGCGGCGCCTTGCGCGTCGCGCCCGGCCTCGATCGCGAAGATGCCGAAACGCGGGGGGCGCCGCCTCCCGGCACCGCGTGGCCGGAAGAACGTCTGCTGCGCGCGCTGGGGCGCGATGTCGCGACCTTGCAGGTCGGCGTGGCCAAGTTACAGGTGTCGGCGGTGCTGACGCTCGATCCGGATCGCGGCATCAACGCCTTCGCGCTGGCGCCGCGCCTGCTGGTCAATCTCGACGACCTGCCGGCGACGGGGCTGATTCAACCCGGCAGCCGGGTCGCCTGGCGCCTGCATCTGGCGGGAACGCGTGCCGCCGTGGCTGACTTTCGCCGCTGGATGGAGCCGCGCCTGGGCCGTGGCGAGCGCCTCGAGAGCATCGACAACGCGCGGCCCGAGATTCGCAACCTGCTCGATCGCGCCTCGCGCTTTCTTGGGCTGGCGGCTTTATTGACGGTCGTGCTGGCCGCCGTGGCTGTCGGTCTGGCCGCCGACCGGTACTTGCGGCGCCATCTCGACGGTTGCGCCATCATGCGCTGCCTCGGCGCCCGCAGCAGCAGCATCCTGGCGATTCACGCCGGCGAGTTCGTCATGCTGGGCGCGCTGGCCGCCGTCATCGGCTGCCTGGTCGGCCTGGCGGTGCAGGGCGGACTGTTGACGCTGTTATCCGACTTCGTCGCCGACGACTTGCCGCCATCGTCCTGGCGACCGTGGGCGCACGGCGTTACGGTCGGCATGGCCCTGGTGGCCGGATTCGTGTTGCCGCCCCTGCTGAGATTGCGCCGGGTGTCGACCATGCGCGTGTTGCGGCGCGAATGGGAACTCGCGGAACCCGGGCTGATCGCCGCCTACGGGCTGGGCGCGGCGCTGTTGGGGGCTTTGGTGGTCTGGGTGGCGGGCGAGACGGGGCTGGGCCTGATCGTGATCGCGGCGTTCGGTGCCGCCATCCTGATCTACGGCGGCGTGGCCCGCCTGTTGTTGATGCTGGGGCGGCGATTGCCTGCCGGCGGCGGCGGTTTCAGTCCCTGGCGCCTGGCCGTCGCCAACCTGCGCCGCCACTGGCGCGCCACGGTGGTGCAAGCCGTGGCGCTCGGCCTGGGCCTGACCGCCTTGTTGCTCGTCACCGTCGCCCGCGACGACCTGCTGGGCAGTTGGCGCGCGCGCGTGCCGGCCGACGCGCCCAACCGGTTCGTCATCAATATCCAACCCGACCAGCGCGAGGCGTTTGCCGCTTTTTTCACCGCGCGCGGCCTGGCTGCGCCGCAACTCGAGCCGATGGTGCGGGGGCGTCTGGTTGCGGTCAATAGTCAGCCGCGGCAGCCCGCCGACTACGCGGATGACCGCGCCCAGCGCCTCATGGATCGGGAGTTCAATCTCTCCTGGGCGACGCGCGTCCCCGACGGCAACGCGGTCATCGCCGGCACGTGGCACGGCGACAGCCGCGAGCCGCAGTTTTCGGTCGAACAAGGATTGGCGGAAACGCTGGGGCTGAAGCTGGGCGACGCACTGACCTACGAGGTGGCCGGCGTGCCGCTGACGGCGCGCATCACCTCATTGCGCAAGCTCGACTGGGACTCGATGCGGGTGAATTTCTTCGTCATCGCCTCGGCCGGCTTGCTCGACTCCCATCCGGTCAGCGACATCACCAGTTTCCATCTGCCGGCGGCCCGCGCGTCGCTGGCGACGGAACTGGTGCGCGCGTTTCCCAACATCACGGTCGTCGATGTCGCCGCCGTCGTGCGGCAGCTTCAGGATAGCTTCGATCGCGTCGCCCGCGCCGTGCAGATGCTGTTCGGCCTGACCATGGTCGCCGGATTGGCGGTGCTGTATGCCGCCCTGTTGGCCAGCGCCGACGAGCGCCGGCGCGAACTGGCGGTCATGCGCGCCCTGGGCGGCCGCGGCCGGCAGTTGCGCGCCGCGCTGCTGGCCGAGTTCGCCATGCTCGGCGCGCTCGCCGGCGCGCTGGCGGGCATGGGTGCCGGGGCGATCGGCTGGCTGCTGGCGCATTTCGTTTTTCATCTGCCGTATCTGCCGGGGCCGGGCCTGGTGGCGATCGGCGTGGCGGCGGGCGCCGTCGGCGTCGCCGCCGCCGGCTGGCGCGCGACCCGCGCCATCCTGCACAAGCCGATCACCAACGAACTGCTTGCCGGCTAGCGTGGCAGCCGGCGGCGAAGGCCGGCGTTAGCCGCCGATGTAGGACATCTCGATCTTCTTGACCGTTGCCGTGGGAGAAATGCCGGCGCCGCGCAGTTCCGAGTAGCGGTCGTCGCGGTCGCGCCAGATGCCGGCGATGACGGCGGCAATGCGTTCGTCGCTGGCGCCTTGGCGCAGCAGCTGGCGCAGATCGTGGCCGCTGGTGGCGAAAAGGCAGGTATAGACCTTGCCGTCGGTGGATAGCCGGGCCCGCGTGCAGCCCGAGCAGAAGGCCTGCGTCACCGAGGCGATCACGCCGATTTCGCCGCTGCCGTCGCGGTAGCGCCAGCGTTCCGCCACTTCGCCGGGGTAGTTGGGGTCGATCGGTTCCAGGGGCAGCTCGGCATCGATGCGCCGGATGACGTCGGCCGCCGGCAGCACTTCCTCAGAGCGCCAGGCGTTGGTGCTGCCGGCGTCCATGTACTCGATGAAACGCAGGATATGGCCCGTGCCCCGGAAATGCCGCGCCAGGGGAAGTATTTCACTGTCGTTGGTCCCGCGCTTGACCACCATGTTCACCTTTACCGGCTTCAGGCCTGCCGCGTCGGCGGCGGCGATGCCCTCGAGGACGCGGGCGACCGGATAGTCGGCGTCGTTCATGCGCTTGAAGATGGCCTCGTCGAGCGCGTCGAGGCTGACCGTGACGCGGTGCAGGCCGGCATCGCGCAGGCCGCGCGCGCGCGCGGCGAGCAGCGAACCGTTGGTGGTGAGCGTCAGTTCGAGGCCCGGAATGGCGGCGAGTTGTTCGACGAGGCGCTCGACATCCTTGCGCAACAGCGGCTCGCCGCCGGTCAGGCGGATCTTCTGTACGCCTTGATCGGCGAACAGGCGCGCCAACCGCACGATTTCCTCGTAAGAGAGCATGTCGCTGCGCGGCAGGAAAGGATAGTCGCGCCCGAACACCGTCTTCGGCATGCAATAGACGCAACGGAAGTTGCACCGGTCGGTGACGGAAATGCGCAGGTCGCGCAATGGCCGGCCGCGTTGGTCGATGGCGGCGGGAGTGGCTGGCGTGTTCATGCGGTAATGGTACTACGGCCGCGCCGTCGGACGCGGGATCGTAACAATGTGTGTCCACACGCGTCGTACCCTCTTAGCCATGCGGTAGCCACGGGTATCATCAATGCAAGATGGGTTCAGTGAGTGGGTATTCAGATGGCGAATAATGCGCCTCGCGTGCTGATCATCGACGACCAGTCGGAAACGGTGGCTCGGCTGCTGGATGGACATGAGGGCCAGGAACTCGAGCTGCTGGTGGCGCTGGACGGCCAGGCGGGCTTGGCCAAGGCGGTGGCCCAGCTTCCCGACTTGATATTGCTCGACGTCGTGCTGCCGGTGATCGACGGGCTCGAGGTCTGCCGCCGGCTCAAGGCAGACCCGCGCACGGCCGACGTGCCGGTGATCTTTCTTTCGCAAAGCGCCGCGATCGAGCACAAGCTCCAAAGCTTCAGTCTCGGTGCGGTCGACTATATCGGCAAGCCGTTTTCCGAGCACGAACTGCTCGCCCGGATATTCATACATCTGCACAACAAATGGCAGCTGGACCGCCTGCAGGCCATGCTTGGCCAGCGCGCGCTGACCGGGGTGGGCGACAAGGCTTTTCCCGACGAGCAGTTGTTCGCCCGCGCTTTGGCCATGCTCGACAAACGCTTGGACAACCCGCCCGGCCTGACCGAAATGGCGGTGGCGCTGGGTGCCAACGAGCGGAAGTTGACCGATCTCTTTCGTGAAAGAGTCGGCCTGACGGTATTCGAGTACTTTTCCGAATTGCGGCTGGAAACGGCGCGGCATCTGCTCGAAGGCAGCACCATGCAGATTCAGGCGATTGCGACGCATGTCGGCTATCGCAATGCCGGCGATTTCACTCGTGCCTATCGGCGGCGCTACGGAACCACCCCGCGCGAACACCGGCGGCATGCGGCCGGGAGCCAAGCCCGGCCATTGACCCGCGCACCCGACCCGGAGATACTGCTGCGGCTGGCATGAATTGACGTTCTGGCATCGCGCGCCTCCGTATCGGAGGCCAGTGGCGCGCGCCCGGGGGGATGGGCAACTCGATGAAGTGGGATGGCATTCTTGCCGAACTTGAGCGCAAGCGGGCCTTTGCGCGCGCCATGGGCGGCAGCGAGAGAGTGGCCAGGCAGCACGCGACCGGCAAACTCGATGCCCGTCAGCGCGCGGCGGCCTTGTTCGACGAAGGCAGTTTCGTTGAGATCGGCGGTCTGGCGGGCAATCTAAGCGAGGGCAGTGCCGCGCCGGCGCCGGCCGACGCGCTGGTGGCCGGTTTTGGGCTGGTGCAGGGGCGCCCCGTGCTTGCCGGCATCGAGGATTTCACGGTGCTGGGGGGCTCGATCGGCGACGCCAGCGCCAGCAAGCGTTACCGGCTTACGCAATTGGCCGGGCAGGAACGCCTACCGCTGGTGTTCATGCTCGAAGGCGCCGGACACCGCCTGACCAACCAGCATGCCACGCCCTCTCCCAACGATCTCCAGGGGCTCGTCGCGCTTTCGGGTCGGGTGCCGATGGTATGCCTGGTGATGGGCGCTTCCGCCGGTCACGGCGCGCTCACCGCGCCGCTGTCGGATTTCGTGGTCATGACGGAGGCCGCTTCCCTGTTCGTCGCCGGTCCGCCGATCGTCAAGGGCGCGATCGGCGAAACAGCGACGAAGGAACAGCTTGGCGGACCGATGGTTCACGTCGACACCTCGGGCGTGGTGCACAACCTGGCTTCGGACGACGCCGGCGCGATCGCCCTGGCCCGACGCTACTTGGGCTACTTTCCGCAGAATGCCTGGCAGGCGCCGCCCGCCGACACTGGCGGCAGCGACACATCGCCGCGCCGTCTCGACGCTATCCTGGCGTTGATCGACCCCGATCCGCGCGTTGCCTTCGACGTGCGTCCCGTGCTCTCGCTCCTGGCGGACCAGGGGAGCCTGCTGGAAGTGCAGCCCGCTTACGGTGGGTCCGTCGTGACCGCGCTTGGCCGGCTGGGCGGACACAGCGTCGCCATCGTCGCCAATAATCCCGCGGTCGGCGCCGGCGCGATCGGCGCCGCGGCGGCGCAAAAAGCGGCCCGCTTCATGGACGTGGCGGATGCCTTCCACCTGCCGGTGATTTTCCTGGCCGACAACCCCGGGGTCTTGCCCGGCAGTGCGTCGGAAAAAGCCGGCGCCTTGCGTCATGCCGCGCGCATGTTCGCCGTGCAGCACCGGCTGCGCGTGCCGAAGCTGCACGTCACCTTGCGCAAGGCCTTCGGTTTCGGCTCGTCCATCATGGCCATGAATCCCTTCGACGGCCAGACGCTCAGTCTGGCCTTGCCGGCCATCAGCCTGGGTTCGATGCCGGCTGCCTCGGGCGCGCGCGCCGCCGGCCTCGACGAAGCGGCGCGACAGCGCGCGCTGGCCGAGCAGACCGGCAGCGCCTGGCGGCTTGCCGACAAGATGGTCTATGACGACGTGATCGATCCGCGCGAGTTGCGCAACGCCTTGCTCACGGGCCTAACCCTGATGCAAACGCGCCGGGCCGGCCCGTTCGCTCCGCGCCAGACCGAGGGCATCTTGCCTTGAAGTCGGCGGCCGCAGCGGGCGCGGCTATCCCGCCATCAACGGCACGCTGGTGTAACCGCCATCCACGAAGATATTCTGGCCGCTGATCCAGGCGCCCTGGTCGCTGCAGAGGAAGGCCACCATGTAGGCGATGTCGTCGCCGGTGCCGGCACGGCCAAGCGGGATGAAGCTCTTGATCAACGAGTCCCATACTGGGCTCAGGCGCATGTCGTCGAGGCGGCTGGTGTCGATCAGCCCCGGACAGACGCCATTGACCCGGATGCCGTGTTGCCCCAATTCGCCCGAGAGAATCGTCGTCAGGCCGTTAATGGCCAGCTTGGAACTGGCATAGGCTGCCGTGCCGGCGGCCAGCAGGCGGGCGCCCAGCGTCGAAATGTTGATGATGGCCCCGCCGCGCTTGCTTTCGATCATGCGACGAGCGAAGGCCTGGCACATATAGAAACTGCCGTTGAGATTGGTGTCGATGACGCGTCGCCACTCGGCGGCAGGCAGCGTCGCCACGGGCTGCCGATCCTGGCCGCGGGTCGAGCCGGCGTTATTGACGAGGAAGTCGATTCTTCCCATGTCGGCGATAACCCGACTGGCCAGCGCCGTTACCGCTTCGGGATCGGCGACGTCCGACACTAGCGGCAGGGCGCGTCGGCCGAGGGCGCGGATTTCGTCGGCGACCGATTCTATATCGCGCCAGCCGGCGGCCCGTTCGTCCTCGGGGTAGAGTTCCGGCGACTTGCCGGTCCCGGTCAACACGATGTCGCAGCCCGCTCTGGCCAAGGTCAGGGCGATGGGGCGGCCGATACTGCGCATCCTGCCGGCCCCGGTCACCACGGCGACCTTGCCGTCGAATCCGGTCAGGGCTAAGCTCATGTCAATCTCCTTATCGGTGTGAATGCGCTCAGGTTGAACGGCGTTAATGTACCAGCAGGGTCCAAGCGTCGAACGGCGCGCGGTCGAGCATGCGAAGGCGCTCTGTCCGCCGCGCCTCCTGGCCGGCGAGGCGGGCGAGGTTAGAATCGCCGCTCGATGCTCATTGGATGGGCCTGCCCCTCACTCCGGAGTTTGCCGATGGCCGATAACAGCCTGACCCTTCGCGACCTGCAGCGCCAGGAAACCTTCGAGCGGCTTTATGAAACCGCGCTGGCCGAGTTTCACCGCGTTGGCGTGGACGCGGCCCGGGTCAGCGAGATCTGCCGTCAGGCCAAGGTCGCCAAGGGGACGTTCTTCTTTCACTTTCCGACTAAGGACCATGTTCTGCTGGAAAGGCAGCGGCGCGTGTCCGAGATCATGGCGGAACGCATCGAGCGAGAACTGGCCGACGTCCCCGATGCCAAGGCTTTCCTTGGGCAATTGATCGATATCGTCCTATCCGAACATCAAGCGATCGGCGATCTCGAACTGGTTCGTTTGATCAATCTCGCCATCGTGCGTCAGGGGGGTGCGCAACGCCTGGGCGTGCAAAATACGGCATTCGGCAAGGCATTGATCCGGCAAATCAGGCTCCAGCAGCAAAAAGGGGTTCTGCGCAAGGGGCTCGATGCGACGAAGCTCGCCGATACGCTGCGCTTGAGCTTCTTCGGCTTTCTGCTCAACCCGGCATCCTCGCTTGATACCCATCGCCCGCGGATCTCCTTGTTGGCGAACCTGCTGGCTGAAGCGCTGACACCCTGACTCGCCAAGTGCCGGTGCGCGCACCGGCGCGGCGACTTGAAAGCGCATCCACCCGACGCAAGGGCCGCCGGCTTGCCGCGGCAAGAATGTCATTGACCGTGGTCAGTGACACTGCTAGCATCGAGTTTCGGACGTTGCAATGGCCGCGTCGCAGAGGCCCATCTGTCGGCGGTTCCGAGGACTTTCTTTCGAAGGACGCGATGGCATGAAGGTCTATACGACCGCTCCCCTGGAAGATCCCCGCAAGGCCCGCACGATTTACCGAGAGCTCGAGGATATCGGCTACGACGGCGGCTTTTCGTTCGAGGCCAAGCATGACCCTTTTCTCCCGCTGGCGGTGGCGGCCGAGCACACGACCAGGCTGAGGCTGGGCACCGGCATCGCCATCGCCTTCGCGCGCAACCCCATGAATCTGGCCAATCTCGGCTACGACATGCAGTCCATCAGCGGCGGCCGCTTCGTGCTGGGCCTCGGTTCGCAGGTCAAGCCGCACATCGAGAAGCGCTTCAGCAGCGTCTGGTCGCACCCGGCGGAGCGGATGCGGGAAATCGTGCTGGCGATCAAGGCGATCTGGCATAGCTGGGAAGGCAAGGCTCCCCTCGATTTCAAGGGCCGGTTCTACACGCACACCCTCATGATTCCCGCGTTCAATCCGGGACCGAATCCCTACGGCCCGCCACCGATTTTCACCGGTGGCTTCGGCCCGCGAATGACGGCGGTGGCGGGCGAGGTCGCCGACGGCTTCATCGCCCATCCTTTCAGCAGCCGCCGTTCCTTGTTGGCAAATACCCTGCCGGCGCTGGCACAGGGCCTCGCCAAGTCCGGCCGCCGACGCAGTGATATCGAGGTCGTGGCCGCGACGCTGGTCGTGACTGCCGATACCGAGGAAGCCTTTGCTGCGGCGAAGCTGGCGGCGCGCAAACAACTGGCGTTCTATGGTTCGACGCCGGCCTATTTGCCGACTTTGGCCTGCCATGGCTGGGACGACCTGCACCAGGAACTCAATCGATTGTCGAAAGCCGGTCGCTGGGACGACATGACCGGCCTGGTCGATGACGAGGTGCTCGAGCACATTGCCGTGGTCGGCGAGCGCCGCGAAATCGCTGGAAAGCTCGAAGCGCGCCTGGCCGGCATCGCCGACAGCGTCAGCATTACGCACAACCGTTATCCCGATCCGAGTCACTGGGCCGACGTGGTCGCCGCCATGAAGCGGTGACGGCCAGTACGATCGGGTCCATGCCGTGTCGGGCGATCTGACAGGAATTGCTGAAACACCATAACCACAAGGAGTCGTCATGGAAGAGTTGACCGGAAAAGTGGCCATTGTGACCGGCGGGGCGCGCGGGATGGGCGAAGCAACTTCGCGCCTGTTCGTCGAGGCGGGCGCCCAGGTCGTGATCGCCGATGTTCTGGACGCCGAGGGAGGCCGCCTGGCGCAGGAACTGGGCGCCAATGCCGTGTATCGCCATCTCGACGTGACCGATGAGAACAGCTGGGCATCCGCGGTCGCCGCCACCGTCGCCGCATGGGGGCAGATCGACATTCTGATCAACAATGCCGGCGTCCTGTTGTTCAAGACGCTGGTCGACACCAGCAAGGCCGAGTTCGAAAAAGTGCTGAGCGTCAATCTGATGGGCGGCTTCCTCGGCATCCGGGCCGTCGCGCCCCACATGATCGGTCGCGGCAAGGGCGCGATCGTCAATATCTCCTCCGTCGACGGCATCCACGGCGCGAATGGGCTGGGCGCCTATTGTTCGAGCAAGTGGGGGGTGCGCGGCCTGACCCGCGTGGCCGCCCTGGAGCTCGGCCACAAAGGCATCCGCGTCAATTCCGTGCATCCCGGCGGCGTCGATACCTTCATGAGCAATCCGGACAATCAGCCGCGCGCCGAGATCGATAAACACTACCCCGATGTTCCCCTGCAGCGCATCGGCGTCCCCGAGGAGATCGCCCGCGTCAGCCTGTTCCTGGCCAGCGATGCCGCCTCGTACGTATGCGGTGCGGAAGTCACGGTCGATGGCGGCATGGTGGCTGGACACTACTATCGCTCGCTGCCTGGCGCGCCGGGCGTCTAGGCACGGGGATGATGACCGACGGTTCGGAATGCGACGATCTCCTGCGCCAGGCGTGGGCGAGGTTTTGCGACGAGCTCAAGAAGGCTGGCGACATTCCCTTTGGCCCCACCGTGCCTGCGCATGTCAATGACCGCACCGCCGGCTTCGAGGTGCTGGCACGGAACATTTCCCTCGCGCTCAACTTCCAGCACGACCATGCCGACCCGCGCTTCCCGGAACTGATCCACTATTTCGATCCGGTGCGCAAGCAGGGCGGCGACAACACCGACGCCGTGTACGTCGGTGCCACCATCGATGGCCAGGAGACTTACTGCATCGTCGGCGATCGGGGGACGGCACGCTATTTCGCGGTGACATCGGTCGAGCGCGGCCAGACGCCCTGGGGCGGCAAGGTGGCGCAGACATTGTTCAGCCACGACCTCCGGGTAGCCGACGACGGCCATTTCGAGCTCATGGTCGGTCCCGAACCGCCGGAAGGCTACGCGGGCAACTGGCTGCGCACGACGCCGGAAACTTTTCGCGTCACCTTCCGCCAGTTCTTCGCCGACTGGGAAGGCGAGCGCCCCATGAAAGCCCGCATCGACCGCCTGACCGGCGATGCCGGCCCGCCCGACCCGCCATCGCCGCAGAAACTGGCGGATCAGCTGCTGGCGTCGGCGCGATGGGTGAGGGAATCCATCGCGTTCTGGGTCTACATGATCAACATGTGGAAAGCGATTCCCAATACCTTCCGCTCCTACAAGCAACTGGCCGACCGGGCCATCGACGCCACGCCGGGGGGCGAACCGATGGTCGCCTACTGGACTCTGCCCGCGGACGAGGCGCTGATCATCCGCGTGCGGCCGCCGCGCTGCCAGTATTGGTCCGTCGAGTTCGGCAATTTCTGGTGGACCAGCATGGACTACCGGTATCGCCTGTCGAACACCAATTGCCACTACGCCCGGCTGGAGGATGACGGCGAGTTGATCGTCGTCATCAGCCACGAGGACCCGGGCCTGCCGAACTGGCTCGATCCCTCGGGCTATGCCGAGGGCTATGTCTGCTACCGCTGGATGCTGGCGGACGCTTGTCCCGTCCCGCAGGCGGTTCAGGTCAAGGCGGCGCGATTGTTCGACCATCTTCCGGCGGGCATTCAACGCATCACCGCCGATGAGCGACGAGCGCAACTCGCCGCCCGGCGGCGCGGCGTGATCAACCGGTTCGGCAACCTGTGACGAGGCGCCGGGCAGACCCATGAACGCCCCGCGGCAAGCGAACTGGACGCCCCCGCCTCGCCCCGACTGGCTGGCGCGCGTGAACGAGGAAGGTCGGGGCATGGACCTCGCGAGCCTCGTGCCGCTGCGGCCCGCGGAACTCATCGCGACGGCGATGGCCAACACCGGCCTGTCCGACTTCGGCAAGGACGAATGGCGCGAGCCTTTCGAGGTGCTGCTCAAGGCCATCGACGACGAGGCCGATCTCAACCTGTTCGGCCGCCTGATGACCCGCAGCGACCTATTGATCTGGTTGCAGGAGCGACTGGCGATCGAGGAGGCCTATCGGCGTCATCCCGAGATCGAGGATGAAGTGGTGGCGGCTCCGGTGTTCATCGTCGGCCAGGCGCGCTCCGGCACGTCGATCCTGTTCGAACTGCTGTCCCGGGATGGCCAGTTTGGTGCGCCCGCCAATTGGGAAATCATGTTTCCCTGCCCGCCGCCCGAAGCGGCGACCTATCGCAGCGACCCGCGCATCGCCAAGGCGCACCACCTGCTGACCCAGTGGCACCGCGTGGCGCCGTCCTTTCTGTCGATGCATGAACTGGGCGCCACCATTCCGAACGAGTGCAAGGTCGCCATGAACTGCACCTTCGTCACGGACAACCTGATCGGTCTGTTCCAGATTCCCAGTTACTACCAGTGGCTGATGCGAGCCGACCTGCGGGTTCCCTACGCTTATTACAAGCGCATGCTGAAGCTGTTGCAATGGCAGAACCCGCGCCGCCACTGGTTGCTCAAGTCGCCTTCGCACATCGAGAGCCTGCCGGTGCTGTTCGACGTCTTTCCGGACGCGCGGGTCGTCTATGCCCATCGCGACCCCGTCAAGGCGCGCGCCTCGGTGACCCATCTGCTCGGCACCTTGTACTGGATGCGCAGCGACAAGGCCTTCGACGCGGCCTCCTTCGAACGCCTGATGACGCCGGAAGCTTACGGCGCCAGCCTGGACCGGGTGATCGACCAGATCGAGACTGGCGCCATCCCCCGTTCGCAACTTCACGATTTCCTGTTCGCGGACTTGATGCGCGATCCGCTCGACGCGATTTCAAGGCTCTACCAGGCAATGGGGATCGCATTCCCCGACCAGGGCCGCCAGGCCGTGGCCGATTATTTGGCGCACAAGCCGCAGGGCAAGTTCGGCCAGAATGTCTATCGCCTCGGCCAGGAGGGCGATATCGCGCGGGAACGGGCGATCTTCGCGCGCTACCAATCGTTCCACAGGGTGCCGAACGAAGTTTGACCGTTGGGAGAGGGCGGCATGGATCTGGGCTTGGCGGGCAGGACGGTCGTCATCACCGGCGGCAGCGGCGGCATCGGCCACGGTTTGGTGCTGGAGTTCGCGCGCGAGGGCTGCAAGGTCGTCAGCGCATCCCGCGATGTCGTCACCGGCGAGAAACTGGCCGCCGAGGCCGTGGCGCAGGGTCTGGCGGGCGAAGTGCTGCCGGTGGCGACCGACGTTACCCGGCGCACCAGCGTCGACGCCATGCTGGCGACGGCGAAGCGGCGCTTCGGCTCCGTCGATGTGCTGGTCAACAACGCCGGAGGCGTCGATCATCCGGCGGCTTTTGCCAATCTCGACGAGGCTGCGCGCCGCTGGGAAATCGCGCTCAATATCGACGGCGTGGTGAATTGCTGCCAGGCGGTGGCCGGCGACATGCTGGCGCGCGGCAGCGGCAGCATCATCAATATTTCGTCCAACTCGTCGTTGCTCGGCGAAGCGGCGGCGGGCGTGGCGCATTACGGCGCCACCAAGGGCTTCGTCAACAGCCTGTCCAAGGCGCTGGCCTGGGAATGGGCCAAGCAGGGCGTGCGGGTGAATAACATCTGTCCAGGCTGGATCGTGCCTCGCGCCGCCGATGATGTCGGCGGCGGCAGCTTCTGGAATCGCTTCGGCTTCGCGCACATGGGCAAGCCCGAGGACATGGAACGGGCCCGTCAGGCGGGCACGCTGTTCAACATGAGCGGCCTGCCGATTCCGCGCCTGGGTCGCCCCGAGGACATCGCCTATCTCGCCCTGTTCCTCGCCTCGGACCGTTCCAGCTACATCACCGGCCAATTGATCAGCGTCAGCGGCGGCGCCTACATGCCCTGAGCGCGGCCCAGGCGGTGGCGCGCTGGCGGCACCCGTCAGCGGGTTAGAATCGGCGAACTTTCACGGTCATCAGCGACGGGACTATGAGCAAAGCCGAAAATGCCGTGCCGCAGGATCGCCGCCTGACCTTGGCCGAGGTGGTCGATGGCCTGTTGGCCGACGGGCTGGCGGAGGCCGAACTCGCCGAGAAGTTCAAGCGCGAGCGCAGGTATTTCCGCGGCGACATCCATCCCCTGGTGGTGATTGCCGAGCAGCGCTGGAAAACGCCCGGCGAGCCGCCGCGCACGCTCGACCTCGACGCGCTCACCGAGTGGCTGGCGCGCTGGAGCGGCCTCGACTACTTCCACATCGACCCGCTCAAGATCAACTTTGCCGCCGTCACCGAGGTGATGTCGAACGCTTATGCCACGCGCTTTCGCATCCTGCCGGTCGAGGTGAGGCCGCAGGAGGTGGTGGTGGCCACCGCCGAGCCGTTCCAGCGCGCCTGGGAGCAGGAACTGGAGCCCATCCTCCGGAAGCGCATCCGGCGGGTGATCGCCAATCCCGACGACATCGCGCGCTATCAGGTGGAGTTCTACAACCTGGCCAAGTCGGTCAAGGGCGCGCTCGGTCGCGGCGATATCGCCACCTCCAGCATTTCCAATTTCGAACAACTGGTCGAGCTGGGCAAGTCGAAAGGCGCGCTCGACGCCAATGACCAGCATGTCGTCCTGATCGTCGATTGGCTTTGGCAGTATGCCTTCGAGCAGCGCGCTTCCGACATCCACGTCGAGCCGCGCCGCGACATGGGCATCGTCCGCTTCCGCATCGACGGCGTGCTGCATCAGGTCTACCAGATTCCGATGCCGGTGTTGAACGCGATGACCAGCCGCATCAAGATCCTCGGCCGCATGGACGTGGTCGAGAAGCGCCGGCCGCAGGATGGCCGCATCAAGACGCGCATGCCCTCGGGCCAGGAAGTCGAACTGCGCTTGTCCACGCTGCCGACGGCCTTCGGCGAGAAGCTGGTGATGCGCATCTTCGATCCCGAAGTGCTGGTGCGCGACTTCGTCGATCTCGGCTTCACCGACGAGGACATCGGCCGCTGGCGGCAGATGACCACGCAACCGAACGGCATCATTCTGGTCACCGGGCCGACCGGCTCGGGCAAGACGACGACGCTCTATTCGACGCTCAAGGAGCTGGCGACGCCGGAGGTCAATGTCTGTACGCTCGAGGACCCGATCGAGATGATCGAGCCGACCTTCAACCAGGTGCAGATGGTGGCGGACATCGGCATGACCTTCGCTTCGGGCATTCGCGCCTTGATGCGGCAGGATCCCGACATCATCATGGTCGGCGAGATTCGCGACCTCGAGACGGCGGAGATGGCCATCCAGGCGGCGCTGACCGGCCACCTGGTGCTGTCGACGCTGCACACCAACGATGCGCCGACGGCGGTGACGCGCCTGCTCGACCTCGGCGTGCCGGCCTACCTGCTGCAATCGACGCTGCTGGGCGTGATGGCCCAGCGCCTGGTGCGCACGCTCTGCCCGAAGTGCAAGAAGGCGGGCGGCCTGCGCGCGGAAGACGAGGAGGCGTGGAACGCGCTGGTCGCGCCGTGGAAGTCCGGCAAGCCGCAGGCCCTCTATCTGCCGGTCGGCTGCCTCGACTGCCGCATGACGGGTTACCAAGGGCGCATGGGGCTTTACGAGATCATGCTGATGTCGCCCGAGTTGCGCAAACTCGTGACCAGCCACGCCGACCTGGCCCATCTGCGCGAACAAGCGACGCGCGAGGGCATGAAGCCGCTGCGCATTTCCGGCGCGCGGAAAGTCGCTACCGGACTGACCACCATCGAGGAAGTGCTCAAGGTCTCGCCACCCGTTCAGGGAGCGTGAAAGTCAGCCGTCACGACACGCCGGCGGCACGCTTCAGGCAGGCCAGATAGGCGGCGCCGTCGGGCGGCGCATTGTCCCGCTGGGCGCGCCAGACCGTTTCGCCCAGGCATTCGAGAATGTCGTGCAAAGCGGCGTGACGATCGCCGTGGCGTGCCGCCAGCCGCTCAAAAATGGCGCGTATGCCCGGCGGCTGGTCGATGGCAAGCTGCTCGCCGATGGCCAGATGCAGCGAAAGATGCAGGAAGGGGTTGGTCTCGCCCTGCTCGGGCGTCCATTCGCGGCTGAGCGCGTCCTTGCCGCCGGCCAGCAATGCGTGGTATTCGGGATGCAAGGCGGCGATGTCCGCGGCCATGGTTTCCAGCGGCGTCGCCGGGAGGCCCTCGCAGCGTTTGCGCCAGGCCTCGGCAAGGAAGCCGCGCACTTGTTCCCGGCTGGGATTGAACATGGTCAGGGCGCGGGCGTCTTGTCGCGATACGCGCACAGGTCGGCAATCAGGCAGCGCCAGCACTCGGGCTTTCTGGCCTTGCAGACGTGGCGGCCGTGCAGGATCAGCCAGTGGTGGGCGTGTTGGCGGTACTGCGCCGGCACTGCTTTCAGCAGCCCGCGCTCGACGGTCTCGACGTTCTTGCCGGGCGCCAGCCCGGTGCGGTTGGCGAGACGGAAGATATGGGTATCCACGGCGATGGTCGGTTCGCCGAACACCACGTTGAGAATGATGTTGGCGGTCTTGCGACCCACGCCGGGCAGCGCTTCGAGCGCGGCGCGATCGCCCGGTACCTGGCCGCCATGTCGTTCCAGCAGCAGTCGCGACGTGGCGATGACGTTCCTGGCCTTGGTCCGGTACAGGCCGATGGTCTGGATGTGGCCGGCAAGCTTCTCTTCGCCGAGCGCGATAATGGCGGCCGGGGTCGGCGCCTCCTTGAACAAGGGGCCGGTGACCCGATTGACGCCCTTGTCGGTCGCTTGCGCCGAGAGAATGACCGCTACCAGCAGCTGGTAAGGCGAGTGGTAACTCAGTTCCGTCGCCGGTTCCGGATCGGCGGCGGCCAGGCGGGCGAACAGTTCGGCGCGCTGGCCCGGCTTCATGCGATGCGGAAGCGGCCGACGCGATCCTGCAAGGACGACGACCGGACGGTCAGGTCGAGGCAGGACTGGTCAGCGGAGGCCGCCTGTTCCAGCGTTGCGTCGATGCTGCCGGCAATGCCGGTGGCTCGTCCCGCGATGTCGCCGATCAGCGCCTGCTGCTCGTCGGCCAAGGCCGTGATGCGCGCCATCAGCGACGAGATGCCCTGGACGCTTTCCAGCATTTCCGCCAGCGAGCGCCCGGCTTTTTCCGCGCGGGCGACGCCGATTTGCACGTTCTCGCGGCTTTCGCCCATCGTGACGACGGTTTGTTTCACCTGCGCCTGAATGCCGCTGATCACCTGGCTGATTTCCTCGGTGGCGCCGCCGGTCTTTTCCGCCAGCTTGCGCACTTCGTCGGCGACCACGGCGAATCCGCGGCCCTGTTCGCCGGCGCGCGCCGCCTCGATGGCGGCATTGAGGGCGAGCAGATTGGTCTGCTCGGCGATGCCGCGGATCACCTCGATGATGGCGCCGATTTCGTCGGACCGCTGGCCGAGTTGGAAAACCTCGTCGGAAGCGCGCGATACCGTGTGCTCGATGACGCCCATGCCGCGGATGGTTTCATCGACCACCGAAGTGCCGTCGCGCGCCACTTCGACGGCGCGCAGCGTCGAGTCCGTGACCTGGCTGGCGGTGGCGACCACTTCCTCGCCCTTGCCGCGCATGTCTTCGAGGATGCCGACGATGCGGCCGGTTTCCGCCTGCTGCGACACGAAGCGCTCGCGCACGTCGCCGAAGGTGTGCTGGAGGGAACGGCTGTCGCTACTCACGTCGCTGCCCAGGGTGCCGAGATCGTCGATCAGCTTGCGCAGCGTAGTGGCCATCTGGTTGATGGCCTGGGCGATGGCGCCGAGGCTGTCACCGCCCTCGATGTCGCAACGGCGGGTCAGGTCGCCGTTGCCGATCGCCGTGGCGACGTCGGCGATCGACTGCAGGGGTTCGGCCATCAGGCGATGGACGATCCAATAGTTGAGCAGGCCAATGATGGCGCCCCCAACGGCGGCGGCCAGCGAGAAACCCGTATGCGTGCCGGGCTGCCAGAGGACGAAAGGATTGACCAGAAAGGGCAGGGCCAGGCCGATGGCGAGACCGATGCCGACATGGGCCAGGAGGACATTGCGCAAGGAGCTTGATTGCATGATGGATAGGTCCGGGAAAGTCCGAAAAAGTCTAAAACATGCGAAAGCGACATCTTTCGCGATGGTGCCAGCGACTGGAGCGGAAGGCAATCGGGACTATGCCGTCTATTCCGGTCTTGTTCACATCTTATCCACGCGCTATCCACAGCTTGTCCTATCGTCAAGCCGGGCGACCATCGGTAGACTGCCGCGACAACTCCGAGGAGCAAAGACAAAGATGGCCCAGGTGCGTTCGATCAATGCCGGCCCCGCCGGCGACCCGCAGGTGGCGGCGCTCAAGCTGCCGCCCCATTCCATCGAGGCCGAGCAGTCGCTGATCGGCGGCCTGCTGCTCGACAACGCCGCCTGGGACCGCATCGCCGACATTGTCACCGAAGGGGATTTCTACCGCGACGACCACCGGCGCATCTTTGCCCACATCCGCAAGCTGGTCGAAATGGCCAAGCCGGCCGACGTGGTGACGGTCTATGAGTCGATCGAGAAAAGCAACGAGGTGGACCAGACCGGCGGCATCGCCTACCTCGGCGAAATCGCCAACGCCACGCCGTCGGCGGCCAATATCCGGCGTTACGCCGAGATCGTGCACGAGCGGGCGGTGCTGCGCAAGCTGGTTACCGTCGGCGACGAAATCGCCGCCAGCGCGCTCAACCCCGCGGGACGCGACGCCAAGCAGCTGCTCGACGAGGCGGAGCGCCGGGTGTTCGAGATCGCCGAGGCCGGCGCCAAGTCGGTGCAGGGTTTCGCGGCCATCACGCCGCTGCTGGGCGAAGTGGTGGACAAGATCCAGCAGCTCTACGATCGCGAAAATCCCTCGGACATCACGGGCGTGCCCACCGGGTTCGCCGATCTGGACGCCATGACCTCGGGCTTGCAGCCGGGCGACATGATCGTCGTTGCCGGCCGGCCATCGATGGGCAAGACGGCATTCGCGCTCAACATCGCCGAGCACGTCGGCGTCGAGCTGCGCCTGCCGGTGGCCATCTTCAGTCTGGAAATGTCCGGGCCGCAGATCGCCACCCGCATGTTGTCCTCGATCGGCCGTCTCGACCAGCACAAGACGCGCACCGGCAGGCTCAGCGACGACGACTGGGACAAGATGACCGTGGCGCTCGGCAAGCTGCACGAGGCGCCCATCCACATCGACGAGACGGGCGCCATCAACGCCACCGACCTGCGCGCGCGTGCCCGGCGTCTGCACCGGCAGTGCGGCAAGCTGGGCCTGATCGTTATCGACTACATCCAGCTGATGACGTCGAGCAAGGAAGGCGAGAACCGCGCCACGGAAATCTCCGAGATCTCGCGCTCGATCAAGGCGCTGGCCAAGGAGCTGGAAGTGCCGGTGATCGCACTGTCGCAACTTTCGCGCAAGGTCGAGGAACGCAACGACAAGCGACCGCTGATGAGCGACCTGCGCGAATCCGGCGCCATCGAGCAGGACGCCGACATCATCCTGATGATGTACCGCGAGGAGTATTACAAGCCGGACACACCGGAAAAGGGCGTGGCCGAGGTCATCATCGGCAAGCACCGCAACGGCCCTACGGGCACCGTGAAGCTTACCTTCCTCGGCGAGTACACCAAGTTCCTCAACTTCGCGGCGCCGGGCAGCTACTGACGAAAGTCAGTGGCGGCGATACGCCGCCCGCATCGCCGCTAGCGCCACTCGACCAGCGAAATGCCGGCGCCGATCATCGTCTGGCGATGGTTGTAGTCGATCATGCTTTCGCCGTAGCCGGAGAACAGCGTCAAGTGCGCCTTGAGGAAGCCCGACAGCGGGATCGACCAGTCGAGGCGCACCGAGCCGCGCGAATTCTCCCCGCCGCGCAGCGAATGCCGGCCCTGCAGCGATACCACATGGCCACCGAAACGCCGCGCGTAGATGACTTCGCCGCGGCCGATGTAGTCCTCGATATGCGGGTTGTCGTCGTCCTTGTCGCTTTCGGGAAGCCGCCACCACGGCCGGATCAGGAGGGTGGCATCGTCGGTTTCCAGGCCGGTCTGGGCGATCACGCGGTTCCAGCTGCGCGAAAGAGGCCGTTCGCGGCCGTTCGATTGATGATTGAGGCTGATGCTGGACAATTGGCCGCGCCAGTCGCCGATGCTGTAGGGCGTGCGGAAGACCAGGATCGCTTCCGGCTCGTAGTTGGTTTCCCGGAACGGCCGCGAGACTTTCTGGTTGTAAACCTGCCAACGCGAACTTTGCGTGTAGCCGAACCAGAGATTGGCGCGGTCGTCGAACAAGCCGTCCCAGACTTTCGACTTGAAGCTGATCTGAAACTGCACTTCGGTCGGGTCGACGGGAAGCGGCGAGCTCACGGTGTTGTCCTGCTGCTCGGAGGAAGGCTGGCGATTGACGTGATTGGTATGGGTGCCCACCAATATGTGCATCGGCTTGTAGGCCTTGATCTCGAAAGTGCCCCGGGCGACGGCGGGATCGAGGTCCCATGCATCGACCAGGCTGCGCCCCTTGTTGGCCTGCAGTTCCGAGCGCGTGGCCAGCAGCGTTTCGCGGGTTGCCGCCTTGTCGGGTACCGCGGGCGCGCTCGGTGTCGACGCCGTGTTGGCGGCCGGGGCCGCCTGGGCAGTCGGGTTCGGCGTCGGCCGGAACAGCCGGTCGTAGCAGCTCAGGCGCAGGCCGTCGTCGTCGATCGATGCGCATTCATTGGCCTGTGCCAGGTACGACAGGCTGGCGAGAAACGCAGCCAGGGTGGCGGGGAGAATTCTGGGCATGATGTCGATAGCGGAATGGAAAAATCAGAGGTCGCAGCAGTCATCAACCCATGTGTTCGGGCAGGTACAGCGCGATGGCCGGAAAAGCGATCAGGATCAGCAGGCGCAGCAGATCGGTGACGATGAAAGGCAGTACTCCCTTGAAGATGGTGGTGAAGCTGACGTCGTTGATCACGCTCTTGATGACAAACACGTTCATGCCGACCGGCGGATGGATCAGTCCCAGCTCGACGGTCATGACGATGATGATGCCGAACCAGATCGGATCGAAACCCAGGGCGATGATGACCGGATAAATGATCGGCACGGTCAGCACGATCATCGCCATGGCATCCATCAGGCAGCCGAGCAGCAGATACATTAGCATGATGATGGCAAGTACGCCGTAGCGGCCGATCCCCAGGCCCGCGAGCAGTTCGGCCAGGTATTGCGGCGTCTGTGTGACGGTGAGGAAGTAGCCGAAGAGCAGGGCGCCGATCAAGACCGTGAAGACCGCCGCCGAAGTGCGGGTGGCTTCCAGCAGCGCGTCGCGGATGCTGGCCAGGCTCAACTTGCGTCGCACTACGCCGAGCAGGAGCGCTCCGCAAGCGCCGACGCCGCCCGCCTCGGTCGGCGTGAAGAAGCCGCCGTATAAGCCGCCGATGACGAATACGAACAGGGTCAGCGGCGCCCAGACATCGCGGGCCGCGCGCAGCCTTTCGCGCAGGGGCGCGCGCTGCGTGGCTGGCAACAGCTTGGGGAAAACGCGGGCCAGGAGCGCGATGGTCAGCATGTACATGGCGACGGCGAGTATTCCGGGCAAGATGCCGGCGATGAACAACTTGCCGATGTCCTGCTGGGTGATGATGGCGTAGACCGCCAGCACCGTGGAGGGCGGGATCATGATGCCTAGGGTGCCTCCCGCGGCGATGACGCCGGTCGCGAAGGATTTCGGATAGCCGTAGCGGCGCATTTCCGGATAGGCGACCGTCGAGAAGGTGGCGGCGGTGGCGACGGAAGAACTGCAGATCGCGGCGAAGCCGCCACAGGCGGCGATGGTGGCGAAGCCCAGGCCGCCGCGCCGGTGGCCGATGAAGGCATTGGCGGCGCGGAACAGTTCGCGGCTGATGCCCGAGGCCGATACCAGGGACCCCATCAGCATGAACATCGGAATCACGCCAAAGGCGTAGTCGGTCACCGTGCGCATCGACGTCTGCCCCACCAGCTTGAGCGCCGGGGTGGCCCCGACCAGATAGCTGTAGCCCGTGACGCCGACCAGGCCCATGGCCATGCCGACGGGCACGCGCAGCAGCATGAGCACAAACAGGGCGACGAAGCCGGTCAGGGCGACAGCCGTTTCGCTCACGAGGGCGCGCTTTCAGTCGGCAAGCTGGGCTCCCCGGCTTGTTTCGAGCAGCTCCGGCCGGAAGATCAGCCGCCAGCTGCGGATGGCGATCAGCAGCACGGCCGAGACGTCGCCCAGCCAGGCCACCGCGAACATCGGCCAGGTCGGCAGGTTGAGGTCGTAGGTGAGGACGTTGTCGCGATAGGTGACCAGCACCTTGTCCAGCAGCATCAGGGTATGCACCACGACGACGAACAGCAATACCAGCGTCGCGAAGATGTCGATGAGTCGCTTGAAGCGCGGGCCAACGGCCGACCACAACACGTCGACCGTGATGTGGCTGCCGCGGTAGCTGGCCGCGGCGATGCCCCAGAAGATGAGCACGCCGAGCATCAGGCGACCGAAATCGTAGCTGTCGGGGATCGATGTATCGAAAAAGCGGCGCAGCACGACCGCAAGAAAGATATTGATTGCAACCACGCCACCGACGACGGCGGCGATTAGTTCGATACCGTCGATCAGACGATCCATGCGGCGCTGGTTCAACACCCCCGGCGAGCCCCGACGCAAGTTAACTCCGGAAGACTCAGTGAAGCGAGTTGAACTTGGTCAGCGTCTGCTTGAGATTGTCGAGCACGGCTTTGGGATCCTGGCCGACCTTGCGCACGTCGTTTGCCCACTGGCTTTCGATGGGCGCCACGGCGCCGCGCCACTGCGCCACCTGTTCGGCGCTGGGCTTGACTATTTCGTGGCCGGGCATGGCGGCAAGCTTGGCGCGTCCCCCGAACTCGTAGTTGGCCCAAGGGGTGGCCAGCTTCTCGGCCCATTCGGTCGTGCAGTGGCTGTCGATCACCTTCTTCTGCGCTTCGGACAGAGCATCGTATTTGCCTTTGTTCATCACCCAGACGAAGGGCGACGCATACACGGGGGCGTCGAGGTGGTATTTCACGACCTTGTCGATACCGAACAGCACAATGGATTCCCACGGGAAGGCGATGGCATCGGCGACGCCGCGTTCCAGCATGTCGCGCGATTCCGGCGCCGAAGCTTGTACGTTGGTGGCGCCAAGGGCGGTATCGAATTGGCCGACGGTGCCGTTCGACGGGCGCACCTTGAGCCCCCGCAAGTCGGCGGGCACCTGGATTTTCTTGCGCGAATGGAAGCTGCCCGGATCGTGGGTGAAGGCCAGGCAGAAATGCACATCCTTCATTTCCTTGGCGGCGTACTGGCGGTACCAGACGTCGAGCGCGGCCGAACCGGCCTTGCCGTTGGCGAACAGGAAGGGCAAGGAAGCCGCGGCCAGCACCGGGAAGCGTCCCGGTTGGTAGCCAGGGCTGACATAGGCCATGTCGGCAATGCCGTCCCGCGCCATGTCGTAATGGTCGAAGGCCTTGCCCAATTGCTCGGCGGGGAACACGGTACCGGCAATACTGCCGTCCGAGGCCTTCTTTACCGAATCCATCCAGGCCTGAAACGAGGCGTGCAACGGGTGTTGCGCCGGCAGATAGTGACTGGCCTTCAGCTGTACGGGCTTCTGTTGCGCATGAACGAGGCTACTGCCGAGCGCGCATGCCAGGAGTCCAAGTGCCATCGCTTGCTTGTTCATGGTCCCTCCGTGCTTTTCTTGGATGTGTGGGCCGGATTTATTTCCCGAGCATCTCGATTGTAACTTGTAACGACAACAGCATCGGACCTGTGCCGCCTCCTGGCCATCGGCCACGCGCATGGCCATGGCGAGACCGCGAAAAGGCTCACAGCACCTCGGCGGCGTGCTCGGCCAGGCGCGACCGCTCGCCGCGCTGCAGGGTGATGTGGCCGGAGTGCGGCCAGCCCTTGAAGCGGTCGACCACGTAGGTGATCCCCGAACTGCCCTCGGTGAGGTAGGGCGTGTCGATCTGGGCGATGTTGCCCAGGCAGACCACCTTGGTGCCGGGACCGGCGCGGGTGATCAGCGTTCTCATCTGTTTGGGCGTCAGGTTCTGCGCCTCGTCGACGATCAGGAACTTGTTGAGGAAGGTGCGGCCGCGCATGAAATTGAGCGACTTGATCTTGATGCGGCTCTTGATCAGGTCCATGGTGGCGGCGCGCCCCCAGTCCCCGCCGTAGGAACTGCCGCCCGAGCCGGCGCCGGGACCCTTCTCATCGGCGTCGGGCGGCCGGTTGAGCACGTCCAGATTGTCCTCGATGGCGCCCATCCACGGCGTCATCTTTTCTTCCTCGCTGCCGGGCAGGAAGCCGATGTCCTCGCCGACCGGCACGGTAATGCGGGTGATGATGATTTCCGTGTAGCGCTTGCTTTCCAGCGTTTGCGTCAGGCCGGCGGCGAGCGTCAGCAGCGTCTTGCCGGTACCGGCCTGGCCCAGCAGGGTCACGAAATCGATCTCGGGGTCCATCAACAGATTGAGCGCAAAGTTTTGTTCGCGATTGCGCGCGGTGATTCCCCAGACGGCGTTCTTGGCATGGCCGTAGTCGATGAGCGTCGACAACACCGCGGTCCGGCCATTGCATTCCCGGACGATGCTCTGGAAGGGCTTGTCCTGGCCCGCCTCCAGGTACAGGAACTGATTGGCCAGCAGGTCCCGGCACAGCGGGCCGCTGACGCGGTACAGCGTGCGGCCATCCTCCTTCCACGATTTCATGTCCTGACCATGCGTCTCCCAGAAGTCGGCGGGCAGTTCGAGCGTGCCCGGATAGAGGAGGTCGGTGTCTTCCAGGACCTTGTCGTTGAAGTAATCCTGCGCTTCCAGGCCCAGCGCCCGGGCCTTGATACGCATGTTGATGTCCTTGGACACCAGGATGACGTGGCGTCCCGGCTGGGCTTCGCGCAAGTGGATCAGGACCGCGAGTATCTGGTTGTCGCCGCGCGAGGTCGGCAGCGAGGCGGGCAGATTGCCGTTCATCGTCTCCGTCTGCAGATAGAGCCGGCCCGAAGCCAGCTCGCGCGACGGACCGGCCAGCTCGATGCCCTGCTTGATGGCGTGTTCGCAGCCGGTGACGATTTCATCGAGCAGGCGGCTGGCCTGGCGGGCGTTGCGCGCCACCTCGGACATGCCTTTCTTGTTGGCATCCAGCTCCTCGAGCGTCATCATCGGCAGGAAGATGTCGTGTTCCTGGAAGCGGTAAAGACAGGTCGGGTCGTGCATCAGGACGTTGGTGTCGAGCACGAACAGCTTGGTGGCGGGTTTTTTCGCCGCGCGGGCGGGCTTGGCGTTCATGGCCGTTGCAGCTGCGCGGCCGCCTCAAGCACGTCCGCGGCGTGGCCGTCGGCCTTGACGCCGCGCCATTCGCGTGCCAGCCGGCCGTCGGCATCGATCAGGAAGGTGCTGCGCTCGATGCCGCGCACCTCCTTGCCGTAGAGCTTCTTCATGCGGATGACGTCGAACAGGGCACAAGCCGTTTCATCGGCATCCGACAGCAGGTCGAAGGGCAGGCCGAGCTTGGCCTTGAAGCCTTCGTGGGACTTGACGCCGTCGCGGGAGACGCCGTAGACGGCGCAGCCGAATCGGGCAAACTCGGCGTATTGGTCGCGGAACTGCCCGGCTTCGGTAGTGCAGCCTGGCGTGTTGTCCTTCGGGTAGAAGTAGATCACCAGCGGCTTGCCGCGATGCTCGGCGAGGCGGAAAGGGCCGCCGGTGCCGGGCAGCGAGAAATCGGGAACTTGCCGGCCCAGGGCCGAGGGTGTGGTCATGCGGCTTCCTTCCAGTCCGAGAGAAATTCCGGTCCCTGCAGCATCAAGGTGCCGGAGCGGCCCGGGATTTCACCACGCACGATTTCGCAGCGGGGCAGGGCGGCGATGTTGAGATGGCGGGCGATATCGTTCATCGCCACGATGTCGTAGCCTTGCTGGCGCCATCCTTCGAGCAGCCGCGCCAGTACCGGCAGCAGCTTCATGCCTTCGAGTTCGGCGTGCAGGGTGAAAACATGGTCGCGCGGCGCCGCCGTCAGCCCGAGCAGGCGTTCGTGGACGTTTGCCTCGGTAGCGCCTTCCAGGCCGATCAGCTCGTCGAGGGTCCGCAAGGTGGTGGGCAGTTGTGGGCAATGCATGGGTTCGCCGTTCCAGACCGGCACGAAGGGATGGGTGCCGCGGCAATCGGAAGCGTAAGCGAAGCCCAGCCGCTGGGTCAGGCGCAGCGCATGGGGATTCATCTGCCAGCCGGCAGCGCCATGGACGTGCGGCGGCTCGCCGAAAATCTCCGTGTAACGATCGACCGCCCGCTGCATTTCCCTCGCGGTCCAGCGCGCATCGGCCTTCCCGACGCCGTCTTGCCAGCGGATGTGGTCCCAGCAATGGATGCCGACCTCGAAGCCCGCGTCGCGCGTGCCCGTGAGAATGTCGCGACAGCGCCGGCCGATGTCCGGTCCCGGCAGCAGCGTGCCGTAGGTCAGCGTCTTGATGCCGTAGTGGCTGAGCACCGAAGTGCGGGAAACCTTGCCGAAGAAGCCGGGCCGGAAAACGCGCTTGATGGCGCGTCCGGTGTGGTCGGGGCCGAGCGAAAAAAGAAAGGTGGCACCGGCCTGGTGCGTTCTCAGCAGCTCGACGAGCCGCGGCACGCCGACCAACGTGCCGCGATAGGTGTCGGCGTCGACCTTCAGCGCGATGCGGGGCATCAGTTCATCAATGCGCGGGCGGCGGCGACGTCGCCGCGATAGGCCTCGAAAATGCCGCGCAAGGCATCCTCGAAGGCCACTTTCGGCGCCCAGCCGAGATCGGCCATGGTGTTGGCGATCTTCGGCACGCGGTGCTGCGTGTCCTGGTAGCCCTGGCCGTAGTACTCGCCCGAGGTCGTTTCGACGACCTGCACCTTGGCGGCACTCTCGGCATATTCGGGGTACTGCTTGGCCAGGTCGAGCATCAGCGCGGCGAGATCGCGGATCGAGTAGTTGTTCTTCGGGTTGCCGATGTTGTAGATCTTGCCGTTGGCGACGCCGTCCTTGTTCTCGATGATTTTCATCAGCGCGTCGATGCCGTCGCTGACATAGGTAAAGGAGCGCTTCTGGTGGCCGCCATCGACCAGCTTGATCGGCTCGCCGCGCACGATGTGGCCGAGGAACTGGGTGATCACGCGCGAACTGCCTTCCTTCGGCGTGTGGATGGAATCGAGGCCCGGGCCGATCCAGTTGAAGGGCCGGAACAGCGTGTATTGCAGGCCCTCCTGCTGGCCGTAGGCGTGGATGACGCGGTCCATCATCTGCTTGGCGCAGCTATAGATCCAGCGCGGCTTGTTGATCGGGCCGAGGATGAGTTCCGAATTTTCCGGATCGAACTCCGGGTCGCGGCACATGCCGTATACCTCGGAGGTCGAGGGGAAGATGACGCGCTTCCTGTACTTCACCGCCTGGCGGATGATCGGCAGGTTGGCCTCGAAGTCGAGCTCGAAGACGCGCAGCGGCTCCTTGACGTAGGTGGCCGGCGTGGCGATGGCGACCAGCGGCAGGACCACGTCGCACTTCTTGACGTGGTATTCGATCCACTCCTTGTTGACCAGGATGTCGCCTTCGAAGAAATGGAAGCGCGGGTTTTTCATCAGGTCGGCGACGCGCTCGGCGTTCATGTCCATGCCGTACACCTCCCAGTCGGTGGTGTCGAGAATGCGCTGGGAGAGATGGTGGCCGATGAAGCCGTTGATGCCGAGGATCAGGATTCTTTTCATGTTCGTTCAGCCAAGAGGAATGATTCCGTTGCCAAGTTCGTTTGCCGACAGCCGCCTACCCTTCGCTTCCGCTTCCAGAATGCGCAGACGTCGGCCATCACCCCGAGCATCCATGGCCGGCATTGTACGCAACACCTGCCGCCGGCCCGTTGCCGGCGCTATCGAAGCAGAACGATGCGAGCGAAGCCGATGGCGGTCAGGGCGGCGACTTTCTCACGACGACGCGGCGGGTATCGCGGGCAATTTCGGTCATCGGCAGCCCTTCCTGCCGCAACTGGTCGTATGCCTCGGGGTCCATGATCGCGAACGCATCGGCATCGGCCGTCCAGCGCTGCCGGAATTCGGCCATCGACCGTATCGATTTCGCCGGTTCCTGCTTCAGGCCGAATTCCAGTTCGCCGAGATAGTGGACCAGCGTGACGGTGCGACCGAGGTACACAGGCAGCGTCTGGTCGTAATTCCCGACGCTGTAGAAAGGTGCGTCGGCGGGGACCAGCGGCTTGATCTTGGTTGCGATCCAGTAGGCGGAATTCGATGCGCTGAGATTCTCATGGCCGAGCATGGCGCCCGTGCCGGCCAGGAAGGTGGCGGCGGCCAGACTGGCGATGGCGGGAATTTTCCGGTCGCGCCACGCCAGCACGAGCGCCGCAAGCGCACCGACCGACCAGATCGCGGCGGCGGCGGTCAGCCATTGCGCGTAGGCGCCCATCATGGCGATCGGCGTTTCGTCGTTGGCGCGCAGGGCGACGCGCGGCGCCAGCAGCAGGCAAACCAGGGCGATCAGGGCGACGAAGGCCAGGTGTCGGAGCAGGCTTTTGCGGCCGATGCGCGTCAATTGGTCGCCGACCAGCAGCGCCAGCGCGGGAAACAGCGGCAGGATGTAGGACAGCAGCTTCGAGTCCGAAACGCTGAAAAAAGCGAACACGACCACGCACCAAAGCGCCAGGAAACGGCGTACCGCGAAGCCTGACTTTTCCTCGCCTCGCCGCCAGGCCCGTGCCAGCGACTGCAAGGCCAGCGTCGTCCAGGGCAGGGCGCCGATCAGCAGGACCGGTACGAAATACCAGGCCGGCTGGTAGCGGTGATGGACCTTGGTCAGAAAGCGCTCGAAGTGTTCGTGGATAAAGAAAAAGTGGGCGAATTCCGGATTGGCGAGGGACACGGCGATGAACCAGGGCGCGGCGATCAGCAGGAAGAGCGGCAGCCCGCGCACGAGTTCGAGGCGACGCCAGACCGAGAGGTCGCGCGCCAGCAGCGAATAGAGCACCAGCGTGCCGCCGGTGAGCACCAAGGCGACGATGCCCTTCGACAGCACCGCCAGCGCCAGCGCGGCCCAGGCGACCAGCATCCAGCGCCGCTGGCCGGACTGGGCCAGCAGAAAGCCGAACACCGCCGCTTCCAGGAAGAAGGTCAGCCCCATGTCGAGCGTGTTGAAATGGCCGATGGCGAGGTACAACAGGCTCGTGGCGAGCGTTACCGCGGCCAGCAGGCCGGCTTCCGCGCCGAATAGCCGCCGGCCGACGAACCCTGCCAGCAGGACGCCGAAAAAACCGGTCAGCGCCGGCCACAGGCGCGCCGTCCAGTCATGCTGGCCGAACGCCGTGTATGCGGCGGCTGTCGCCCAGTATTGCAGGGCGGGTTTTTCGAAGTACTTGATGCCGTTGAGTCGCGGCGTCAACCAGTCGCCGGTGACGACCATCTCGCGCGGAATCTCGGCGTAGCGGCCTTCGTCGGGCTTGACCAGCTTGCGATAGTCGAGCGTGCCGAACCAGGCCACGGCGAATACCAGCAGGGCGACGAGCAGCCAGGCGCGGCGCATCGGCGACTATTCGACGACCAGCGCGGCGGCCACGTCCCGCCCTTCCGCCACGAGGATGTTGTAGGTGCGGCAGGCAGCGCCGGTGTCCATGACTTCGACGCCCATGCCGAGGTCGGTCAGCGGCTTCAGCCAGGACGCCGGCGGAAAGCGCTGTCGCTCGCCGGTGCCCAGCAGCAGCACCTTGCCAGCGGCCAGGCCCCGGCGGTGCGCCAGGTCGGCCAGATGCGCCGCCGCGAGCGCTTCCGTGCGTTCGGGCCCCCAGTCGGCGTCGATCCGCTCCGGCAGTACCAGGACGCTCCGCTCGTGGGGCCGGCCATTGATATCGACGCGGCCCGGCGCATGGCCGGTCACGGTGAAGTATCCGCGGGAGGCAGTGAGATGGAGTTTCATCGGCGCGTTGGCAGGTTCGGCGCCCATGACCTCGATTGCGGCATCGCATGGGCTTCTGTAGGATTATACCTTTTCCCTACTGGCTTCTCGGCCGGTGGAACCGGCCAGAACTGGAACCCCTCATGCAACCCGTTTCGAAGTCCGCCAAACTTGCCAACGTCTGTTACGACATTCGCGGTCCCGTGCTCGACCGCGCCAAGCAGATGGAGGAAGAAGGGCACAAGATCATCAAGCTGAACATCGGCAACCTGGCCTCGTTCGGCTTCGATGCGCCGGAGGAAATCCAGCAGGACATGATCCGCAACCTGCCGAATTCCGCGGGTTACACGGATTCCAAGGGCATCTTCTCGGCGCGCAAGGCCGTGATGCATTACACCCAGGAAAAACGCATCAAGGGCGTGACGCTCGAGGACATCTACCTCGGCAACGGCGTTTCCGAACTGATCGTCATGGCCATGAACGCGCTGCTCGACAACGGCGACGAGGTGTTGGTGCCGGCGCCCGACTACCCGCTCTGGACCGCCGCGGTCAGCCTTTCCGGCGGCACGCCGGTCCATTACCTCTGTGACGAGGCGAGCGACTGGCAGCCCGATATTGCGGACATCGAGCGCAAGGTGACGCCGAATACCCGCGCCATCGTCATCATCAACCCGAACAACCCGACCGGCGCGCTCTACCCGCCGGAAGTGCTCCGGCAGATCATCGCCGTGGCTCGCCGCCACGGCCTGATCATCTACGCCGACGAGGTGTACGACAAGGTGCTCTACGACGGCAATACGCATGCCTCGATCGCTTCGCTGGCCGACGACATCTTGTTCGTCACCTTCAACGGCCTGTCGAAGAATTATCGCTGCTGCGGCTATCGGGCCGGCTGGATGGTGGTCTCGGGCGACAAGAAGGCCGCTGCCGACTACGTCGAGGGCCTGACCATGCTGGCGTCGATGCGCCTGTGCGCCAACGTTCCGGGCCAGTACGCCATCCAGACCGCGCTGGGCGGCTACCAGAGCATCGACGATCTGGTGGCGGAAGGCGGCCGCATGCGCCGCCAGCGCGACCTGGCGTACGACTTGATCACGGCGATTCCCGGCGTTACCTGCGTCAAGCCGAAAGCCTCGCTCTACATGTTTCCGCGCCTGGACCCGACCGTCTATCCGATCGAGGACGATCGCCAGTTCATCCTCGAACTGTTGCAGGAAGAAAAGGTGCTGCTGGTGCAGGGCAGCGGCTTCAACTGGCCCAGGCCCGACCACTTCCGGCTGGTCTTTCTTCCCCACGAAGACGATCTGCGCGAGGCCATCGGCCGCGTCGCGCGCTTCCTCGAACACTATCGCAAACGTCATGGCAACTAGAACGGCAACTGAGGCAATGAAACCCATCAACGTAGGCTTGCTCGGCATCGGCACCGTCGGCGGCGGCACCTGGACGGTGCTGACGCGCAATCAGCAGGAAATTACGCGCCGCGCCGGCCGGCCGATCCAGATCAGCGTCGTCGCCGACAAAGACCTGGCGCTGGCGCGCAAGGTCACCGGCGGCGCCTGCGAGCTCACCGACGATGCTTTTTCGGTAGTCGCCGACCCGCGCGTCGACATCGTCGTCGAGCTGATCGGCGGCTATGGCGTGGCCAAGGACCTGGTGCTGAAGGCCATAGAGAACGGCAAGCACGTGGTGACCGCCAACAAGGCGCTGCTTGCCGTGCACGGCAACGAGATTTTTGCCGCCGCGCAGAAAAAGGGCGTCATGGTCGCCTTCGAGGCAGCGGTGGCCGGCGGCATTCCGATCATCAAGGCCCTCAGGGAAGGGCTGACCGCCAACCGTATTCAGTGGATCGCCGGCATCATCAACGGCACCACCAATTTCATCCTGTCGGAAATGCGCGACAAGGGCTTGTCCTTCGAGACCGTATTGAAGGAAGCGCAGCGTCTCGGTTATGCCGAGGCCGATCCGACTTTCGATGTCGAGGGTGTCGATGCCGCCCACAAGCTGACCATCATGTCGGCCATCGCCTTCGGTATCCCGATGCAGTTCGACAAGGCCTATATCGAAGGGATCAGCAGGCTGGAAGCCGAGGACATCCGGTATGCCGAACAGCTCGGCTATCGCATCAAGCTGCTCGGCATCACCAAGCACAAGGCGGAGGGCATCGAATTGCGCGTCCATCCGACGCTGATTCCGGCGAAGCGCCTGATCGCCAACGTCGAGGGCGCCATGAACGCCGTGCTGGTGCAGGGCGATGCCGTCGGGGCCACGCTTTACTACGGCAAGGGCGCGGGCGCGGAGCCGACCGCCAGCGCCGTCATCGCCGACCTCGTCGATGTCACGCGCATGGCCACCGCCGATCCTGAAAATCGGGTGCCGCACTTGGCCTTCCAGCCCGATGCCGTCGCCGATATTCCGGTGCTGCCGATGGCCGAGGTCGAGACCAGTTACTACCTGCGCTTGCGCGTCGAGGACAAGCCGGGCGTATTGGCCGACATCACGCGCATTCTGGCCGACCAGCAGATCTCGATCGACGCCATGATCCAGCGCGAACCCGGCGAGGGCGAGATGCAGACTGACATCATCATGCTGACCCACGTCACCCGGGAAAGGCAGATCGACGGCGCCATCGCCAGCATCGAGGCGCTGCCGGTGGTGAAGCGCAAGGTGATTCGGCTGCGCCTCGAGGAACTGGGTTGATGCGCTACGTTTCCACGCGCGGCCACTCAGGCCGTCCGGAGTTTTGCGACATCCTGCTTGGGGGCCTGGCGCCCGACGGCGGCCTCTACCTGCCCGAAACCTACCCGCGAGTCACGGCTACCGAATTGGCCGAATGGCGCAACCTGCCTTACGCGGCGCTGGCCTTGCGCATCCTGCAGAAGTTCATCACCGACATCCCGGCCTGCGACCTGAAGGCGATCGCCGATCGCACCTACACAGCGCAGACGTATCGGCACTGCCGGCCGGGGCGCGATGCTGGCGACATCACGCCGCTGACGACGCTGGCGCCGGATTTTCACCTGCTCGAATTGTCCAACGGGCCGACGCTGGCCTTCAAGGACATGGCCATGCAACTGCTCGGCAACTTGTTCGAGTACGTGCTGGCGAAGCGGGGCGAGGAGATCAACATCCTCGGCGCGACTTCGGGCGATACCGGCTCGGCCGCCGAGTACGCGATGCGCGGCAAGCGCGGCGTGCGCGTCTTCATGCTGTCGCCCGACGGCAAGATGTCGGCGTTCCAGCGCGCGCAGATGTATTCGCTGGCGGATGCCAACATCCACAACATCGCCATACGCGGCATGTTCGACGACTGCCAGGACATCGTCAAAGCCGTGTCGAACGATGCCGCCTTCAAGGCGAAGTACAAGATTGGCGCCGTCAATTCGATCAACTGGGCGCGCGTGGCGGCGCAGGTGATCTACTACTTCAAGGGCTGGTTCGAAGCGACAACGCGCGATGACGAAGAGGTTTCCTTCTGCGTGCCGTCGGGCAACTTCGGCAACATCTGCGCCGGCCACATCGCGCGCATGATGGGCCTGCCCATCCGTCGCCTGGTGCTGGCCACCAACGAGAACGACGTGCTCGACGAGTTCTTCCGCACCGGCGTCTACCGGCCGCGCAAGACTGCGGAAACTTACGTGACCTCCAGTCCGTCGATGGATATTTCCAAGGCCTCGAATTTCGAGCGCTTCGTCTTCGATCTGGTCGGCCGCGATCCGGAGGTGGTGCGCCGGCTGTGGGCCGGGGTGGACGCGGGAGGCAGCTTCGACCTCAATGGCACGCCCTATCTCGAGCAGCTATCGGCATTCGGTTTCGTTTCGGGCCGCAGCACCCATGCCGATCGGCTGGCGACCATTCGCGACGTCTGGCAAAGGCACGAGATGATGATCGACACCCATACGGCGGATGCCGTCAAGGTGGCGCGCGAGCATCGCGAGCCGGGCGTGCCGATGGTGGTGCTGGAGACGGCGCAACCGGTGAAGTTCGCCGAGACGATTCAGGAAGCGTTGGGCCGCGAGCCGTTGCGGCCGGCCGAGTTCATCGGCATCGAAGATCTGCCCCAGCGCGTCGAGGTGATGGACGCAGACGCCGAGGCGGTGAAGGCCTGTATTGTTAAATTTTGTGGCTGAAAAAGTGTTGGAGCGAACTGGTCCCTGGTGAAGGTTCTCGGGCCAAGGCGCCCGTCAGAGGTAGATGACCGCCGGAAAGACCGTTAC
>JAGVUA010000121.1 GCA_019136545.1 Betaproteobacteria bacterium
CTGGCGTCCAGCCTCGGGCGCGCCGCCCGCCGCACCATCGAGGCGGCCGTCTACGCGCGGCTGGCCGAGAATTCCGGCAACGGCCCCACCCTCGAAGACGGCAATCCGCTCTTCCATTCCAGCCACGGCAACCTCATCAGCAGCGGCCCCGGCGCCCCGACGGTCGCCCAGTTCGACGCCATGCGCGTGCTGATGGCGCAGCAAAAGGACGTCGGCGGCAACGACTATCTCGATCTGCGTCCGGCCATCTGGCTGGGCCCGCTGTCGCTGCGCGGCGCGGCCGTCGGCGTCAACGAGGCCGAGTACGACGACGAAGCAACGAAGAACCAGCGCCGGCCCAACATCTCGCGCGGGCTCGTGCGCGACATCGTCGATACGCCGCGCCTCACCGGAAACGCCTACTACATGTTCGCCGATCCGAACGAAGCCCCGGCCATGGAAGTCGCCTTCCTCGACGGCAACAGCGAGCCGTTCCTGGAATCGCAGGCCGGCTTCACCGTCGACGGCACCGCCTGGAAAGTCCGGCTCGACTTCGGCGTCGCCCCGCGCGACTACCGGGGCGCCGTCAAGAATCCGGGCCAGTGATCACTGGCCGTCACGCATAGAAAGGACACATCATGGCAACGAATCACGTACAGCCCGGCGAGGTCATCACCTTTACCGCCGGGGCCGATATCGCAGCGGGTGCGGGAGTTCTGGTCGGCGTCCGGCTGGCTGTCGCCCTGGTCGCCGTTGCAAATGGCGCCTCCGGCTCGGGCGCGGTCTCGGGCGTCTGGTCCCTGCCCAAGCTCTCCACCGATAATGTGGCGCAAGGCGCACTGCTGTATTGGGACAACACCAACAAGCGCCTGACCACCACGGCCAGCGGCAACACGCTCGCGGGCTATGCCTTCGAGGCCGCCGGCAGCGGCGTCGCCAGCGTGGCGATCAAGCTCAACGCCTGACATGCCGCAGCCGCGCTTCGCCCGCCTCGAAACCCGCCTGGCCGCTGTGAGCGTGCGCACGTTCGGCAACGTCGCGCTCACCGACGGCCTGCAGCGGTTTCCTGCCGTGCTCGACCGCAATGTCGAGCGCCTGGGCGGGTTTGGCGAAATGGCCGAGCGGCGCGACCGGCTCACCTTCGATCTGGCCAATGCCCCCTGTCTTTCCGCGGGCCTTGTGCTCTCCGCGGACCCCGAGCAGTACACCGCCGAGGAACTGCTGGCCATGCCGTGCAGCGAATGGACGCTGGATGCGCTCGAATCGGACGATGGGCGCATGGCCGTCTGGTGGGTGAAATGAGTGCGCTGCTCGCCGCCATGAATGCCATCGAAACGCGCCTGCGCGGCATTTCCGTGGCCAACGGATACCTGACCGATCTCGGCCGGCACCTCAAGCCGTCCGGCGTCTGGCTGGAGGAAGACGACGCACCCTGCATGGTCGTCTACGAAGCCCGCGCCAACGAAGACGGCCTCATGCGCATCGACGCCGACGGCACTACCGCCTGCGGGCAGGAGTTCGACGTGCCGTACTTCGTCGAGGCACTCCTGCCACTGAACGACCGGCAGCCGCCGCTCGAAATTGCCGAACACGCCGCGCAGGACATCATGCGCGCCCTCATGGGGCCGGACCACGGTGCGCTTCCCGGCGTGGCGCGCACGCATCGCCTTACCGCGCGCGGTCGCGGCGTCAGCGCCAAGGGCAGCCGCGTTGTGCCGGTGCAGGTTCACGGCCACCTGAAGATTACCGAGGACATCTACCGATGAAACGCATCGAATTGCTCGAACCGCACGAACACGCCGGGCGGGAATACCCCGCCGGCACGGTGCTCACCCTTTCCGACGCCGATGCCGATTGGCTCATGGCGCTGGAAAAAGCCGCGCTGGCGCCCGCCGGCGACGAATCCACCCAGGACAAGGAGCACGCAGCATGATCCTCACCGGACAAGGACCGATCTACGTCGGCGAATACGACCCCGTCAATGGCAAGGCGGCCAGCGGCTACCTGGTGGACGTGCAGGGCATCGGCTGCGCCAACAGCGAGCTGTCCACCGCATTCACCCGGCAGACCAAGAAAATCAAGGAATCCTGCTCGGGCAGCAAACTCGATTTCGCCGAACTCGAAACCGAAAAAAGCGCAGAAGTCACCCTCACCATGATCAACGTGGTGCCGCGCATGCTGGCCGCCGCCCTGGGCGGCACGCTGACGGACGTGACGGGCAGCACCGTCACCGGCGAAGCCTTCCCTCCCGTTGTCGTCGGCGACGTTGTCTCGCTGAAATACACCAATGTCTCCAGCGTCGTCATCACCGACAGCGCCACGCCTTCGCCCGCCACCCTGGTCGCGGGCACGAACTACACCGTGCTCGATGCGGCCAACGGCATCGTGCAGATCACCAATCTGGGGTCGTTCGTCCAGCCGTTTGTCGCGGCGTATACCTATGCCGCCCACGGCAACCTTACCGCCTTCACCAAGCCGAGCGTCGAGCGCGGCCTGATCTACAGCGGCATCAATACGCACGACGGGCTGAAATACAAGCTCGTCATCCCGCGCATCTCGCTGGCCCTGGACGGCACGGTCAACTGGCTCTCCGCCGAAGAAGCGCCGATCACCCTCAAGGGCTCGATGCTCTACGTGCCCGAGTTCGCCAACGACACGACTTACGGTCCCTTCATGCGCGTTGCTGGCGGTCTGCTCGCGTAATCGCGCATGCCGACAGGAGATGGCGGTGGCGCATGAACATCGAACCCCCCGCCGCCCTGGACTGGCTGCTGCTCACCCTGGTGGGCGCGCTGGCGGGGGCGGTGAATGCCCTGCGTGGCTACGCGCGGCGCGGGAAGGCGGAGCGCCTGATTGTTGGCGCAGTGGAAGGCGCGACGGCGCTGTTCGTCACCATCACCACCTTCCTGATCCTGCATTCGGTGCTGCCGGTGCTGTTCGGCGTGCAGATCCCGGCGCTGGGGCTGGTTGGCCTGTCTGGCGCGGTGGCGCACATCGGTTTGCGGCAGTCCATCCGGCTGGCGCTCGCCTGCCTCGGCCTGTCCGGCCTCACCCTCTGCGCGCTGATCGTCGCGGCCAAGGTGGTCGGCCAATGACCTGCTTCTGGCCGAGCGGCGAACCCCGCATCCACGCCAAGATCGTGCAGATCAGCGCGCCCTTCGACTGCGGCCGCAAGGTCGCGCTCAAGCTCTTCCTCAACAACCGCAACGAGGTGCACGGCGAGATCGAACTCATCGTGCCCGCCGAGCAGGCGCGCGAATACCGACTCGGCGACGTCTACGCCGCCCATTTCAAACGCGTCTCGGAGATGACCCGTCATGGCTGACCTCGCCGACCGCGCCAACGACATCGCCGAGGCCTACGCCGCCGACGGCGTCGCCCACGCCCGCCGCGCCCTGGAGCGCCGCGCGCTCGAACCCTGCGGCTGCCACTGGTGCGGCGAGCCGCTGCGCCAGGCCAACCAACTGTTCTGCGACCGACTCTGCGCGGACGACCACGCCACCACCCAACGGAGAGGCATGCTGTGAAAACCCTGCTCGCACTCACGATTGCCACGCTGCTCGCCGGCTGCGCCGGATTCGATACCCTGCAGACCACCGTCGCCCAGCGCGGCGCGCAGGCCGCCGACGAAGCGCGCGAAACCGCCGAGTGGACGCTGTGCAACGGCATCAGCGTCGGCGCATGGCGTCGGGCCTATGCGGGCGACCCCGAGCGCTCTGCCGGCTGGGCCGCGCTGTGCGCGCAACCGATGGCGGCGCCGCAATGAACCTGTCGCCGCATTTCACCCTTGGCGAAATGACGGTCAGTCAGGAGGCCGCGCGCAGCGGCCTCAAAAACGAGCCGGGTCTGCAGCAGGTCGAGGCTTTGACCGCGCTCTGCGTCAACGTGTTGGAGCCCCTGCGCGCCCGTGTGCGCAGGCCCATCGTCGTCACCAGCGGCTATCGATCCATCACGATCAATCGCCGCGTGGGCGGCACTCAGGGCAGCCAGCACACACGCGGCGAGGCAGCCGACATCATCGTGCCCGGCATCGACCCTGCCGACGTCTTTGCGCTCATCCGCGCGATGAAACTGCCGTTCGACCAGGTGATCGATGAATTCGGCGCGTGGGTGCACGTGAGCCACAGCCTGCGCGGTCCGCAGCGCGGCAACGTACTGATGGCCTACCGGCAGGGCGGCAAAACGCACTACCGCGCATTGTCATGATCCTCACCCACGCCGACCGTCACCTCACCGAAGCCCTGCTCGATCCGCGCTGGCGCCGCCGGCTGCTCGCCGAGGGCGATTCCTGGTTTTCCATCGGCGGCGTCACCAGCAACCTGCTGATGTGCCTCGACCGGGGGGCGGACACGCTCATCGTCAACTGCGCATCGCCAGGCGACGCGCTGGCGGACAGCCGCACTATCGGCGGCGACACCTTCGCCGCGCTGCTCGCCCCCACTGACGGCATCCCGGAATGGGACGCCGTGCTGCTCTCAGCCGGCGGCAACGACCTCATCCGCCGCTGCGGCGAATTCGTCCGCACCCGCGCCGAATCCGGCGGGCTCATCTACAGCAGCCGCGTCGACCGGGACGTGCTCACCGAAGTGCTGAGCGACATCGAATCCGACCTCATCCGCTTCCTGCGCATCTGCCAGGCGGGCCAGCCCGGCGTGCCCGTCATCGCGCACACCTACGACTACCCGCCCGCCGACCGGCGCTGGATGCCGTGGAGCTTCGGCCCCTGGATCGCCCCCGTGTTGCGCGAAGCGAGCGTTCCACGTGAAGCGTGGTCCGACATCGTCATGGAGATGATGAACGCCCTGGCCGAGCGCTACCACCGCGTCGCCAACGAATACCCGGCACTGCACGTCGTCGATTCGCTGGGCGAACTTCTGCCCACGGAATGGCGTAACGAAATCCACCCCAGCCCGGCCGGCTATGCGCACCTCGCGCGGATCTGGCGGGCCGAACTCAACCGCGTCCTGAAGGAGCCTGCCGCATGAAAGCCAAAGTCCAGTTGCTCGTCGCCCTGCTCATGCAGGGCATCACCTTCAGCGTCGGCGTGCTCACCGCATTCGGCATCACCCTCGACCCCGCGCAAGTCGACGCGTTCAAGGGGCTGGTCACCGATGCCGGCGCGCACGCCGTCGGCCTGGTGCTCATCGTCTCCGCGCTGTCCGGCTCCATCCAGGACATCGTCAAGCGCATCCGTGCGCAAAGCCCCGACAAATCCTGACCACGAAAGGACATCACCATGCCCGCAGGCACCGTCACCCTCTACGAAGCCAACCTCGACGACATGAGTTTGCAGGCGCTGGCCGGCGCCACGCTCAAGCTCGCCCTCGTCGGCAGCGGCTACACGCCCGACGACAGCACCGGCGGCGACGATCTCTGGGCCGATGCATCGGCCAACGAAATCGCCAACGGCAACGGCTACGCCACTGGCGGCGCCACCCTGGCGAGCGTTGCCGTGATCGCCATCGCCAATGGCTGGAAGATCGACAGCGACGACGTCGAGTGGACCGCCAGCGGCGGCAGCATCCCCGCCTGGCGCTACGGCGTGCTGTACGTTGCCGGCACCCTGTTCGGCAAGACCAATCCGCTGATCGGCTACTTCGTCGGCGACGCCGCCCCGGCAGACGTGCCGGCCACCACCGACGGCAATCCGCTCAAGATCACCGCCCCGGCCAACGGCTGGTTCGCGGTCACGCAGTAATCCGGCCATGAGCGTCACCACCGAAGAAGTCCAGGCCCACGCCGCCGACCCGGCGCTCGCCGCCGCGCTCTCCAGCGGCGACGACGTGGCCGCCGCCGCGCGGTTATCCGAGCTGCTGACCGAGCCGCGCCCGATCCCCATCGGCCGTGTCGCCGCTTGGGGCGCGCATTTCGGCGTGCGCGCGGCGCTGCAGGACATTGCGGACAACTCGGACCATCCGCTGCGCTCGCTGGCCCTCACCACGCTCGACCTGCTTGCGCGCGGCGACGATCTCGACCTTGAGGCCGACGGCGCGCTACTGGATGCGCTGGTCGCAAACGGCGTAGTGGATACCGAGGCCGCCGCGGTGCTGCGTGCCGGTGCTGTCAGGCCGCGCACGGTATCGGCCAGCGATGTGGCCAGTGCCGTGCGCAACGGTGACGGGAGCAGCAGATTATGAGCATCGGGACAAATGACAGCGCGGTAAAGCTCGGCTCGCGCGCGGTGCTGGAATCGAGCGGCAGCGGCAGCATCTCGAACGGCACGCTGGCCAGTGCATCGAACGCCTACGACGCCGTGGCGGATGGCGCCAGCGCACCGGACGGTATTTTCGCGCTCTCGGTCGGCTACAGCACTGCGCCGACCGAGAGCACGAGCATCGACCTGTATGCGCAACCCCTCGCCGTCGACGGCACATCGGGGCACGATTCGCCCGCGCCGACCTCTACCTATCGCCAGAAATTCATCGGCTCGTTCGTGGTGAGAAACGTGAGCGGCTGGCAATACCTGGAACTGCAGGCCCGCGACCTGCCGCGCAATGCGGTCTATTACCTGCACAACCTGACCGGGCAGACCGTCAACACCGGCTGGGGGCTCTCCGTGGTCCCGGCCACGCTGGGCCCGATCTGACGTGACCTCGCTCATCCTGCCGCGCGCCGCAGGCTGGCCGCGTGCCGGCGAGGCACGGATCAGCGCGTTCGCGCGGCAGCTCGGGTGCCGCACCCTGTTGCTGCCGACCGCGGCGGGGTGGGCGGATGCCGCCGGCATTCTGGCCCGCACGGGGGGCGTCGGGACTCTGGAAACGGCGCCGGTCGGCGGCGTCCTCTCGCGGCGCTCGGCTATCTCCAGTGTCTGGAGCGATTACCTGCAGGATCGCGGCTATCTCGACCCGGCAGATGGGTACTGGTGGGTTTTCCGTGGCCGCCTGACTGCCGTGGCCGGCAACTGGGGCGGCATCATGGCCCGCACCCAGAACAACAGTACGGCTTCCGGATGGGCCTGGCAGCGCACGTACAGCGACCAGCTATACGTCTATCACGGGGGATCATACTGGTACCTGGGCGTATCGATGTCCTCGCTTGTTGATGGCGAGGACCACGTGCTGCTTGGCCTCTGGCGGAAAGCCGAATCGCGGCTTGAATTGTGGCGCGACGGCAAGCTGTTCGCGGCGGCGAACGGTATCACCACGGCGCCACCTTATGCCGCAGGGCAGGGGCAGATCAAAATCATGGCGAGCCGTGATACACAGAATATTGTCGGCTCCGCCGCGCTGGCGGCGCTCGGCGTGGGCAACCTGTCGGCCGGCGCTGCCGCCGCTATATCGGGCGACGTCGGGCTGTTGTTCGCGCGGCGGCGGCAGGTGCTGTATTTCGGCGGCGACACACCCCCTAACATCGCCCCGCAATCCGGCAGTGTTCTGTGCGCAGGCGGCGTGCCGGGCGTCGAGCAGTCGCTTGCACTGGCGCCGTCCGCCGGGACAGTCGTTTGGGCAGGCGGCGTGCCCTGGATTTCGCAGGCGCACGCCGTGCAGCCGGCTACCGGCGCGTTTGCATGGGCGGGATATGCCCCGGGGCTCGCGCAGCCGCACGTCGTATCGCCATCTGCCGGCGCCGCGCTGTGGGCGGGCGGCGTGCCGGGCATCGTCTCGGGCCGGGCGGTCGCGCCGGCAGCAGGCGCTGTCGCCTGGGGTGGATACGCGCCAGCCGTTGCCCAGCCGAACGGCGTAGCACCAACCGCAGGCGCGGCGGTGTGGTCGGGGAGCGTGCCCGGCGTGGTCTCGGGCCGCGCGATTGCACCAGCGGCCGGCGCGGTGGCATGGGCCGGCGAAGCGCCGGGCATTGCGCAGCCGCGCACCGTGGCCCCGTCCGCCGGTGCTGTCGTCTGGGCGGGCGGCGTGCCGACGGTGGGGCTGGCCAACCTTGTCGAGCCGGCGGATGGCGGCATCGTATGGATGGGCGGCCTGCCCGGCATCGCGCAGGCGCGTGCCGTCTCGCCCGGCGCCGGGGCGGCTGCATGGATAGGCGGCGTGCCCGGCGTGGAAGCGGGCCGGGCCGTGCGCCCCGCCGGTGGCGCGGCCAGCTGGTCCGGCCACGCGCCGGGCATCGGCCAGCCGCGCGCGGTCGCGCCGGGCGCGGGCGCTGCGCGCTGGCTTGGCAACGCGCCTTACGTCGGCGCGATCAATCTCGTTCGCCCGGACCCGGGCGCCATCGTGTTCGCCGGGCGCGTGCCCGGCATTGCGCAGCCGCGCACGGTGTCGCCCTTGCCCGGCGCGGTGCGCTGGGCCGGCGGCATGCCGGGCATCGGCGATCTGCTCGGGCGGCCGGAAGCGGTGCGCGCCGTGATCCGCGAACGATTCATCCTCACCGTCGCCGCCGAGCGGCGCATTCTCAGGAGCTGACCGTGGCCTGCCGAAAACTCAAGCCTATCTGCATGGCCGATGGCGCGCTGCGCACCTACGGCATCTACTGGGGCGACACCCTCGTCGAGGGCGACAGCCTCGCGTCCGTGATGTGGGACGTGCCCGCCGGACTGACCAAGATCGCCGAGTCGGTGAATTCACAGCCCGTCACCGAAGACGGTGTCGTCTACCCGCCCGGCACGGTGGCGCTGGTGCGGCTGCGCCGCGACGCGGCGGGCACGTATGCGTGCCGGTGCGAGATCGCCACGGCGCAGGGGGATGCGGATTCGCGGGAGCTGGTGGTGGTGGCGGGTTGACCGGGCTCCAGAAATGCCCGCCGCAAACCTAAAAGCGGAACGCCGCTTCGGCCAAGGTGCCGGGGTGTTCCCGATCACGGGATGAACCGGAGCGACGATGAACAAGGACGAAATGGATGATCTCGCCCGGGTGCTGGGCGAGGTTTCCGGCGAACAGGTCGTGCATGGCGTATCGATCACGCCGGTGACGCTGGAGCGCTTGCCGGCATTCGCGCGCGCCGCGCGGCCGCTGGTTGCGCATCTTCGCGCAATGGATGCCGCTGCCGGCGAGGATTTCTGGTTCGACCTGCTGGAGCAGCACACGGACGAGATCGCTCATCTGTTGGCGGCGGGCGCCGGGGTTTCCGTGGAATCGATCCGTCAGCGGCCGATGGGCGAGGTTTACGACCTCGCGCTTGCCGTGTTCAGGGCCAACGAGGATTTTTTCGTCCGCCGCCTGCTGCCGCTTCTGGGGCTGGCGGCAACGAAGGCGTCGCCGTCGGCTGGGCCGGTATCGTCCTCCGGCTCCGCGGCGCAGGATTCAGCCTGAGCGAAGTGCGCGACATGACATTGGCACAGGTGGAAACCATCGCTGAAGCCATCGCCCGGGACGACGCCCGTGCGCTGCATCGCGCCGCGCTCGCCGCCCGGCTGGCCTGGGCCGACGAAAAAGACTGGAAAGCCTTTACCCGGGAGGTGAACGGTGGCCATTGACATCAAGGCCGTCCTCACGGCCGTCGACCGCACCGGGCCGGCGCTCAAGAGCGCGCAGGACGGCATGAACGAACTGGTGACGGTTGCCCGCCGCGCTACCGCCGCGCTGGCCGGCATCTTCAGCGTGCGCGAGGTCGGGCGCATCGCCGACGAATACGCCGGCCTGCAGGCCCGGCTGCGCCTGGCCAGCCGCGATGCGCAGGAATTCGCCGCGGCCAACGATGCCGTCCGGCGCATCGCCACGGCGTCGCAAGGTCCGCTGGCGGAAACCGCGACGCTGTATCTGCGCATCGCCAGCAGCCTCAAGGATACCCAGGTTGCCCAGGCGGCGATGGTGGACACGACCGAGGCGGTCGCGCTGGCGCTGCGCATCTCGGGCGCCACAGCGGCCGAATCGGCCAGCGGCATGCTGCAGTTCTCGCAGGCCATCGCCAGCGGCGTGCTGCGCGGCGAGGAATTCAATGCCATCAGCGAATCCGCCCCGCGCCTGCTGCAGGCGCTGGCGGCCGGGTTGGGCAAGCCGGTGGGCGCCCTGCGCGAAATGGCCAAGGAAGGCAAGCTGACGCGCGACGTGCTGATCGATGCGCTTTCGAAGCAGTTGCCCACGCTGCGTGCCGAAGCGGAATCTCTCCCGCAAACCATCAGCGGCGCCTTTACGACGCTGGGAAACGAAATTCTTCTGGTCGTCGGAGAAATCGACCAGGCGACCAAGGCCAGCAGCACCTTCTCCAAGAGCCTGCTTGAAATCGGCCGTCCGGCCGTGTTGATCGTGTTTCAGGCGCTGGCGGTTCTGGGCGCGAATGTGGCCTTCGTGTTCAGGGTCATCGCCATGGAGATCGGCGGCATGATGGCGGCCATGGATGCCGTCCGCCGTTTCGATTTCAAGGGCGCGTTCAACATCCGCAAGATGGTGAGCGAAGATGCGCGCCAGGCCCGTGCGGAACTGGATGCGCTGGAAAAACGCATCATGGATATCGGCAAGTCGCGTCCGGCGACGGCCCCGGGCGGTGGCGGCGGAGCAGGGCGCCCTTCGCCCGCTGTATTGGACAAATCCGCCCTCGCCGCCGCCAAACGCGAATCCGAGGCCCTCAAAAAAGCCCAGGAAGCGCTGCGCAAAGCACGCGAGGACGCCGAGGCCCAGGGCCTCGCCGACGGCATCGAGGCGCGCCGCGCGGCGCTGGAGGCGGCGCGCAAGCAGGAACTCGTCGACGAGGAAACCTTCATCCGCGCCAAGGCGGCGCTGGACGAGGAAGGCCTGCGCAACGAACTGGATGCCCTGCTGCGCCAGCAGGCCGCGCTGCGGGCCGCGTCGACCGATCGGCGCGCCAAGGGCTCCGAGCGCACCAACGCGCTGGCGGAGCTGGCCACGGTGGAGGCGCGCATCCGGTCCGCTCAGGACAAGATCCTCAATCTCACCGTCGCCGCCGCCGCCGACCTGGCCGGGCTGGAAATGCAGCGCCTGGCGGCGCAGACCGAATTCATCGAAGGGCTGGAGCAGGAAGCCTTCCTCGCCGGCCTGTCGAACGAGGCGCGCGAACAGGCCCTGCTGCTGCTCGAAGCCGAAAAGCTCGGCATCAAGGACGTGAACCGCCTGCTCGAACTGCAGGCCACCATCCGCAGCGCGGAGAACGCCAAGCGCCAGGCGGAAGAAATCGCCCGCCAGCAGGATGCGCTCTACGCCAGCGTGCAGGAAGGCGTGCAGCGTGCCTTCGCCGACGGGCTGAACGCCGTGGCCTCGGGCGAGGGCGGCATCCGCGGCGCGCTCCAGAACGCGGTGGATGCGATCCGTAATGCCCTGTCCAACGCCATCGCCGGCAGCCTGACGGAATCCTTCCTCGGCATGCTGGGCGGCAAGGAAGGCGTGCTCTCCATCGCCGGCACGCTGGGCCTGGGCGGCAAGCGCGACGGCTCCAACCCCGCCAACGCCATCTACGTGCAGGATGTGGCTGCGGCCACGCTGCCGGCGGCCGGGGCGGAAGACAGCGTGCTCGGCAACTTCATGTCGCAGATCCGCTCGCTGTTCTCCAGCATCGGAAGCTGGCTGTCGTCGCTGGCGTCGCGCATCGGGTCGCTGTTCTCCGGCGGCGGCGGTGGCGGCGGGCTGTTCTCCGCCATCGGCTCGCTGTTCGGCTTCGCCGAGGGCGGCTACACCGGGCCGGGCGGCAAGTACCAGCCGGCGGGCGTGGTGCATGCCGGCGAGTACGTGTTCAACGCCGCCGCCGTGCGCAACCTCGGCGTGCCGGTGCTGGATTGGCTGCACCGCGTGTCCGCCGGCATTGCGCCGCCGCGCATGCCGCGCATGGGCTATGCGGATGGCGGCATGGTGAGCCTGCCCGGCCAGGCATCGCCCAATGTCAACGTTCCGGTGCGTATCACCAACCTGTTCGATCCGTCGCAGGTCGCCGGCCAGCTCGGCCAGACCCGCGAATTCGAGCGCGCGGTGCTCAACGTGATCCAGCTCAACCCCTCGGTGCTCCGCTGATGCCGCACAAGGTCGATTTCGTCGATAACGCCAGCGGCAGCTTCGCCCTGGCCCACTACAACCTCATCGAGGAGATCGAGGATTTCTGTTCGACGAACGGCTACACCACGCTGCGCTACGACACCAGCGGAACGAATCACGAATTGATCATGCGTGCGCCCGGCCTGTCCGGCACGGAAGAGATTTTCCTCGGCCTGCGCACCTATCACGACGTCGGTGCGGACTACTACAACCTGCTGCTGGGCGTGTTCACCGGCTACATTTCGGGCAACACGTTCGACGCTCAACCTGGCGCCGCGCTCAAGGGCTTGCCGGCGCACAACAACCGCATCGACTACTGGCTCACGCAAAACGGCCAGCGCATCGCATTCGGCCTCAAGGTTGGCACGCCGGTGTACGAGCACGGCTACCTCGGCAAATTCCTGCCCTACGCGCGGCCCAGCCAGTACCCGTATCCGGTGGTCTGCGCCGGCGCGCTGAATGGCGCGGCGGCCACCCGGTTTTCCGAGGCGACGCACGATTTCTACCCGCGTGGCGCCGGCAACGCGCGCATGGCGCTGCGCACACCGGGCGGCTGGATCGCGCCGCATTGCTCGCCCTGGAGCAACCCCTTCCTGTGTGGCAGCGGCCTCAGCAGCAGTCAATTGCAGCTGCGCGACACGGGCGACAACTACCCGCTCATGCGCATCGAACTGCACGACAACAGCGCCAACCTCTACGGCCAGCTCGACGGCGTATTCCACATCAGCGGATTCAACAACGCCACCGAGAACACCGTGGTGATCAGCGGCGAAACCTACGTGGTGCTGCAATCCGTCTGGCGCACCGGGCATACTGATTACATCGCGATGAGACTCGATCCCTGATGGGCTATTACAGCGGCACCGCCAATTCGCTCACCGCGCTGCGCACCGCGCTCCTCACCCACGCCCAGGCAGATGGTTGGGCGCTCAGCGGGAATGTGCTCTCAAAGTCGGGGGTTTACTTTGAAATCACCGACGACGCGTCTCACATGAGCTGCCTCGGTTGCGAGAGCAATGCAGTCGCAAATCCGGCGCCCTGTGCGGTCAAGATCGGAACGATTTATCAGTTGTCAGGCTACGCCACCCGGTTGATCTCGTTCCCGTGCAATTACGAGGTTTTCGGGTTTTCGGACGAGCTTTACCTGATCGTGAATTACGACGTTGATTCTTTTCAATGGATGGCATTCGGCAAATCCAGCGTGCCTGGATTGCCGGGACAGGGCGGGTGGTGCGGCGCGAGCATAGGCGGAGCGGCAGCAACGTATCTATTTAATGGCTCGGGTGCTCCGATTTATCTCGCTCTCGACTCAATCAGTAATCTGGTGGCGGCGGGAAACTTCGGTTCCACGTGTGCGATGCTCTTTTCAAATCAGTATCCGGTAGGTAATTATCCGGACGCATCGTTCAATTCGCACGTAAACTCGGGTCTTGATGGTCATGGCTGGCTCCCATCTGCAGCAAATACTGCAGGGCAGATCGGCGCTCTCAGCATTGCAGAATTATTATTCATGCAGCCATCGGGTTGGAACACCGAAGCCGCGCTCCTGCCGATTCGGGCTTGGAAAATGCGATCATCCTATAAAGTCAGTTTAACGGTTGATCTGGCACATGCGCGGCATCTGCGAATAGACAACCTTACGCCTGGCGATATCCTCACGATCGGCGCCGATAAATGGAAAGTATTTCCCTGGTACCGTAAAGATTTATCATCTCGAAATGGGGGGCGGGCCGTCAACCACACCGGCACCTTCGGCTGGGCGATCCGCTATGAGGGGCCGTAGATGGCGGTGATCAGCGGTTTCCTCGCCGG
>JAGVUA010000057.1 GCA_019136545.1 Betaproteobacteria bacterium
AGAAGTACTCGGATAGGGAAATCGCCGAACGGGTAGGCCTACTCTGGAACGACAAACCCGTCGAGTGGTACGAGGAACACGGCCATTCGTCTACCGAAAAACGGCTCGACAAATGGTATCGGCCGTGGGAAGGGATGCGGCTTCTGTTCTACATCGAAGACCTCGTCCATGAACGGGAGGGACTCAAGCGCAAGTTCGACGATGCCAAGGTGCCGTTCAAGGATGAATGGCCGTTCGACGACTATCAGCCTTTGCCGACGACGGTATTGGATCCCATCCACCTCGAGCCAGCCGAGTACAACCTCTACGCGATCACCTTCAAGGATATCCAGCTTAACTTTGGCGAAAGCCTGAGCAATCCTTGGATCAAGGATATTACCTATCGCGATCCGGTTCATACCGGCCTGCTGATCAACCGAGGCACTGCCAAGAAGCTGGGATTCGCCGATGGCGATATCGTTCTCGTGGAGTCCCCCTATGGACGCCTCTATGGCCGTTTGACCACTACGGAAGCCATGCATCACGAAACGCTCGGCATTTCGAACGCCTTGTCGAGAACCAAGAACGAAAATCGCTCGGTTCTGATGGCAGGCGGACACTACAACGACTTGCTTCCCTACGATATGCGCAATACGGACGGCGCAACGGGGCAGCCGGAAACGAGTTGCCGGGTCAAGCTGACGAAACTCGGCGATTGGCCCGATTTCCTGAAGAAAGGGTCGACCGTCTATGATTATGTCGATTCCATCAAGAACGCCAAGGGCAAGGGAGGGCACCAGTAATGGCCAGGATGGGAATGGTATTTGACCTGAAGGCCTGTATTGGCTGCAATGCCTGCGTCGTGGCCTGCAAGCAGGAAAACTCTGTTCCGGACGGAGTCTTTTTCACCCGCACACTCAGTTATGAATACGGGGAGTATCCCGGGGTCAAGCGTGTCTACATCCCGACGATCTGCAATCAGTGCGACGAGGCGCCCTGCGAGAAAGTGTGCCCGAGTGGCGCGACATACACGCGGGCCGACGGCATTGTCATGGTGGATAGAGACAAGTGCATTGGCTGCAGCAGTTGCGCGGTCGCCTGTCCTTACGACATGCGGACCATGCTCGATCCGTCGGTGTTGGAAAAGGGGCTATTCGGCACGGGAGAACTGACGCCATTCGAGCAGCATGGTTACGGCCGCTATACTGCCGGAACCGCCGTCAAGTGCGATTTCTGCAGCCAGCGCGTCGATGCGGGACTAAGGCCGGCTTGTGTTGAGACATGTCCTACTAACGCACGGATTTTTGGCGACCTGGACGATGCCAACAGCGCACCGAGCACCATGATTCGCAAGCGTAATGGAAGGCAGCCTCTTCCCGAGAAGGGTACCAAGCCAAAAGTCTACTACGTCGACTAAGGCGGGTCTTTATATCTCTACAAGACAGTTTCTATAGGCAGCGACTACCATGATGCAAACGAGTAAACCACTGGTTGGCAACTCCTTCAAGTTGGGTTATCGGTTCCAGCGCTATTGGGATACCTCAATGGCCATCGCTTTTTTCTCCGCCGAAGTGGGCGCCGGCTTATTCCTGGTCTCTTTTTTTCTTGACTATGTGCCGGGAATGATTCTGGGCCTGCTTGTTGCAGGCACGCTGAAGCCGTATTTCCATCTTGCTCATATGGGGGTACCGCAGAAGTCATGGCGCGCCATACTTCGTCCAGACCGCTCGTGGATCAGCCGCGGCGCGCTCGCCGTTGCTCTGATGATCGGTTGCGGGGTTGTGTATCTGCTCGATAGGACTTACGGGATAGGATCCGCGATTGGACTGGGCTCGATTATGAAGATAGTCGGTTACGGAGCGGTGCTAGGCGCTTTGGTGGTGGTCTTTTATCAAGGCTTGGCAATGGCCCATTCAGAGTCGTTTACCCTGTGGGCAAACCCGCTGGTCCCGCTGTCCAGTGGTTGCTATGCATTTACGGCGGGGACATTGCTTGCCTCGGTGATTGGCGCGCAATCGATTTCCCCCGAGCATCTCGGCATGCTCCACAAGCTTTCAATCATTCTGTTGCTGATTGATTTGTGCGTGGTCGCCGGGATTCTGGTCATCTCAAAGAACAAGTCACCGGGGGGCGCTTTTTCGGTGAGTCTGTTGCTTAACGGCGAGTATTCGGGTTTGTTCCGATACTTGGTCATCGCCCTGGGCTTGTTGGCGCCGCTGGTGTTGCTGCTCGCTTCGCAACATTTCATGGCCGGATTGCTGGCTACGCTCTTTATGCTCGCGGGGTTCTTCTGCTATCGCGTTCTGATCTTCAAGGCCGCAGTGTTTGAGCCCATTACCCACGATTTGGCTGGGAGCTTCGGCTTGCCTCGCGCTTCGTGATCGCGCGCAGGCGCTGCCTCGCTTTTTCGGGCCAACCGCTGATGAGTTGGGGGTGACGCGTGTCCAGTCCCGCTACTAACGGGATGGTCGAAGTCCGATGCCAGCCGTTATCTCTTGATGCCGAGTACGAATCCACGGGCGAGCGCACGTGGGTAGTGCAGGAAGATGTTCTCACTATAGAAATTGAAAAGGTCGGCGTCTATTCGTTGATGTGGACGCCGACGGGGAATGGCGTTGAAGCTGTAGGTTACACGAGCGAGGACGGCGTTCTGTCCAATGATGGCGGCGAGGTTCCCGACATCTTGGCGCTTGCAGCGGGGTTCATTTTTTCGGAAGGAATGATCGGCGGCCTGGCGGACATCGACAGCATGTCCGTGTGTCAGGAGCGTCCCGATGTGGTGTCGGTCCGCTTGGCTCACCCCGAACCCCTGATCGTTTCGCGCCGGAATGTCGTCATCAATAGTTCTTGCGGCGTTTGCGGAGGACGCGAGCAGCTCGATGTGGCCCTGTCTGGCGAGGTATCCGAGCCTCTGGGGGATACCGTGCGGATGTCTGTTGCCGATCTTGCCGATATCCGTTCGGCGCTACAGCATTCCCAAGCTGTATTTCGACATACCGGCGGCACCCACGGGGCGGCAATGTTCGACTCGAACCTGAACGTCGTTGCGATTGCCGAAGATCTCGGGCGACACAACGCATTGGACAAGGTCATTGGCCGCCGCTTGCTTACCGGAAAAGAAATGTCTTCTGGTTATGGCGTATTCATTTCCAGTCGCATCAGCTATGAGATGGTAGCCAAGGCTGTGAGGGCGCGTCTCGAGATTGTGGCCGCGGTTTCAGCACCCTCATCCATGGCGATCCAATTGGCGGATCGTCATGGCATTACCTTATGCGGTTTCGTGCGAGACCGCCGCGCGACGATCTATACGCATCCGCATCGAATAGACGCTCGCCGGCTAGCAGAGGCATCACTGCTGCCTGCGCAAGGTATCTGAGGGAAGTTCGCCAAACTTGCGTTTGTAATGCGCGGTGAAGTGGCTCAGGTGTCCAAACCCCCATTTGACGGCAACCTCGGTTACCGTTACGGCGCTCGATGTAGTTTGAACGAGCTCGTCGTGAACCTTCTGGAGCCGGACGCTGCGCAAATGGGCCATCGGCGTCGTTTGGCGGAAATTCCGGAAGCCTGTGTATAGGGCGCTGGCACTTACTCCGGCATATGCGGCCAGACTGGCAACCGTCAAGGGCTCGCTGGCGTGTTCGGCGATGAATTCTTCGACGCGTTTCACGTGGCCAGGAGCGATCGACCGGGGTGCTTGTCCAAGCTCCTCGCTGTAGTTGTGACCCTGTGAATACAGCAGCGTGGCGACCACCATCTGCTCAAGGGACGTCGTAAACAGCGGTGACGAGAGCGGGATCGAATCGCTATCGATCATTGCGAGCAAATAGGATACGAGCGCCGGCCATCCCTGTTTGCTGCAATCGCTCATGTCAAGATCGAGCGTAAATTGGACCGGGTGTCGCAAGTCGTGCCCCAAGTGCTGGGCGCAGGTTCTTTCGATCACCTCGCGGTCCACTTGAATCATGATCTGGTCGCAATCAGCCTGAATCGTCTGGAAGAATGGCAGAGTGGGCGACACTACGGCGCCGGTGGCCGGGTTGGTGTGTATCTGCTGTGCGCCGCATGCCACATCGGCGGTGCCGGTCATGGGCATCATCACTAGGGCGAACGAGTCCAAATATCCGACATCGATGCGAACCTCGGGCCCATAACGGAGTCTGTTAACGGAAACTCCGCCAACTCGGACATGGCTCATGCAGGTATCGACATGGCCTCTGTCGGCACCGACAATTTTCAGATCATGAGGGCAGTAAATTCCGGCGACACGATCGCGAGCCTCGGCGGCATCCGCGGTGCGAAATACGCAGTGGCGGGCTAGCGGGCCAACTTCCGTTCTCGGCAAATAGTTCGCGAGAAACATGCTTTCCTCCTCCAGTTATATTTTTATCCACGGCCCCAAAGACGCGACAAAGACGCGGCAAATGCGCCAACGGCGGCGACATTGCCAATTCCGCATCAGGATGCCTGTAGTCTTCCGAAACGCTGTCCACCTTGAATCGTAAGCCAAAGATTGTGAGAGGTCTTGTCCTTTAGTCAAGTGAACCTTGTTTTGGAGCGCAGTCGTGGCGCCTGAGGAGCCATCCTGATCCGCTTGCCTTTGCACTAATGATCAAGAGAACCCGCCCCAACGGGCAAGACGTCAGCCGATCGAAAAGGCTACGATGCCATCAAATCCGATGCAAATACCTCGATACATTGAGATCGCGCCAGTCGGATTCCTTACCCAATCGATTCCTTGTCAAGACTAATCATTTGTGGGAGCCAGTGCAATGACCAAGACCATTCAACCCAAGATGGGCGTCATCTTCAAGTCCTATGAGCCGCTGTCGGCAATTCGTGCCTATGCCGAGCAAACGGAAGCCTCGAACATGAGCGGAGGCTTCTGGATCGCCGAAGCCTATCACTGGTTCCGTCAGTATGGCCTCGAGGCGCGGGGCTGCTTTACGACCCTGGCCGTCGTCGCCGAAGCGACCAAGAAGATTCCAGTGGGGCTGGGGATTACTTCTCCGTACATGCGCCACCCGACCATTCAGGCATCGGAGGCAGCGGGTATCGACGAGCTTTCCAACGGTCGTTTCGTCATGGGAATCGGCGTCGGCAAGGTCGGCATCGAGTATCTCGAGTACGACATCGAGAAGCTGCGCCCGGTTCAGGTGCACCAGGAGTCGATGGATATCATGCGCAAGGTTTTCAGCGGCCAGAAATATTCCTACGAGGGCAAGTACTACAAGTCCTCGATGCCGGCTTTCGACCGCGCCGGACGCGGTCTGCGCACGTCCATTCCGATCTACGTGGGCGCCACGGGTCCGTTCATGCAGAAACTGTCGGGTAAGGATGCGGATGGAATGCTTCTTGCGGGCCTGACTTCCCCGGCGTTCGTGCGGTACGCGATTGACAACATGAAAGCTGGCGCTGCTACCGCCGGCCGGACGCTGCCCGATGACTACCCGGTCGGCGGTGTGATCCTTTGCGCCTGCTCGCGCGACGGCGACAAGGCGCGCAATGCGACGCGCAGCTATACCGGCACCTATATCGTCAATAAGATCCGCAACATCAAGAACGACGTGATCCTTGCCGGCTCCGGTTTGCCTGACAGCAGCTGGGATCCGTTCCGCAAGGCCATCGCCGAAGGCACGCAGGACAACGTCACGCATCTGGTCACGGATGAAATGATGCGCCGCTTCACCGTGATCTCCGGAACTCCCGAGGAGTGCCTGGAAATCACGCAGGAACTGGTGGACGCCGGTCTCAACCTGCCGCTGCTTGAAGTGGTGGGCAAGACCGTCGAGGACAACCTCGAGACCATTCGACTGATGGGTGCCGAGGTTCTGCCCAAGCTGAAGCCGGGTCCGGTCGCGGCGGCTTGAGCTGTACGACATGCGCCGCGCGATGCGCGGCGCCAATGAACTGACAGAGAGGGCAAAATGAAGCTGGCGAGTTTTACGATCAAGTCAAGTGGCAAGAAGACCATCGGTGTGGTATTGCCTGATGGTGGTTTCCTCGATCTTCATGGAGCGAGCAACGGTACGCTGCCGAATGCCATGATTGACTTTCTTGAGCGAGGAAGCGCGGCGATGGACCAGGCGCGCAGCCTGGCCGCGACAGCGGGCCTTGGTCAATCCAATGTCATACCGGCGTACGACGTAGAGCTTGCCGCACCCGTCCCCCGGCCGGGCAAGATCATGCATACGTCCTGCAACTTTCCGGCGCATTTGTCGGAATTGACGACCTGGAAGGAACCCGAGTGGCAGTCGCACAACTGGGGTGAGTTCCATTTCGAGCATCCCACGGGCTTCCTCGAGGCGCCTTCGAGCGTCGTGCCCACCAATGCCAAGGTCAAGGTGCCGCATTTCACCAAGCAGCTGGACTACGAAATCGAGGTTGGGATCATCATCGGCAAGAAGGCGTTTTGCGTGTCTCCAGATGAAGCGCTGAACTACGTGGCCGGATTGACGATCTTCAACGATCTTTCGGCGCGCGACATACAGGCGCGCGAGCACTCGAACAAGGTGATTCTGCTCGGCAAGAGCTTCGATGGTTCCTGCCCGCTGGGGCCTTACCTTGTCACCATCGACGAGATCGGTGACGTCAATAATCTGGGCATGATCCTGACGCTGAATGGCGAAGAGCGGCAGCGTTCGAGCACGGCCAACGTTCACTACAAGATTGCCGACATGGTGTCGTGGTGGTCCAACATTACCTTGGAGCCGGGCGATGTCATTACTTCCGGCAGCCCTCCGGGCGTCATTGCCGGACGCAAGAATCCGACTTACTTGAAGGGTGGCGACCGTATCGACTGCAATGTCGACAAATTGGGCACGCTCACCACTTTCATTGTTGAATAGCGAGGCTCACGATGGCAAACCGAGTGAATTCCGATCTGGTCCGCAAGGCGATCGAGCAGATTGATCGTGAGCGCATGGTCAAGATGACCATGGACTTGACCAACATTCCGAGTCCGACCGGCTACGAAGGCGACATGGCGCGCGCCGTGAACGATTTGCTGAAGGGCGCTGGATTTGATTCCGTGCTGCAGCCGATCGGCGATGAGCGCTACAACGCGGTCGGCCGACTGCAAGGCAAGGGTGGCGGGAAGTCGTTAATGTTCAACGGCCATCTCGATACTTCGTTCGGTCCCGAGCAGGCGCACCGCGGCATCGGCTACAAGTGCGAGGGCACGCTGGTCGACAACGAATGGATCTACGGCATGGGCTCATTCAACATGAAGAGCGCCATGGCGACCTACATCACGGCGAGCGAGGCGATCCGGAAAGCCGGTATCAAGCTCGGTGGCGACGTGGTGATTGCCGGCGTAGCCGGCGAGATCGAAAAATCGCCGGTCAATGACTATGAGGGGCGCCAGTACCAAGGCTATGGCGTCGGTACGAAATACGCCATCACCCATGGCGCAGTGGCCGACTACTGCATCCTGGGCGAGCCGACCAACATGATGCTGATTTCCCAGCATTGCGGCACCACATGGATCAAGATCACGGTACCGGGCCATCTTATTCATACCGCTTGGTCGGAAGTCGATCGCAATGCGATCAACAAGTCCCGGGTCATTCTGGACGCCATTCACGAGTGGATTCCCGATTACTGTCGGCGTCATACCGTGGCTGACTTTCAGCCGCGCGTGAACGTGTCGGCAATCGAAGGCGGTTGGCCATGGCGCGGCGCCCGCACGCCCGACAATTGCGTCATCTACCTTGATGTCCGGACGGTGCCGAACGTATTGCCCGTACAGGCTTTCAACGAAGTTCGCGACATGGTCAACGCCGCGGTGAGGAAGAATCCGCAACTCGAGGGTACCAAGTGCGAGATTTTCCTTTCCGCCCCGGGGACGTCGATTCCGGAAGAAAGCGAGCTGATCCAGCAGATTACGACCGCCCACGCCAACCAGCTGGGCAAGGCGCCCGAGCGCGGCATCGAGACTTGGTATAGTGATGCTGCCCACATGAATCGTTACGGCATTCCGACGGTCAATTACGGATCGGCCGGACGTATTAGGACGGGCGGTGGCGGATTCTCGACCCATCAGGGCGAGCATGTTCACATTGGCGACATGGTGGACATTGTCCGCGTCTATATCGAAGTAATGATGAACATCTGCGGTGTAGTCGAATAAGGACAAGTCCTATCGCGCCGTGGTAACGCAGCAGGATCTTCATGGAACTAGAGCATTTTCTGAGCGATCGGCCTGATCACGGCGCGGCCTTGTCCCTGGCCGACGTTACCGATGTCCAACAACTCTGCAAGATTGCCGCCGAGATTCGCGACGGTGGTCACGGCGCGGTAGTCACTTATTCACCGAAAGTTTTCATTCCGCTGACGCAGTTGTGTCGAGATGTATGTCATTACTGCACCTTCGCCAAGGCGCCAGGAGGATTGGAGGCACCGTACCTGACGCCGGAGCAGGTACTGGATATTGCGCGCGCCGGCGCGGCTGCGGGGTGCCACGAGGCGTTATTTACATTGGGTGACAAACCCGAGCTGCGCTATGCCGCAGCTCGCGAAGCGCTCGCCCACATGGGCCATGCGACGACCATCGACTATGTGGTCGAGATGGCGAAATTGGTCCACGACGAAACCGGCCTGTTGCCCCATGTCAATCCCGGGGTTACCGATTTCGATGACCTTTGCCGCTTGCGCAAGGTTTCGGTGTCGCAAGGGCTCATGCTCGAAAGCGCCTCGGCGCGGCTATGCGCTGCAGGGGGACCGCATTATGGTTCCCCCGACAAGCAGCCGGCCTCGCGTCTGGCGATGCTCGATGAAGCGGGGCAACTACGGATTCCCATGACATCGGGGATTCTGATCGGCATCGGTGAAACTCGCAGGGAGCGGATCGAGGGGTTGTTGGCGTTGCGCGATCTTGACGATGCTCACGGCCATGTTCAGGAGATCATCATCCAGAATTTCCGGCGCAAGCCGGGAACCAAGATGGCGAATGCGCCAGAGCCTTCACTGGAGGAGCTCTGCTGGACAGTCGCCGTCGCGCGCATCATCTTCGGGCCGGATGCCAATATTCAGGCGCCGCCGAATCTTTCTCCGCATGGCCTGCGCGCACTTGTCGACGCCGGAATCAACGATCTGGGCGGCATATCGCCGGTAACCCGCGATCACGTCAATCCCGAGGCGCCCTGGCCTCACCTGCGCCTGCTGGCCAGAGAGACCGAAATCGCCGGTAAGCTGCTTACGCCCCGGCTGGCGGTGTATCCGAAGTACGTCCAGGGCTCGTCCGAATGGATCGATCCGGCACTGCAGCAGTCGGTCCGCGATCGAGTCGATGCCTCCGGCCTTACCCGCACCGAAACATGGTTTCCCGGCGCGGATATGGCGCCGCCAAAAGTGCCGGATATTCCAGACTCCGGAACTTTGCTGCATTTTCTGGGCAGCGAGATATTCCGCCATACCGAGAAAGCCGCACGCGGGAATCGTTTGGATGAACGCGAAGTGACGCAGCTGTTCGAAACGCGTGGCGCGGAGTTCCGCATGGTATGCGCCGCTGCGGACGAACTGCGAGTTGCCACCAAAGGCGATGTCGTCACGTACATCCGAAATTGCAATATCAACTATACGAATATCTGTGCTTACAAGTGCCAGTTCTGCGCATTTTCCAAAGGAAAGTCGCATGCGGACCTGCGGGGCAAGGCATACAACTTGTCGTTGGAAGATATTCAGGAGAAGTCACGGGAAGCTTGGCAGCGAGGAGCCATAGAAGTTTGTCTGCAGGGAGGGATTCACCCGGCGTATACGGGGCAGACCTACCTCGACATATGTGAAGCCATCAAGGCAGTGCTTCCGGCCATGCACATCCATGCTTTCTCGCCGCTCGAAATCTGGCAGGGCGCGAAGACACTCGGTTTGCGCTTGCCGGAGTATTTGAGCGCATTGAAGGCGGCCGGTCTCGGTTCCGTGCCAGGAACCGCCGCCGAGATACTGGTGCCCGAGATTCGGGCAGTGCTGTGTCCCGACAAGGTGACCGTCGACCAATGGATAGAGGTGATGCGTGCCGTCCATGGCGTTGGTCTAAGAAGCACTGCCACCATCATGTTCGGCCATATCGAACAGCCCGTGCATTGGGCGAAACATCTCCTGTTGATTCGCGATCTTCAGGCCGAAACTGGCGGATTCACCGAATTCGTGCCCTTGCC
>JAGVUA010000003.1 GCA_019136545.1 Betaproteobacteria bacterium
TCCCACTCGATGGTGCCGGGCGGCTTGCCGGTGATGTCGTAGGTGACGCGGTTGATGCCGCGCACTTCATTGACGATGCGGTTGGCAACGCGGCCGAGCAGTTCGTAAGGCAATGGCGCCCAGCGCGCGGTCATGAAGTCCTGAGTCTCGACGGCACGCAGGGCGACGACATAGTCGTAGGTGCGGCCGTCGCCCATGACGCCGACCGACTTGACGGGCAGGAACACGGCGAAAGCCTGGCTGGTCTTCTCGTACCAATCGGCGGCGCGCAGTTCGTCGATGAATATGGCGTCGGCGCGGCGCAGCAGGTCGGCGTACTCGCGCTTCACCTCGCCGAGGATGCGCACACCCAGGCCCGGGCCGGGGAAGGGGTGGCGATAGACCATTTCGTGCGGCAATCCCAAGGCGATGCCGAGTTCGCGCACTTCGTCCTTGAACAACTCGCGCAGCGGCTCGAGCAGCTGGAGGTGCAGGGTCTCGGGCAGGCCGCCGACGTTGTGGTGGCTCTTGATGGTGTGTGCCTTCTTGGTCTTGGCGCCGGCCGATTCGATGACATCCGGATAAATGGTGCCCTGCGCCAGCCACTTGGCCTGCGGCAACTTCTTCGCCTCGGCCTGGAAGACCTCGACGAACTCGCGGCCGATGATCTTGCGCTTTTGCTCGGGATCGGCGACACCGGCGAGATGGGACATGAACTGCTCGGTGGCGTCGACGTGGATGACTTTGACACCCAGGTTGCGGGCGAAAGTCCGCATCACCTGCTCGCCTTCGTTGAGTCGCAAGAGGCCGTTGTCGACGAACACACAGGTTAGCTGCTCGCCGATGGCCTTGTGCAACAGGGCGGCGACCACCGAGGAATCGACGCCGCCCGACAGGCCGAGGATGACCTCATCCTTGCCGACCTGCGCGCGCACCTTTTCGATCGCCTCGGTCACGTAGTCGGGCATGTTCCAGTCGCCGCGGCAGCCGCAGAGCTCGCGCACGAAACGGGCGATGATCTCGCGGCCCTTGATCGTATGCGTGACTTCCGGATGAAACTGCACGGCGTAGAAGCGCCTATCCTCGTCGGCCATGCCGGCGATCGGCGTCGCCGGATTCGAGGCCATGACCTTGAAGCCGGGCGGCATCTCGGTCACCTTGTCGCCGTGCGACATCCAGACGTCGAGCAGGCCGTGGCCCTCCTCATTCACGCTGTCCTGGATGCCGTCGAGCAGCTTCGTGTGGCCGCGCGCGCGCACTTCCGCATAGCCGAACTCGCGCTTGTGGGCGGTCTCGACCTTGCCGCCGAGCTGCGCCGCCATGGTCTGCATGCCGTAGCAGATGCCCAGCACCGGCACGCCGAGCTTGAAAACGATGTCGGGTACGCGCGGCGTCTCATCCTCATAGACCGAGTTCGGACCGCCTGACAGGATAACGCCGGCCGGCGCGAACTCGCGGATGAACGCCTCGGTCACGTCATTGGGATGAAGTTCGCAATAGACCTGCTGCTCGCGCACGCGGCGGGCGATGAGCTGCGTGTATTGGGAACCGAAGTCGAGGATAAGAATTTTCTGGTGGGCCATGACCTGCCTCAGATATGAAAAAGGCGGCCGGAGCCGCCCTCTGGTCAAAAAGTCCGTCTAATCGACGTGGTAGTTCGGCGCTTCCTTGGTGATCTGCACGTCGTGCACATGCGACTCGCGGATGCCCGCCGAGGTGATCTCGACGAATTCGGCTCGCTGGTGCATGTCGGCGATCGTACTGCAACCGAGATAGCCCATCGAGGAACGCAGGCCGCCCACCAGCTGGTGAATCACCGCCGTGACCGGCCCCTTGTAGGGCACACGGCCCTCGATGCCTTCCGGCACCAGCTTTTCGATGTTGGCTTCGGAGTCCTGGAAATAGCGGTCGGCGGCGCCTTCCTTCATGGCGCCGAGCGAGCCCATGCCCCGATAGGACTTGTAGGAGCGCCCCTGATAGAGCACGGTTTCGCCCGGCGCTTCCTCGGTGCCGGCGAACAAGCCGCCGAGCATGACGCAATGGGCGCCGGCAGCAATGGCCTTGGAAATGTCGCCCGAGTAGCGGATGCCGCCGTCGGCGATCAACGGCACACCGGTGGCGGCGAGCGCATTGGCGACATTGTCTACCGCCGATATCTGCGGCACGCCGACGCCGGCGACGATGCGGGTGGTGCAGATCGAACCGGGGCCGATGCCGACCTTGACGCCATCGGCACCATGGTCGACCAGCGCTTTTGCCGCCTTGCTCGTGGCGATGTTGCCGCCGACCACCTCGACCTGCGGGAAGGTTTTCTTCACCCACTGGACGCGCGACAGCACGCCCTGCGAATGGCCATGCGCCGTATCCACGACGATGACGTCGACGCCCGCCTCGACCAGCAGCGCAACCCGATCCTCCGTGCCGTCGCCCGTGCCGACGGCCGCGCCAGCCCTGAGTCGGCCGAAGCCGTCCTTGGCCGCGTGAGGATACTCGGAGGATTTCAGGATGTCCTTCACCGTCATCAGGCCGCGCAGTTCGAAAGCATCGTTGACCACCAGCACCCGTTCGAGCCGGTGCTGGTGCATCAGGGCCTTGCCCTCGTCCACCGACGCGCCCTCCTTGACGGTAACCAGCCGCTCGCGGGGCGTCATGATGTTGCCGACGACTTCGTCGAGCCGCGTCTCGAAACGCAAATCGCGGTTGGTGACGATGCCCACCACCTTGCCGCCGTCGACGACGGGCAGCCCCGAAATGCGATGGGCGCGGGTCAATGCCAGCACGTCGCGCACGGTCATGGTCGGCGGGATGGTGATCGGATCCTTCAGCACGCCCGATTCGAAGCGCTTGACCTTGGCCACTTCGGCGGCCTGGGCCTTGGGACTCAGGTTCTTGTGGATGATGCCGATGCCGCCTTCCTGCGCCAGGGCGATGGCCAGACGGGATTCGGTCACCGTATCCATGGCAGCGGAGACGAGCGGCAGGTTGAGCCGGATGTTGCGGGTCAGTTGGGTCGCCAGGCTCACATCCCGGGGCAGGACGGTCGAGTGGGCGGGGACCAGGAGGACGTCATCGAAGGTCAGCGCCTTCTGGATCAGTCGCATGTTGTTATCCTCTGTGCCAAAAACGTATTATACGCAAGCCCTCCGACAGCCCGCAAACGTCGCCAGGGTCCGGATCGAGGAGACTCCATGCGTTGCCTGAAATCCACCGCCGTCCTGCCGCTGCTGACTTTGCTGGTGTTGCCGCTTGCCGTCCAAGCCCAGGTGTACAAGTGGCGCGACGCCGCCGGCAACATCCACTACGGCGACCAACCGCCCGCCGGCACGCCGGCGCAACCCCGGAAACTCGACCCCGCCAACGCGGCCAGCGCCGACGCGGCCGCTGCCCAGAAAGCGGCTGCCGACCAACGCCTGGACGCCGCCAAACGGGCATCGGAGGCCAAGGAGAAAGCTGCCGACACCGAGCGGGAGCGCGCCCAGGAAGCCCAGCGCGCCAAGGCCTGCGAACGGTCCAGGACCAATCTTGAGGGATTGGAATCAGGGCAGATCCGCTTCCGCATGGGTGCCAACGGCGAACGCGAAGCGCTCGACGGCGCGGTGCGGGATGCCGAACTGAACGAGGCGCGCCGCATCGTCGACGCCAACTGTTCGCCGCGACCGGCGGCCGCCGCCAAGTCCGGCAAATAGCTCGCCTTTACTCCTCGACGGGACCGCCGCCCTTCTTCATCACTTTGCCTTCGGCGGCGCGCTGTTTGCGCACTTCCTTCGGATCGGCGATCAGAGGCCGATAGATTTCCACCCGGTCGCGATCGCGCAGCGTCGCGTCCGGCTTGCTCAGCTTGCCGAAAATGCCGACCTTGGCCTTGGCCAGGTCGATGTCGGCGTGCCTGGCCAACAAGCCCGAAGCTTCGATGGCCTGGCGCACCGAGGCACCCGCCGGCAAGGACAGCGCAATGACATCCTGCCGATCCGGCTTGGCGTAGACGACTTGGACGTTGATCGAATCAGCCATGAATCTGTTGCGCGCGCTTGACGAAGGCTTCGACGAAGGTATTGGCGATATGGTGGAAGACGGGTCCGAGGACTTTTTCCAGCACTTTGCTGGAGAACTCGTAGTGCAGGCGGAATTCTACCTTGCAGGCGGCATCGCCGAGCGGCGTGAACTTCCAGCCGCCGTCGAGCTGACGGAAAGGGCCTTCGCGCAGCTTGATGTCCATCCAGTGCGGGCTTTCCTTGGGATTCTCGGTCGCGAAATGCGCCTTGAGGCCGTGGTAGTTGATGTGCAAGCGCGCCGAGGTCTTGCTTTCGGTGCGCTCGATCAGCTCCGAGCCGCCGCACCAGGGCAGGAATTGCGGATAGTCCTCGACGCGATCGACCAGTTCGAACATCTGCGCCGGGGTGCGCTCGATGAGGAGGGATTTTTCGACAACGGCCATGCTGTCTCGCCACGCTAGAATTGCGCAATTCTATCGCCCCGCCTCGCCATGAGCATCGCCGACAACAAGAAAGCCTTTCACGACTACTTCATCGAAGAGCGCTTCGAGGCGGGCCTGGTGCTCGAAGGCTGGGAAGCCAAGGCCATCCGCGCCGGCCGCGCCCAGATCAAGGAGGCCTACGTCATCATCAAGGACGGCGAACTGTTCCTGCTCGGCGCCCACATCAGCCCGCTGGCGCAAGCCTCGACGCACGTGCATCCCGACCCGGTCAGGACGAGAAAGCTGCTGCTGCACGAGCGCGAGATCAGCAAGCTGATCGGCAAGGTCGAACGGGCCGGCTACGCGCTGGTGCCGCTCGATTTGCATTTCGCCAAGGGCCGCATCAAGCTGGCGATCGGCCTGGCGAAAGGCAAGAAAGAATACGACAAGCGGGAGAGCGAGAAGAAGAAGGACTGGGAACGGGAAAAAGGCCGCCTGATGCGGACGGCGCGGTAGCGGCACGCCGGCGGCGTGCCGCCACGGCTGACTTTCGTCAGCCTTTCTTCCCGAGCAGCCCCTTGATCGTTTCCTGGATGTCGGCCGGCAGCAGCACGGTCTTGGCGTTCTCGGAACTCGCCAGCCGGTTCACCGCAGCCAGGTATTTCTCGCCCAGCATGTAGCGCATCGGCGCCTCCTCGGTGCCGATGGCCTGCGTGACGCGCTTGATGGCTTCGGCGCTCGCCTCGGCCAGCGTCACCTGTGCCGTGGCGTCGCGATGCGCCGCTTCCAGCCTTGCCTCGGCCTGGAGGATCATGGCCTGCTTCTCGCCCTCGGCCTTCGTCACCATGGCCTTGCGCTCGCGTTCGGCCGACGCCTGCATCTCCATCGCCTTCTGCATCGACGGCGAGGGCTTGATATCCTGGATTTCCACCGACTTCACCGTCAGGCCCCAGTCGATCGCCTCGTCGGAAATGCTCTCGCGCAGCCGCGCCTTGATGCGGTCGCGGTTCGACAGCGCCTCGTCGAGCTGCATCTCGCCGACGATGGAGCGCAGCGTGGTCATGATCAGGTTGCGGATCGCCTCGGAGAAATCGACCACGCCGTACACCGCCTTGATCGGATCGGTCACCTTGATGAAAGCGATGGCGTTGGTCAGGATCACCGCGTTGTCCCGGGTGATGACTTCCTGTTCCTGGACGTCGAGGATGATGTCCTTGGTGACCAGCTTGTAGGCAATGGCGTCGAGGTAGGGAATGATGATGTTGAGACCGGGATGCAGCGTGCTGTGGTATTTGCCCAGCCGCTCCACTACCCATTCCTCGCCCTGCGGCACGATGCGCACGCCCTTGAGCAGCGTGATGACCGCAAAAACCAGCAGCGCGACAACGAAGATGAATCCGGCACTCATGACGCTCTCCCCACTTTCAACAAACTGCCTTCGACCGCGATGACCCGGACGCGTTCGCCGGCACGGATGTCTTCATCGGCGATGCACGGCCAAGTATCCGTCCCCAGCAACGGTTTCTGGAAACGCACCTCGCCCCGGCCGAACGGGGCCACGTCATGGCTCAGCAGGCCGACTTCGCCGATCATCTGCGGCTCCGACATGCCGATGCGCGTCTTGTGCCGCTCCGGCCGGAATACCTTGAACCACAGGACGATCAGCACCAGCGAAGCCGCCAGCCAAGCCGCCAATTGCGCCGTCAGGCCGAGGGGGGCGAAAGCGACCAGCAGCGCCACCAGCAAGGCCCCCAACCCGAACCAGACCAGCACGAAAGCCGGTACGGCCAGCTCGGACAGGATCAGGACGATGCCCGTAACGGCCCAGTGCCACCATTCGAGTTGCATACCGCCTCCCGCATCGATCACTTGCCGGCGAGTTTAAGCCAAGTATCGACCACCGTGTCGGGATTCAGGGAAATGCTCTGAATGCCTTGCGCCATCAGCCATTGGGCGAAGTCGGCGTGGTCGGACGGTCCCTGGCCGCAAATGCCGACGTACTTGCCGAGCCGGTTGGCCGTCGCAATCGCCATCGACAGCAACTGCTTGACCGCCGGATCGCGCTCGTCGAAAGCGTGCGCCACCAGGCCGGAATCGCGGTCGAGGCCGAGCGTCAGCTGGGTCAGGTCGTTGGAACCGATCGAGAAACCGTCGAAGACCTCGAGAAATTGCTCGGCCAGCAGCGCATTGGAGGGAATCTCGCACATCATGATCAAGCGCAGCGCGTTCTCGCCCCGCTTGAGGCCCTTCTCGGCCAACAGGTCGACCACGGCATGCGCCTCGTCGAGCGTGCGCACGAAGGGAATCATCAGCTCGACGTTGGTCAGGCCCAGTTCGTTGCGCACCTTCTTCATCGCCTGGCATTCGAGCTCGAAGCAGTCGTGGAACGAATGCGCGATGTAGCGTGAGGCGCCGCGGAAGCCGAGCATCGGATTCTCTTCCTCGGGCTCGTAGATGTCGCCGCCCAGGAGCTTGCGGTATTCGTTCGACTTGAAGTCGGACATGCGCACGATCACCGGCTTGGGATAGAAGGCGGCGGCAATGGTGGCGACGCCCTCGACCAGCTTCTCGACGAAGAAGTTCTTGGGGCTGGCGTAGCCGCGCGCCCGGCGGTCGATCTCCTCGCGCAGGCTCTCCTTCATCTCCGAGTATTCGAGGATGGCCTTGGGGTGGACGCCGATCATGTTGTTGATGACGAACTCCACGCGCGCCAAGCCCACACCCGCATTCGGCGTCTGGGCGAACTCGAAGGCCAGCTCCGGGTTGCCGACGTTCATCATCACCTTGAGCTCGAGCGGCGGCAGGCTGCCCATGTCCTGGCTGCTCACCTCGAAGTCCAGCCGGCCGCGATAGACGTGACCGGTGTCGCCCTCGGCGCAGCTGACCGTGACCGTCTCGCCTTCTTCCAGCACTGCCGTGGCATCGCCGCAGCCGACGATGGCCGGGATGCCCAGCTCGCGGGCGATGATGGCCGCGTGGCAGGTGCGACCGCCGCGGTTGGTGACGATCGCCGAAGCGCGCTTCATCACCGGCTCCCAGTTGGGATCGGTCATGTCGGCGACCAGCACGTCGCCCGGCTGCACGCGGTTCATCTCGGCGGGGTCCTTGACCACGCGCACCGGCCCGACGCCGATCTTCTGGCCGATGGCGCGGCCGGAGGCGAGCACCTTGCCGAACTGCTTGAGACGGAACTTCTCGATCCTGCTGCCGGCGGCTTCCTGCGACTTCACCGTTTCAGGCCGCGCCTGCAGGATGTAGAGCTTGCCGTCGCGGCCATCCTTGCCCCACTCGATGTCCATCGGCCGGCCGTAGTGCTTTTCGATGATCATGGCGTAGCGCGCCAGTTCCAGCACGTCGTCGTTGGTGATCGAATAAACGTGGCGCTCGGCCTCGTCGACATCGACGGTGCGCGTGCTCTTGCCGGCTTCCATCTGCTCGGCGAAGACCATCTTGATCAGCTTCGAGCCGAGGTTGCGGCGGATCACCGAAGGCTTGCCGGCCGCCAGCGTCGGCTTGTGCACATAGAATTCATCCGGATTCACCGCGCCCTGCACCACGGTTTCGCCCAGGCCGTAGGAAGCGGTGACGAAGACCACGTCCTTGAAGCCGGATTCCGTGTCGAGGGTGAACATCACGCCGGCGGCGCCAGTATCGGAGCGCACCATGCGCTGGATGCCGGCCGACAGCGCTACCTCGGCGTGAGCGAAGCCTTTGTGCACGCGATAGGCGATCGCCCGGTCGTTGTAAAGCGAGGCGAACACCTCCTTGATGGCGTGCAGGATGTTGTCGTAGCCCTGAATATTGAGGAAAGTTTCCTGCTGACCGGCAAAGGAAGCATCGGGCAGATCTTCGGCGGTCGCCGACGAGCGCACGGCAAACGAGGCATCGGGGCCGCCGGTAGCCGTCAGGGCGTCGTAATGATGCTTGATCTCGGCTTCCAGCGCCGGTGGAAACGGCGTTCCGACCACCCATTGGCGAATCTGGGCACCGGTCTTCAACAAGGCATCGACATCGTCGACATCCAGCGCATCCAGCGCAGCGTTGATGCGGTCGGCCAGCCCCTGGTAAGCCAGGAACTGCCGGTAGGCCGCCGCCGTGGTGGCGAATCCGCCGGGCACGCGGACGCCGGAAGCCGCCAATTGACTGATCATCTCGCCGAGGGAGGCATTCTTGCCGCCCACCTCGCCGACGTCGGTCATGCGCAGCTGTTCGAATGCAATGACGTTCCGGGCCATGAATCGCTACCTCGCTTGTACGTGATCGGGGAAACGGCTATTTTAGCGATTTTGCTGCGGCGCACCGAAGCCGTCTTCAGCACATGAAACGCACTGTTTTCTTCATCTCCGACAGCACGGGCATCACCGCCGAAGCCGTCGGCCACAGCCTGTTGTCGCAGTTCGAAGGCATCGACTACAAGCAGGAGCGCGTGCCCTTTGTCGACACCCTCGACAAAGCACGGGAGTGCGAACGTCGGATCGCCAAAGCCCGGCAGCGCGACGGGCTGCGTCCCGTCGTCGTCACCACGCTCGTCGATCCGGCCATCGTCAGCATCATCCACGAGGCCGACGCGCTGTTCCTCGATTTCATCTCGACGTTCATCGCGCCGCTGGAAGCGGAACTCGGCGTCAAGTCGTCGCGGGCCATCGGCAGGGGCCACAGCCGCGCGACCAGCGAGCACTACGCCGAACGGATCGAGGCCATCAATTACACGCTGGCGCACGACGACGGGGTCACCAACGCCGGACTGGAGATGGCCGACGTCATCCTGGTGGGCGTCTCGCGTTGCGGCAAAACGCCCACCAGTCTCTATCTCGCCCTGCAGTTCGGCGTCAAGGCGGCCAACTACCCGCTGATCCCCGAAGACTTCGAGCGCAACAGCCTGCCCGCGGGACTCGAACGGTACCGCGACAAGCTGTTCGGCCTGACCATCGCGCCGGAACGGCTGACCCAGATCCGCCAGGAACGCCGGCCCGACAGCAAGTACGCCTCGGTCGAAAACTGCCGTTGGGAAGTTGCTGCCGCCGAGAAACTCATGCGCCGCGAAGGCGTGCGCTGGCTGAGTTCGACCACCAAGTCGATCGAAGAGATCGCCGCCACTTTGATTCAGACGATCAAGCTCGACAAGCCCTCCTACTGATCGCTGTCGCGCAACTTGTCCTTCAGCTCACTGCCCGAAGGCAAGTGGAGTCCCAGCGAGCGGGCCACCGTGGCGTTGACTCCCACGGTGAAGTAGCGCGGCGCCTGGACAGCCGCGACGGCCCGGCCTTCCCGCAGCGCGTTTACTGTTTCGACCACGTGGGCCGCGATTTGCGCTGGCGTCGAGTACAGCGCAATCGCCGCACCTGCCTGCAGGTAGAACTCGGAATACGCCACCACCGGCACGCCGGCGCGGTAGGTCGTCAACAAAAGCGACTGCACCGTATTGTGGTTGTGCACGACCTGGTCGGGTAATGCCAGCAGCACGGCCGCACGCGGCAGCAAACGTTCGAGCGCAGGCATGACCTCCTCGGCCGAGGCGACCATTTCTTCGACCAGGGCGAGTTGGCGTTCCTGAAACTTGCGCTCCAGCAACGGCAGCCATTTCCGATGAGCAGCGCCGACCAGCAAGCCCGACGCCCGTCGCCCCGGAAAGGCCATCTGGACCAGGCTCGCCCAGCGCCCGGGCGGCTGGTCGAGCACGATGGCCGCCCAGCCGCCCGGCAAAGGCCGTTCGTCCAGAGCATCCCTGGTCACCAATGCGGCAACCGCCGCTCGGCCGCCACTGACTTTCGGCGGCGCAGGCGTCGCGGGCAGCGCGGCCAGCGCCTTGGGGCCGAGCGCGATGACCGCCGCGTCGCCGATGGCGCGCGTTTCCGCCGCGCCGAGGCTCGCCTCGCTGACGCTCCAGCCTTGGCGCGCGAGCTCGGCGGCGATCAGCTCCGATGTCTGCCGGGCGATGGCCGTATCCTCGCGAAGGATGAACGCCCTGGACTCGGTGCCGCACGCGCCGCCCGTCATGACGGTCAGCGCCAGGGCGAGCAGGCAATCACGCAACCGTGCGATCATCGCTTTTCTCTGCGAACGGCAGACATTTCCGGGGGCGTTTCAATAGGTGTACCGAAGGTTCAGCCAGGATGTCCGCCGATCGACGTCATCGCGCTCGAACAACGGCCCGCCGCCCGTGGCGTTCTGGATCACGAGCGCAATTTCGGCCTTGCCCGATCCCCATTGAACGGTCTTGGCAATGCGTATATCGATCCGGTCCACGGCCGAAAGCAAATCGCCGCCCGACATCGTGCGCATCGCACCGACCCGGTAATAGCCTGCACCGACTTGCCAGGCGCCGGGCAGGTTCTGCATGGCGAACAAGCTGACCGTGTGGCGGGGGCCGCTCTCTTCGATCGCCGCGGCGTCCGCGCCGCGCGCGTCGATGGTCGTGCGCGACAGCGCCAGGCGGATGTTCGTCTCGCGGCGCGGTTGCCAACGAACGCTCCCGGTCAGCGCCTTGATGGATGCCGAAGTATCGTTGCGGAAACCCCTCGTGCTCGCGTAGTAGCTGTCGAACGCCCCCATGGCCGTATCGACCGGATAGTCGTACAAGCCGATCAGGCGCTTGAGGCGGTGTTCGGTCGCGTGCAACTCGAGCTCGATGTGCCGATCGGGAAACTGCCCCAGGTACGACAGCTCGCGCGATTGAATACGTTCATCATCGAGCGCGTCGCGAGCCAGTGTCGACTGGACGAGCGGCAAATTGGCGAGTCTCGATCCCTGCGCCTGCAGCAGGGATCGCAGTCCGGCGGGAAGTTCGTAGCGCTTGTCCGCGCGCTCTTCGTACAGCATCGGCGTGCGCCGGCCCTCAGCCCAACGCACCCGCAGGGTGTGGCCCGGCAGGAACTGGTGATTCAGCGCGATGCTGGGGGATGCGCCGTTCTCGGACAGATTGTTCCATTCCCACATGGCGCCGCCCGAAACCGTCCAGCCGGGCGCCGGTTGCCACTCCAGGGTGCCGAACAAGCGGTAGAGCGTGCTGTGTTGCGCGGAACCCGTCGCGAAATACACGCGCGACTGGGTGCTGTCTTCGCGCCCCTGCAAGCCCCAAACGCCACGCAGGGTCGGGCTGAAACGATGGGTGCGCTGCATCTCCAGATCGTCGCGGCGATAGGAATAATCGAACGAGAGCGGATAGCGCCACGTACCGAACGGCCGAGGCAGGATCAGCGAATACGGCTGAGCTTCCCGGTGGCTGCGTTCGGAATGGAAAAGCTGCACCCAGAATTCTTCGTCCGCGCCCTGCACACGGGTCCATCGCAACTGCACCATGCCCTGGTCGTAGTTGCCGTCGCGCGGCCCATTCACGGGATTGGGCTCGTCGGAATAGGCGCCGTTCTGGGTCATGCCGCCGATGTAGGCGGCTTGCAGGCGCAGCTCGTCCTGCCCTCCCAGACGGTAATGGCTCCGCAGATTGACGAAAGTACCGCGCCGGTCGTCGGGATAGGACTCCAGTCCTCGATCGGCGCGTTGTCCGACCGTCAAGCGATAGCGCAAGTCGCCATCGTTGCCGGCGATGCGCAACACGCCATCGCGAATGCCTGTCATGCCGACGTTGGAAATCGCCTCGAACCTGCTTTCGGTTGCCGGATCGCGGGTGATGATGTTGACGACGCCGAGAAAGGCGTTGGCGCCAAAGGCCGCCGCGCTCGGCCCGCTGACGACCTCCAGACGCTCGATGTCCTCGATCGCGATCGGCAGCTCGCTCCATTCCGCGCCTCCCCACATGGGGCTGTAGATCGACACGCCATCGATCAGCACCTGAAACTGCCTGAAATAGGGATCGGAGAGACCGTGGAAGCCAAGCGTCACTTTCCTGCCGTTATAAAGACCCACCGTCATGCCCGGCACGAGCCGGAACAGACTGGCCAGGTCGCGCGCGCCTGACGCCTTGATGGTGGCTTGGTCGATCACCGTCACCGCTGCTGGCGCGGCATCCAGCGTCTGGGTCAGCCGCGATGCCGTCAGGACGACAGGCATCTCCGCGAAATACCCGGAATCGTCCGCCTGGCCGGCGGCGCCTGCCGCCCCATGGACCAACAGCCCGCCGACGAGCAGGAATGCGTGATTACCGGTTTTCATTTTCGCCCCCCCTTAAATCTCTTTGGCGCTTGGTTTCGAACAGACAGACGGCCGCGGCGGCGGCAACGTTCAAGGACTCCGTGCTGCTCGCCAAGGGTATGGTGACGCGGCGTGTCGCCAGACCGGCAAGCCCCGGCGCGATTCCCGAGCCCTCGTTGCCGAAAATCCAGGCGATGTCCCCGCTCAAGTTCAGGCCGAACAAGGATTCTCCCTGCCCCGCCATGGCGGCCAGGCTTTCGCCGCGAAATCGCCGGACCATGGTTTCAAGCACGCAGTCCTCGCGCAATCTGAGACTGAAATGCGCGCCCTGGGCGGCGCGCAATACGCGCGGCGTCCAGGCGCCGGCACAGCCGGGGCCGAGCACGACGTCACCGATGCCCGCGGCCGCGGCGGTGCGCAGGATGGCACCGACGTTGCCCGCATCCTGGACCGCATCGAGCATCACGCAGCGTCCGCGAATGTCATCGTCGGGCATTGGCGGGACATCGATGACGCCGAGGATGCCAACGGGGGTGGCCACGCCGCTCAAGTCCCGAAACAGGCCGTCGGCGACCGTCATGACCTCGGCGCCCGGGCAATCGGCCAGCAAGCCGGCGATTTCGGGTTTGCCCGATCCGGATTCGCTGACGACGATCAGCGCCGGAGAGCCGATCCGCCGCCGATAGCATTCCAGCAAATGCGGGCCGTCGATCAGCGTGCGGCCCTGGCGCTTGATTTCGCGCGAGTCCTTGACCAAGGCCCGCAAGGCCTTGATGGCGGCATTGTCGCGAGATGTGATTATCCTGCCCAAAAGTGCCTCTGCGCCAAGAGTGGATTTCGATGCGCATTATGCCGAACCCATCGCCGGTCGCGACCCCGGTCGGCGCAATGAGCGCGCTTATTTCAGCAGTTGGCGAACCGGGGCGAAGCTGCGTCGATGGCACGGCGCCGGCCCGTGGCGGCGCAGGGCATCGAGATGAACGGCCGTGCCATAGCCCATGTGACGATCGAAACCATATTGCGGATAGTCGATGTGCAAGTGCAACATCCCCGCGTCCCGGCAGGTCTTGGCAAGAATCGACGCCGCCGAGATCGCGGCTTCGCTGGCATCGCCGCCGATGATGGCCCGCGCCGGCAGGTCGATATCGGGGCAGCGGTTGCCATCCACCAGGACCTGCGTCGGTCGCAGGGGCAAAGCCTCGATGGCGCGCTTCATGGCGAGCATGGTGGCGCGCAGGATATTCAGGTGGTCGATTTCCTCGACGCTGGCTTCGGCGACCGCCCAGGCAATCGCCCGTTCCCGGATCGCCGCGGCCAACCGTTGCCTGGTGCGGGCGGATAGCTTCTTCGAGTCGGCCAGGCCTGCTATCGGACGCTCGATATCCAGGATCACGGCGGCGGCGACCACCGGCCCCGCCAAGGGCCCACGCCCCGCCTCGTCTACGCCGCAGATCATCCGGCCTGGAGATACGGCAGGATGGCCGACGCGGCCTTTTCGGCGGTGCCTTGCCGCAACTGCCGATGCAGCGAGGCAAAGACGCGTCCCATCGCCGCCTTGACCTGAACGTCGCCGACCAGGTTGCCCAGCGCCTGGGCGAGATTGTCGGCCGATGCGTCGTCCTGCAGGAATTCCGGCACGACGAACCGGCCGGCGAGGATGTTGGGCAAGCCGATCCAGGGTTGCAGGCGCATGCGCCGCATGAGCTGCCAGGACAAGGGCGCCAGGCGATAGGCGATCACCATCGGCGCTTTCAGCAGCGCCGCCTCGAGGGTGGCCGTGCCGCTGGCGACCAGCGCCGCGTCGCATGCGGCGAGCGCTTCCCGCGCATGGCCGAACAGCAGTTTGAAAGGCAGGTCCTGGGCGCCCTGCCGCCAGATCGCTTCCTCGAACATCAGGCGGGTCTCGCGCGAGACCAGCGGCACGAGGAAAACGCTGTCCGGAAAACGGTTCAGCAGCCGCTGGGCGGTCTCCACCCAAAGATCCGCGAGTTGACGCAACTCGGACTGCCGGCTGCCCGGCAGCAAGGCGAACACCGGCCCCGCTACCTTGCTGACGCCGAGCTGCGCCTTGGCGCCCGCGCGATCGACCTCGAGCGGAATCATGTCGGCAAAAGGATGGCCGACGTAGCTGACCGGAATGCGCTGTCGCCGATAGATTTCCGGCTCGAAGGGAAACAAGGCCAGCATGTGGCTGACCGACCGCGCGATCTTGGCAAGCCGGCCGGACCGCCAGGCCCAGATCGAGGGACTGACATAGTGGATCGCCGGCACGCCGCGCGCCCTGAGTCGCGCTTCCAGCCAAAGGTTGAAGTCCGGCGCATCCACGCCGATGAAGACATCCGGTCGTTGATCGATCAGCCTCGCCAGCAAGCGCCTGCGGATGCCGGCGATTTCCCGGTAGTGGCGCAGCGCTTCCGTGTAGCCATGCACCGCGAGCTTTTCCGATGGCCACCAGGCGTCGAAGCCTTCGCGCTGCATCTTCGGCCCGCCGATGCCGACAAACCGCGCGTTCGGCAAATGCTGCCTGAGGGCGACGATCAGATGGGCAGCCAGAAGGTCGCCGGAAGCCTCACCGGCCACCATGGCCACCGTGACCGTGGACATCAGCGAATGATTCCCCGCCCAGGCCGTGCCAGGAAATCCACCATCGGCGTCAATTCGGCAACCGTTGCGGCTTCGGCGGCGAGGATGGCGCGCGCCTCGTCGAGTTTGAGTCCGGACTTGTAGAGCGTCTTGTAGGCGCGGCGTATCGCCATGACTGACTCTGGGGAGAAACCGCGCCGCTTCAGGCCCTCGCTGTTGATGCCGCGAGGTTCGGCGGTGTTGCCGGCCGCCATGACATAGGGCGGCAAGTCCTGCAGCAGGACAGTCCCCACGGCGGTCATGCTGTGGGCGCCCAACCAGACGAACTGGTGCACGCCGGTAAAGCCGCCCAGAATCACCCAGTCGCCGACATGCACGTGGCCGGCGAGCTGAGCGTTGTTGGCGAAAATGGTGTGGTTGCCGACCTGGCAGTCATGGGCGAGGTGAACGTAAGCCATGATCCAGTTGTCATTGCCAAGGCGGGTCACGCCGGCATCCTGGGCGGTGCCGCAATTCAGCGTGCAGAACTCCCGGATGGTGTTGCGATCGCCGATCTCCAGCCGGGTCGGCTCGCCGGCATACTTCTTGTCCTGCGGCACTTCGCCGACGGAGCAGAACTGGAAAATTCGGTTGTCGCGGCCGATGCGGGTATGGCCGCCGATGACGACATGGGAGCCGATCCAGGTGTTGTCGCCGACCTCGACATGCTCGCCGATCACCGAATACGGCCCGACCTCGACTCCTGCGCCGAGTCGCGCGCCGGCATGGACGATGGCCGTGGGATGGATGTTCATTCGGTCGAGCGCAGCGTGCACATCAGTTCCGCCTCGGCGGCGATCTGTCCGTCGACCCTGGCGGTTGCCGCGTATTTCCAGATGCTGCGCCTGCTGGTCAGGATCGAGACTTCCAAAATCAACTGATCGCCGGGCATCACCGGACGCTTGAAGCGCGCGCCGTCGATGCCGACGAAGTAATACACCGAATTGTCGTCCGACTTGCTGCCCATGGTCTTGAAGGACAATATCGCCGCCGTCTGCGCCATCGCCTCGACGATCAGGACGCCGGGCATCACCGGATGATGCGGATAGTGGCCGGGAAAGAACGGCTCGTTGATGGTGACGTTCTTCAAGGCGGTGATGCGTTCACCAGGCACCAGATCGAGCACGCGATCGACCAGGAGAATGGGATAGCGGTGCGGCAGATAGTCCAGTATCTGGTGGATGTCCATCGACGTCATGTTTTTTTCTCCAGATCGGCCAAGCGGGCCTCGAGCACACGGATTCTATCGGCCATGGCGTCCAGATGACGCAGGCGGGAAAAATTCCTCAGCCACTGGCCATGCTCCAGGAAAGGCACCGATCCGGTATAGGTACCGGCTTGCGCAATGGACTTGGTCACGAGCGTGCCGGAGGAAATACTGACATCGTCGGCGATCGTCAGATGGCCGATGATCATCGCCGCGCCCCCCACGGTGCAGCGGCGACCGATGCGCGTACTGCCGGCGATGCCGACACAACCGGCGATGGCGGTATGAGCGCCGATGCGCACGTTATGGGCAATCTGGATCTGGTTGTCGAGTTTGACCCCCGTTTCGATGATCGTGTCGTCGATCGCGCCCCGATCGATGGTGGTGTTGGCGCCGATCTCGACATCGTCGCCGATGACCACCCGACCGGTCTGCGGAATCTTCAGCCAGGCGCCGTCGTCCTCCCGCGCAAACCCAAAGCCGTCGGCGCCGATGACGGCGCCGGAATGGATGATGGCGCGATCGCCGATGACGCATCCGGCGTAGATGGCCACACCCGCGTGCAAGCGTGAGCCGGCGCCGATGCGGCATCCGCGACCCAGGCTGCAATTGGCGCCGATGACGACATCGTCGCCGATCGCGACATCGTCATCGACATAAGTGTTGGCGCCGATGCTGGCGCTGGCGGGAACCGCCGAAAGGATGACGGCGGTCGGATGCACGCCCGCCGGCGGCTTGACCGGGGCATGCAGCCATTGAGCAACCCGCGCGAAATACAGGTAGGGCTGAGGCGTCAGAATCGCCGCCGTCGGGCACTCCGCAGCCGCCTCCGCCGGGACGATGACCGCCGAGGCGCGGGTCTTGGCCAACTGCGACCGGTATTTCGGGTTGGCCAGAAAGCTCAGGTCGCCGGGAGCGGCGCCATCAAGCGTGGCGATGCGGGAAACGACCGTCTTCCCATCGCCGGCCAGTTGCCCGCCCAGCCGTTCGACGATTTCATCCAGGCAGAGCGGCACGGTTCACTTCAAGGGCATGTCCTTGGCTTCCTGCAGCGCCTTGATCACCTTGTCGGTCAGGTCGATTCGATTGCTGACGACAACGGCCTCCTGCAGGATCAGGTCGTATTTTTCGCTTTCCGCGACCTGCTTGATGATTTTGTTGACCCGTTCGTAGATTGCCGACATCTCCTCGTTCTGACGGAGATTGAGATCCTCGCGGAACTCGCGCTGGCGGCGCTGGAACTCACGATTCAGGTCGTTGAACTCGCGTTCCTTGTTGCGGCGGTCGGCCTCGGACATGGTGACGGCGTTCTTCTCCAGCCCTTCCTGCATGCTCTGCAATTGCTTGCCCAGCTTCTGCAGGTCCTGATCGCGCTTCTCGAACTCCTTCTCGAGCTTCTTCTTGGCTTTGGCGGCCTGGGGCGATTCGTTGATGACGCGCTGGCCGTTGACGAAACCGATCTTGATTTCCGGCTCGGCGGCGCGCACCCCTCCGGCGGCGAGTCCCCCCAGGGAAGCCATGGCGAACAAGCACGCGAACGTCTGAGTAAGCAACTTCTTCAAAGCATCAAGCTCCCATTCGACATCATCAGAATACCGTACCCATCTGGAACTGGAACCGCTGAATCTTGTCATTATCCTTCTTGTTGAGCGGCTGACCAATACTGAACTTCAACGGCCCCATGGGTGAGTTCCAAGCCGCGGCAAGACCCGTGCTATAGCGCAAGTCGGCCGCCTTCATCTTTTCACCCGTGCCCCAGACCTGGCCAAAGTCAATGAACGCCCCGATGCGCAAGGACTTGTCCTGTCCCATGCCCGGCATGGGGAACAGCAGTTCGGCGCCGCCCACCACCCGCCGGTTGCCGCCGATCGATTCGTTGGTGGCCGCATCGCGCGGACCCAGCGAGCCATTGTCGAAGCCGCGGACGGAGCCGATGCCGCCCGCATAGAAATTCTTGAAGAACGGCAGCGACCTGTTGCTATAACCGTCGGCGTACCCGAACTCCCCGTTCAGGGCGAGCGTGTAATCGCGCCACAAGGGCAGATAATGCTGAATCTGGTAGTTCAGCTTGTAGTAGCGCAAGTCGCCGCCGGGAACCGCCACCTCGGCGCCAAGCCGGTGAATATAGCCCTTGGTCGGATAGAGGCGGCTGTCGATCGTGTCCTTGGCCCACCCGATCGATCCGACGATACTGCTGTTGGAATTGCCGTTCTCCGCCACGTAGTCCTGGAAGCGCTGCGGGCTGGCGGTGGTGACCTTCAATCGGGTCTGGTCGACGGCCAGTCCGAAATTGATCGAATCGTCCTCGCTGATCGGCACGCCAAAGCGCACCCCGCCGCCGTTCGACTTGGCGCCATATGTCCCGATGGTCGACAGCGACGTCGAATCGTAATTGCGGTGGTAGACGTCGAAGCCGCGCGATACGCCGTCGACGGTGTAGTAAGGGTCGGTATAGGAGAAGGAATAAACCGTATTCGACTTGCTGCTGTTGATGCCGATGCCGACGAAGTTGCCGCTGCCGAACATGTTTTGCTGTTGAACCGAGCCCGACAGCACCAATTTTTCCGAACTGGAAAAACCCAAGCCCAGCATCAAGGCGCCGGTGGCCTTTTCCTTGACATTGACATTGACGTCGACCTGGTCCGTGGTGCCGGGAACGGGCGGCGTTTCCAGCGTCACCTCCTCGAAATAGCCGAGGCGGTCCACGCGCGTGCGCGAGCGGTTGATCTTCTCGCCGTCATACCAACTCGATTCCATCTGGCGCATTTCGCGACGAATGACTTCGTCGCGCGAGCGCGAATTGCCCGTGATGTTGATGTTGCGCACGTAGACGCGGCGACCCGGATCGACGTAGATGGTGAACGCCACCTGGCGCTTCTCCTTGTCCAGTTCCGGCGCCGCGTTGACGTTGGCAAAGGCATAGCCATCGTTGCCCAGGCGGTCGGCGATGGCCTTGGTCGACTCGGTCAGCCGCTCGCGCGAATAGGTTTCCCCCGGCGCGACCTTGACGAGCTTGATCAATTCCTCTTCCGGCAAGAGAAGGTCGCCCGCCAGCTTGACCGACGATATCGAATACTGCTCGCCCTCGGAAATATTGACGGTGATGTAAATGTCCTGCTTGTCGGTGGAAATCGAAACCTGGGTCGATTCGACGTTGAATTCGAGGTAGCCCCGGTTCAGGTAAAAGGAGCGCAGGCTCTCCAGGTCGCCCGACAGCTTCTGCTTCGAATACTGGTCGTTCTTGGTATACCAGCTCAGCCAGTTGGGCGTGCGCAGCACGAACAGGTCGAGCAGTTCCTTTTCCTTGAACGCGGTGGCGCCGATGATATTGATCTGCTTGATCTTGGCGATCTCGCCCTCATCGACGCTGAAGCTGATGCCGACGCGATTGCGCTCCAGGGGCGTGACGGTCGTCGTGATCTGGACGGCATAATGGCCGCGGCTGAGGTATTGCCGCTTGAGTTCCTGCTCGGCGCGCTCGACCAGCGCGCGGTCGAAGATGCGCGACTCGGCCAGTCCGACGTCGCGCAAGCCCTTGCGCAGCTGATCCTTGTCGAACTCCTTGATCCCGACGAAATCCACGGCGGCAATGGCTGGCCTTTCCTCGAGCAGCACGACCAGCACGCCGTTATCGACCTCGAGCCGCACATCCTTGAAGAAGCCCGTGGCGAAGAGCTTCTTGATCGCCTCGGCGGCCTTGTCGTCGGTCATGGTGTCGCCCACCTTGACCGGCAAATAGTTGAAAACGGTGCCGGCTTCGGTGCGCTGAATCCCTTCGACCCGAATATCCTTGATGATCACCGGATCGAGCGCATACACCCCCGGCGCCAGAATGGCCGCAATCAGGCCTGCAATAGCGTTCTTCGTCATGAATCAGCCCGAGACCAGGCGGTTGAAGTCGTTGTAAAAGGCAAACGCCATCAAGAGCGCCAGCAGCGCAAGACCGATCTGCTGCCCAATCTCCATGGCCCGCTCCGACAGCGGACCGCCCTTGATGACCTCGATGAAATAATACAACAAATGCCCCCCATCCAGAATCGGCACGGGCAACAGGTTGAGTACGCCGAGGCTGATGCTGATCAACGCCAGGAACTTGAGATAGTGGTCGACGCCCATGCGGGCCGATTGCCCGGCGTAATCGGCGATGGTGACCGGGCCGGAAATGTTTTTCCACGACAGTTCGCCCACCAGCATGCGTCCGATCATGCGCAGGCTGAACAAAGAGGTTTCCCAGGTATGAAGCGCCGCCTTGCCGAGCGCCGCGCCGGGCCCCAGGCGCACTTGCACGAACAACGCCGATCGAACCTCCGGATCGTCACGGACGCCGACGCCAATCCGGCCGATTCTGACTCCGCGTTCAGTCGCTGCTTCGGGAACCAAGTCGAGTTCGCTCATCAAGCCGTTTCGGACAAGCGTCATCGCCAAAGGTTTCCCGGGCGCCGCCTTGACCGCCGCCACCAACTGCCCCCAATGATCGATGCGCTGGCCGTTGATCGCGCGGATTTCGTCGCCCACGGCCAGTCCTGCCGCCGCCGCCACGGAGCCCGGCGCGACCGCGCCGATCACCGGCTTCAGCTTCGGGTGATAAGACAACAGACCCAGCGGCGTCGTGAAGTCGGCGTCGAGCTCGGATGCATCGAAGGTCGACATATCCAGGCTAAGCGTGGCTATCTGGTCTCCGGCGGTCAGGACTTCAAGAGCGATCGGTTGCCGCTCCATGACCCGCTGCATCAGTTGCCAGCGCAGCTCCTGCGCGGTTGTCACGGCGACGCCGGACACGCTGCGCACCAGATCGCCCTCCTCGACGCCGGCCACCGCCGCCACCGTGCCGGCGGGCGGCTGCGCCAAGAGGGGACGCAATTCGTTCACGCCCTGGACGAACAAGACCCAATACAGCAACACGGCCAACAGGAGATTGGCGACGGGGCCCGCCGCGACGATCAGCATGCGCCAGCCGACCGGCTTGCGATTGAACGCCCGGTCCAGTTCGGCGGCGGGCACTTCGCCCTCCCGTTCGTCGAGCATCTTGACATAGCCGCCCAGCGGAAATGCACCGATGGCCCATTCGGTGCCGTCGGCGCCCAAGCGTCGCGCGTAGAGCGGCTTGCCGAAACCCACCGAGAAACGCAGCACCTTGACGCCTGCCCACCGCGCCACCAGGAAGTGTCCGAGTTCATGGACGACGATGAGGATGCCGAGCGCGACGACGAAGGCGCCCACATACCACAGCGGCGCGGCGTAACTCATCGTCCCGCGCGCGCGAGCGCGTGTTGGGCCGCCGCGCGGCCGGCGCTGTCGGCGGCCAGTACCGCCTCCAGGGTTCCGGCGGACACGCACGGCACTTCGTCAAGCGCCGCAGCGATCACCCGGGCGATGTCGGGATAGGCAAGCCGGCCTTCCAAAAAGGCTTGCACGGCGACCTCGTTTGCCGCATTCAGGACTGCCGGCGCATTGCCGCCGGCGCGCAGCGCCTGAAAAGCCAGGCTCAGGCACGGAAAGCGCTTCAGGTCGGGGCGCTCGAAATTCAGGCGACCGATCTCGAACAGGTCCAACGGCGCCACGCCGGCCTCGATCCGCTCCGGATAGGCCAAGGCATGCGCGATGGGCGTGCGCATGTCCGGATTGCCCAGCTGCGCCAAGACCGAGCCATCGACGTATTGCACCAGCGAATGAATCACGCTTTCGGGATGAATCACCACGTCGATCTGGTCCGGCATGGCGTTGAACAGCCAGCGGGCCTCGATCACTTCCAGCCCCTTGTTCATCATGGTGGCGGAATCCACCGAGATCTTGCGGCCCATCACCCAGTTCGGATGGGCGCAAGCCTGTTCCGGCGTCACGCGCGCAAGCGCTTCGATCGGCGTAGCGCGGAAGGGCCCGCCCGAGGCGGTCAACAAGATCTTGCGAACGCCGCAACCGGCCAGGTTGCCGTCGAAGCCGCGCGGCAACGACTGGAACACGGCGTTGTGTTCGCTGTCGATGGGCAGCAGCGGCGTGCCGCGACGGCTGACTTCCGCCATGAATACGGCGCCGGCCATCACCAGCGCTTCCTTGTTCGCCAACAACACCTTCTTGCCGGCACGCACGGCCGCCAGGGTCGGCGACAAGCCGGCCGCGCCGACGATGGCGGCCATTACGGTATCGACCTCATCCAGCGCTGCGACCTCGTCCAGCGCCGCCTGACCGGCCAGAACCTCGGTACCGAGCCCGGCAAGTCTGGCACCCAGAAGCTTCGCATCGGCCTCCGCGCCGACGACCGCATAGCGAGGCCGATGCCTTCGGCATTGCGCTTCCAGCACGTCGAGCCGGCGATGCCCGGTCAGCGCGACGACCTCGAAGCGTTCCGGATGGCGCGCCACCACATCCAGGGTGCTGACGCCGATCGAGCCGGTGGCGCCCAGAACGGCCAGGCGTTGCCTGCCGGTCATGACGACAGCCACGCCAAGACCAGCGCGGCCAGCGGCAGGGTCGAGGTCTGGCTGTCCAGCCGATCGAGCAGGCCGCCATGGCCGGGCAACAGGTTGCTGCTGTCCTTGACCCCGGCCTGACGCTTGATCATGGATTCGAAAAGGTCGCCCATGATGCTCACCGCCGTCAAGCCCAGGAGCAGCAAGGCCCAGCCGGCTATGCTGGGCGGCGTGTAACCGGCGACCTGGGCCGCCGCGACGCCATAGATCAAGACGCCGGCCGCGGCGCCGCCGACGCCTTCCCAGGTCTTGCCCGGACTGATCGACGGCGCCAGTTTGTGGCGTCCCCAGGCGCGGCCTGCGAAGTACGCGGCGATATCGGCGATCCAGACCAGCGCCATGGCCGCGAACAGCATCCACGGATTCCGTTCTTGCAATCCCAGCATCGCCGCCCAGGTCGGCACGATCAACACCCAGCCGGCGAGATAGCCGGCCAAGTCGTTGCTATCCATGCGCCAGCGCCGCCAGAGCCAGATCGGGACAAGCAGAAGCCAGAACGCCGCCGAAGCCCACCAAAGCCGCGGAAAGGCAAAATCGGGCTGGTTGTAGGCGGCCAGACAGGAAACCAAGATAACACCGGCATACAACCAGCGGCCGCCGGGGTCGACGCGCATCAGTCCCGCCCATTCCCAGGCCATCAGGCCCGCCACCAGCGCAAAGGCCGCCGCGACCCCCGGTCTTGGCAGCAGGAAGAGGACGATCAGGAATCCCGCCAGCAGGGCCAGCGCCGTGACGATCCGCGTCTTAAGCATTATGGGGTGACGCCGGCACCTCGGGCGGCGACAAGGCCGCGCCGGGCCGCAGCTGTTCGCTGGTGCGGCCAAAACGCCGTTCGCGCTTGCGGTAGGAGCCGATCGCGGCATCGAGGATGCGCGCGTCGAAATCCGGCCATAACCTGTCGGTGAAATACAGTTCGGTATAAGCAAGCTGCCAGATCATGAAATTGCTGATGCGCTCCTCGCCGCCGGTGCGAATGAACAAGTCCGGCTCGGGCGCATGCGCCATCATCAGGTAAGGCGCCAGATCGGCTTCCGTCCACTGGCCGCATCGCTCCGGATGGGCCTGTCCCAGCCGATTGGCCGCTTGCAGGATGTCCCAGCGGCCGCCGTAGTTGGCAGCGATGGTCAGCGTCAGCCGCCGGTTACCGTCCGTTTGACGTTCCCCGGCCGCGATCAGTTCCCGCAAGCGCGGCTCGAAACGGCCCAGGTCGCCCACCACTTTCAAGCGGATGCCGTTCTCGTGCAAGCGCGCGACCTCATCGCTGAGCGCGGCGACGAACAGGTTCATCAGAAAGGAGACTTCTTCGGGCGGGCGGCGCCAGTTCTCGGAACTGAAGGCAAAAACCGTCAGGAATTCGATGCCGCGCTCGATACAGGCCGCGATGACCCGCCGCAGCGTCTCGACGCCCCGTTTGTGGCCGGCAACGCGCGGCATGAAACGCTTGCGCGCCCAGCGGCCGTTGCCGTCCATGATGATGGCGAGATGCCTCGGTACGTCCCGAACCTCGGGTACCGCCTGGGTTGAACTGCCAAAGTCAGCCATCGCCGGGCGCCGATGGCTCAGATGGCCATCAGGTCCTTTTCCTTCTCGACCAGCAGCTTGTCCACTTCGGCGACGTACTTGTCGGTCAGCTTCTGAACGTCGTCCTGCGCCCGGCGCTCATCGTCTTCGGACAGCGCGTGCTTCTTCAAGGCGTCCTTGAGATGGGTGATGGCATCGCGGCGCAGATTGCGCACGGCCACCTTGGCGTTCTCGCCCTCGTGCTTGACGACCTTGATCAGCTCCTTGCGGCGCTCCTCGGTCAGCATCGGCATCGGCACGCGGATCAGGTCGCCCTGCGTGGCCGGATTGAGGCCGAGATCGGACTCGCGGATCGCCTTTTCAACCTTCGGGATCATCGGCTTCTCCCACGGCTGCACGCCGATGGTGCGGGCATCGATCAGGGTGATGTTGGCGACCTGGTTGATCGACATGAACGACCCGTAATACTCGACCTGAACATGATCGAGGATGCCGGTGTGGGCGCGCCCCGTGCGTACCTTGGCCAGGTCGTGCTTCAGGGCCTCCAGGCTTTTCTGCATTTTCTGTTCGGTCGTTTTCTTCAACTCGGCGATCATCGCGGACTCCTAGCAATACACCAGCGTTCCCTCGTCTTCGCCCATCACGACGCGCTTCAACGCGCCGCTCTTGAAGATGGAGAAGACGTTGATCGGCAGTTTCTGGTCGCGGCACAAGGCAAAAGCGGTGGCATCCATGACGGCGAGATTGCGGCCGATCGCCTCGTCGAAGCTGATCTTCGCGAAGCGCGTCGCCGTCGGGTCCTTCTTCGGATCGGCGGTGTAGATGCCGTCGACCTTGGTCGCCTTGAGGACCATCTCGGCACCGATTTCCGAGCCGCGCAGCGCCGCCGCCGTGTCGGTGGTGAAGAACGGGTTGCCGGTGCCGCCGCCGAAAATCACGACCCGGCCCTCTTCCAGGTAGCGGATGGCCTTGCCCCGAATGTAGGGCTCGACCACCTGTTCGATGTTGAGCGCCGACTGCACGCGCGCCGGAAGGTTGGCCTGACGCATGGCATCGGCCAGCGCCATGGCGTTCATCACCGTCGCCAGCATGCCCATGTAGTCGGCGGTCGCCCGGTCCATGCCCGTCGACGCGCCGGCCATGCCGCGGAAGATGTTGCCGCCGCCGATGACGACGCCGATCTCGACGCCGAGGTCGGCCACCGTCTTCACTTCGTTGACGATGCGCCAGAGCGTATCGCGGTTGATGCCGTAGGCATCATCGCCCATCAGGGCTTCGCCCGAAAGCTTCAACAGGATGCGCTTGTAGGCTGGCATGGTCGGTGCTCGGCGTGCCGCGACGACTGACTATTGCTTCTTGGCGGCGGCGGCCTGGGCAGCGACCTCGGCAGCGAAGTCGTTGACCTTCTTCTCGATGCCTTCGCCGACCACGTAGAGCGTGAAGCTGTTCACGGTCGCGCCCTTCGCCTTCAACAGCTGCTCGATGGTCTGCTTGCCGTCCTCGGCTTTGACGAATACCTGGCCCAGCAGCGTCACGTCCTTCAGGTACTTCTGGACGGTGCCTTCGGCGATCTTGTCCAGCATGGCCTCGGGCTTGCCGGCCTCGCGCGCCTTCTCGACGGCGATGCGGCGCTCGGTGTCGAGCAGGTCGGCCGGCACGCCGGAAGCATCGAGCGCCTTCGGCTTGGACGCGGCAATATGCATGGCCAGATCCTTGGCCAGCTGATCGTCACCGCCGGTGACGTCGACCAGCACGCCGATCTTGCTGCCGCCGTGCACGTAGGAAGCCAGCTTGCCCTTGGCGGCAATGCGCTCGAAGCGACGGAGCGTCATGTTCTCGCCGATCTTGCCGACCAGCGCGGCGCGGGTCGACTCGACCGTGCCCTCGCCCATCGGCAGCGCCGACAGCGCGGCGACGTCGGCCGGCTGCCGCGAGGCGACCAACTCGGCGCAGCCCTTGGCCAGCGCGATGAATTCGTCGTTCTTGGCGACGAAGTCGGTTTCCGAATTGACTTCGACCACGGCGCCGAGCTTGCCGTCGGCCGCCAGGTACATGCCGACCACGCCTTCGGCGGCCACGCGCGTCGCCGCCTTGGTCGCCTTGTTGCCCAGCTTGACGCGCAGGATTTCCTCGGCCTTGGCCATGTCGCCGCCGGCCTCGGTCAACGCCTTCTTGCATTCCATCATCGGCGCGTCGGTCTTCTCGCGCAGTTCCTTCACCATGCCTGCGGTAATTTCCGCCATTACTTCACTCCAGATTTCGTTGAATTCCGCTATGCGACCACCGCTTACTCGGCAGTGCCTTCCTCGACCTCGACGAACTCGTCCTCGCCGGCGATCTGCTGGACGACCTCGTTGATCGACTGGCTCTTGCCTTCGAGAATGGCGTCGGCCACGCCGCGGGCGTACAGGCGGATGGCGCGCGAGGAGTCGTCGTTGCCGGGGATGATGTAATTGACGCCTTCCGGGCTGTGGTTGGTATCGACCACGCCGATGACGGGAATGCCCAGTTTGTTGGCTTCGGTGACGGCGATCTTGTGGTAACCGACGTCGATGACGAACAGCGCGTCGGGAATGCCGCCCATGTCCTTGATGCCGCCGATGCTCTTCTGCAGCTTGACCAGTTCGCGCTGCATCATCAGCGCTTCCTTCTTCGACATCTTCTCGAAGGCGCCCTCCTGGGTCATCTGCTCCATGTCCTTGAGACGCTTGATCGACTGCTTGACGGTCTTGAAGTTGGTCAGCATGCCGCCCAGCCAGCGCTCATCGACGCAGGGCATGCCGCAGCGGGCCGCTTCCTCGGCGACGATCTCGCGCGCCTGGCGCTTGGTGCCGACGAACATGACGGTGCCTTTCTGGGCCGCCATCTTCTTCACGAAGGCCATCGCCTCGTTGTACTTGGCGAGGGTCTTTTCGAGGTTGATGATGTGGATCTTGTTGCGATGGCCGAAGATGTAGTTGGCCATCTTGGGGTTCCAGAAGCGGGTCTGGTGGCCGAAATGAACGCCGGCCTCCAGCATCTGGCGCATGGTAGTACTCATGGTTCGATCTCCGATATGGGTTAAGCCTCCGCCCGGCCGTGATGCGAAACAATCACCCATTCGGCGCCGAGCGTGCGGATTTTGTCCGGGACCACCCCGAACAAGCGCGCGATTATAACCGTGTCCTAGGCATGGCATCAAGGTCCCTGGCGCTTTCGGTAGAATCGCATCGAACTCAACCGATACGGAAAGCCATGGCCATCATCATCAAGAACGCCGAGGAAGTCGATGGCATGCGCGTCGCCTGCCGGCTGGCCGGCGAAGTCCTCGACTACGTCGCCCCCTTCGTCAAGCCGGGCGTCACGACCGACGAGCTCGACAAGCTGTGCCACGACTACATGGTGAACGTGCAGGGTTGCATTCCGGCACCGCTCAATTACGCGCCGCCCGGTTACCCCCCCTACCCGAAGTCGATCTGCGCATCGGTCAACCATCAGGTCTGCCATGGGGTGCCCAACGACCGTCCGCTCAAGAAAGGCGATATCGTCAATCTCGACATCACGACGATCAAGGACGGTTGGCACGGCGACACCAGCCGCATGTTCGTCGTCGGCGACGCCTCGATCCTGGCGAAGCGGCTCTGCCAGGTCACCCTCGAGTGCCTTTGGCTGGGCATCGCCCAGGTGAAGCCGGGCGGCCGGCTCGGCGACATCGGCGCGGCGATTCAGCGCCATGCCGAGAAGCAGGGTTTTTCCGTGGTCCGGGAATTCTGCGGCCACGGCATCGGCAGGAGCTTCCACGAGGAGCCCCAGGTGCTGCATTACGGCAAGGCGGGTACCGGCCCGGAGCTGCTGCCCGGCATGATCTTCACCATCGAGCCCATGATCAACGCAGGCAAGGCGGCGATCTCCGAACTGCCCGACGGCTGGACCATCGTCACCAAGGATCGCAGCCTCTCCGCCCAGTGGGAGCATACCGTGCTCGTCACCGACGCCGGCGCGGAAGTCCTGACCCTCTCGGCGGGTACGCCGCCCATGCCCAAGCTCGCCTGAACCCATCGTGCTGCCCGGCGCGGTCATCGATATCGCTTCCCTGGTCGGCGAAACCCGCGCAGCGCTGCGCGCCTCGCAGGAGCGCCTGCACGAGGATTACCGGCGATCGAATTCCGCCACCGCCCTCCTGCGCGGACGCGCACGCGCGGTCGACCACGCGCTGCGCAAGCTTTGGCGCGCGCTGGCCATGCCGGCGGAACTCGCGCTGGTGGCCGTCGGCGGCTACGGTCGTCGCGAGCTGTATCCCGCTTCCGACGTCGATCTGCTGTTCCTCGTTCCGGAAGGTTTTACCGGCCAGGCGCGGCTCGAGCCGCTGATCGGCCTGCTCTGGGACATCGGACTCGACGTCGGCCACAGCGTCCGGAGCGTCGCGGAATGTCTGGCGCAAGGCGGACAGGACATCACGATCCAGACCTCGCTGCTGGAGGCCCGCCTGCTCTGCGGCAATCGCCACCTGTTCGCCGAGTTCGACCGGCACGTGCGCGGCAGCATCGATCCCGAGTCGTTTCTGCAAGCCAAGCAACTGGAACAGGCCGAGCGTTACGCGCGCTTCAACGACACGCCGTTTGCGCTCGAGCCGAACAGCAAGGAAAGCCCCGGCGGGCTGCGCGACCTGCAAGTCATCCTGTGGGTGGCGCGCGCCGCCAACCTCGGCACACAGTGGCAAGACCTCGCGCGCGCCGGCCTGGTGGCCGCCGACGAGGCCCGCCAACTGGCCCGGGCCGAACTGTTCTTGCGCCACTTGCGCATCCGGCTGCACCTCCTGGCCGGTCGCCGCGAAGACCGGCTTTCCTTCGAACTCCAGGAATCCCTGGCCGCCAGCTATGGCTTGAAGGCCTCCGCGAGCAAACGTCGCTCGGAACTGCTGATGCAGCGCTATTACCGAAACGCCAAGCTCGTCACCCAGCTCAACACGCTTGTGCTCCAGAACCTCGGCAGCCGGATCGCACCCGGCCCGACGCCGATTCCCATCATCATCGACGATCGCTTCCAGATGGTGCGCGACCTGCTCGACATTCGGGACGACGCGCTGTTTCAGCGCATGCCCCAGGCCATTCTCGAAAGTTTTCTGCAGCTTGCCCGGCGACCCGAACTGCGCGGCATGACGGCGCGCACCTTGCGCGCACTGTGGCAGGCCCGCAAGCTCGCCGGCGCCCCGCTGCGGCGTTGCCCGGCGGCGCCGGCGCTGTTCCTGGCCCTGTTCAAGGAAAAGCGCGGCCTGGTCCACGAGCTTCGGCGGATGAACCAGTACGACATCCTCGGCAACTACCTGCCGGCCTTCGGGCGCATCGTCGGGCAGATGCAGCACGACCTGTTCCACGCCTACACCGTGGACCAGCACATCCTGCAGGTAGTGCGCAACCTGCGGCGCCTCGCCGTGCCTGACTTTGCCCATGAGCACCCGTTCTGTACGCGGCTGATGAGCGGCTTCGACAAGCCGTGGCTGCTGTACGTCGCCGCGCTGTTCCACGACATCGCCAAGGGACGCGGCGGCGACCACTCGCGGCTCGGCATGGCCGATGCCCGACGATTCTGCCGCACCCACGGCATCGCCGGCGAAGACGCCGAGCTGGTGGTTTTTCTGGTCGCCCATCACTTGACGATGTCGCAAGTCGCGCAGAAGCAGGATCTCGCCGATCCGGAGGTCATCCGCCGGTTCGCCGCCGTGGTGGGCACGGAACGGCGCCTGATCGCCCTCTACCTGCTCACCGTGGCGGACATCCGCGGCACCAGCCCGAAAGTGTGGAACACCTGGAAGGGCAAGCTGCTGGAAGATCTCCTGCGCGCCACGGCGCAGCTATTGCGAGGCGATGCGCCGCCCCAGATGGCCGGCATCGCGGAACGGCAGGATGAGGCGCGGGCCCTGCTGCAGCGCCGGGGCCTGCGGCCGGGCACAGAGCAAGCGCTCTGGCAATGGCTGGACACCGGCTACTTCCTGAAGCACGACGCCGACGAGATCGCCTGGCACGCCCACACGCTCTACCACCGCCCCGACGGCAAGGAACCGGTCGTTCGCGCCCGCATCAATCGCGCCGGCGAAGGCATCCAGGTGATGGTCTACGTAGCCGACCAGCCGCAACTCTTCGCGCGGATTTGCGGGTTTTTTGCCCGGCTCGGCTACTCGATCGCCGCCGCCACGGTCCACACCACCCACCATGGCTACGCCCTCGACAGTTTCATTCTGCTCGACCCCGGCGGGCATCTCGCCTACCGGGACGTGCTCGGCCTGATCGAGCACGATCTCGCCGAACACCTGACGCGGCAACCCGCGCTCGAAGCGCCGCCCCCCGTGCGGCTCTCGCGCCAGGTCAAGCACTTCCCGATCACGCCGGAAGTGAGCATCGCGCCGGACGAGCGCGGCGCCTCGTACGTCATGTCGCTCGCCGCGGCCGACCGGCCCGGCCTGCTTTACTCGATCGCGCGCATCCTCGGCCAGCACGGCGTCTTCATCAGTTCGGCGCGGATCGCCACGCTCGGCGAGCGCGTCGAGGACACCTTCGTGATCGCCGGCGCGGCATTGGGCAAGACCGCCAGCCTGGTCAATATCGAACGGGAGCTGCTGGAAGCCTTGCGAATCTGAGCCGTTCAGGCCGCATTCGCGCACAAATGCTCGATGACGCGGCGCACGCGCACCATGGCGTGCAGCAGAGCATCTTCGAGCGCGGCAAAGCTGATCGCACGGGCGCTGTCGCCCCGACCGGCCGCCCAGTTGGCGACGACGCAGATCGCCGCGTAGGGAACCGCCAGTTCGCGGGCGAGCGATGCCTCGGGCATCCCGGTCATGCCGACCATGTCGGCGCCGTCCTGTTGCAGGCGGTTGATCTCGGCGGCGGTCTCGAGCCTCGGTCCCTGGGTGGCGGCGTAAACGCCGCCGTCGACGATCATTTCCTCGGCCCTGGCCGCCGCCCCGAGCAGACGGCGACGCAGTTCCTGGTCGTAAGGTTCCGTGAAGTCCACATGCACCACCGGGGTGCCGCCATTGTCGTGAAACGTGGCATTGCGCCCCCAAGTGTAGTCGATGATCTGATGGGGCACCGCCAGCGTGCGGGGCGCCAGGTCGGCGCGGATGCCGCCGACGGAGGCGACCGACACGACGCCCGTGGCCTGCGCGGCATGCGCCAGCGCCCAGAGATTGGCCCGATAGTTGACGCTGTGCGGCGGAATGGTGTGGCCGTATCCGTGCCGGGCGAGAAACACCACATCCTGGCAACCGATCCGCCCGAAGGTAAGCGCGCCGGAGGGTTCGCCAAAAGGCGTGCGCACTACTTCCCGCCGGGTCACCGCGAGGTTGGCGAGTTGCGTCAGGCCGCTGCCGCCGATGATTGCAAGCATGTGAAATTCCTTGGGTTTTGTTGAAAGTCAGCCGTGGCGGAACGCCGCCCCCGTGCTAGAATTCGCGCCCTTTTTCGCTGTATCAGGCCCACCATCCCCATGTCCCGCCCGCTCAGAAACATTGCCATTATCGCCCACGTCGACCACGGCAAGACCACGCTCGTCGACCAGTTGCTGCGCCAGTCGGGCACTTTCCGCGAAAACCAGCAGGTGGCCGAACGCGTCATGGACTCGAACGACCTGGAGAAGGAACGCGGCATCACCATCCTCGCCAAGAACTGCGCCATCGATTTCGAGGGCACCCACATCAATATCGTGGACACCCCGGGCCACGCCGATTTCGGCGGCGAAGTCGAACGCGTCCTGTCGATGGTGGACGGCGTCCTGCTGCTGGTCGACGCCGTCGAAGGGCCGATGCCGCAGACGCGCTTCGTCACCCGCAAGGCGCTGGCGCTGGGCCTGAAGCCCATCGTCGTCATCAACAAGATCGACCGTCCGGGTTCGCGCCCCGACTGGGTCATCAACCATACCTTCGACCTGTTCGACAAGCTCGGCGCCACCGAGGCGCAGCTCGACTTCCCGGTCGTCTATGCCTCGGCGCTCAACGGCTACGCGATGCTCGACGCCACCACGCCCGGCACCGACATGCGGCCGCTCTACGAAGCGATCCTCACGCACGTGCCGCCGCCCGACGTCGACGCGGAAGCGCCCCTGCAATTGCAAATCTGCTCGCTCGACTACAACTCCTATGTCGGCCGCATCGGCATCGGCCGCATCAAGAAGGGCCATATCCGGCCCGGCCAGGAAGTCGCCGTGATGCATGGCGACGAGTCGCGCGGCAAGGCCAAGATCGGCCAGGTGCTCACCTTCCAGGGGCTGGAGCGCCAGCAGGCCGAAGATGCCGAGGCCGGCGACATCGTCCTGGTCACGGGCATCGAGCAGGTCGGCATCGGCGTCACGCTCTGCGCGCTCGACAATGCGGTCGGCCTGCCGCCCATCGCCGTGGACGAACCGACCCTGACCATGAACTTCCAGGTCAATACCTCGCCGCTGGCGGGCAAGGAAGGCAAGTTCGTCACCAGCCGCCAGATCCGCGACCGACTGCAGAAGGAACTCATGTCCAACGTCGCCCTGCGCGTCCAGGACACCGCCGATGCCGACGTCTTCGAAGTTTCCGGCCGCGGCGAACTGCATCTCACCATCCTGCTGGAAAACATGCGCCGCGAAGGCTACGAGCTGGCCGTGTCCCGGCCCCGGGTGCTGTTCAAAGACATCGATGGCCCGGACGGTCCGCTGCGGCAGGAACCCTACGAAATGCTCACGGTAGACGTCGAGGAAACCCATCAGGGCGGCGTCATGGAGGAACTCGGCCGGCGCAAGGGCGATCTCCTGGACATGCAGCCCGACGGCAAGGGCCGCGTGCGGCTCGACTACCGGATTCCGGCGCGCGGCCTGATCGGCTTCCAGGGCGAGTTCCTGACGCTGACGCGCGGCACCGGCATGGCCAGCCACGTTTTCGACGATTATGGGCCGATGGCCGGCACCATGGCCGAGCGGCGCAACGGCGTGCTGATCTCCGCCGAGGACGGCGCCGCGGTCGCCTACGCCCTGTGGAAGCTGCAGGACCGCGGCCGCATGTTCGTCAGCCCCGGCGACCCGCTGTACGAAGGCATCATCATCGGCATCCACAGCCGCGACAACGACCTGGTGGTCAATCCGATCAAGGGCAAGCAGCTCACCAACGTGCGCGCCTCGGGCACCGACGAAGCCGTGCGCCTGGTGCCGCCGATCCAGATCACGCTCGAAAGCGCCGTCGAATTCATCGCCGACGACGAACTGGTCGAGATCACGCCGAAGTCGATCCGGCTGCGCAAGCGCTTCCTCAAGGCCCACGAGCGCAAGCGCGCCGAGCGCGAAGAAGCGGCGGCCTAAGATCTCCGGCGGCGGCGTCGAAAGTCAGCCTTCGCAGCACGCCGACCGGCGGCCGACCTCAATCGGGATGCAGCACCACGCCGCGCGCGGCGACGCCGGCGCCGCGCAAGCGCGCCGCCTGGTCGGGGGGCAGGTTCGCCAGCACTTCGCTGGCGTGGCGGTAACCCAGTTCGACGATCCGGTCGAACTTGCGCCAGTCCAGCATGCCGATGCCGTCCATCGAAGGCGTAAAGCAGATATCGGCGCGCAGGCGCGCGTCGCGCTGACGGGCCTGGCTGGCCAGCATCATCGAGTTCACCAGGATCGTCATCAGACCGGGCACGTGAAAGCGCCGGGCGCGGCGCTGGCGCAGGCGGTCCACCAGCAGCTGGCGGTTGCTCGGCAGCTCGTCGAGATCGACCTGTTCGAACCCTTTTTGCAGCAGATCGCTGCCGATGACGAAGCCGGTGCCCTGGTCGAGCATGACGTCGGTGGGAAAGTTGTTGAAAGTGCCGCCGTCGCCGAGCAGTTCGCCGCCGTGCGCCACCAGCGGCAGCACGCCGGGAATGGAAACGCTGGTGCGCAGCCACTTGGCCAGGTTGCCGCGCCGAACGGTGATCTCGGTCGCGCTGGTGTAGTTCGACACGACGCAGAACAGGCTCTTCCAGGTATCCTCGATGTCGATATCGCCGCCCGTCGCCACGCGCACGGCGTCGTCGATGACCGTCTTGAGGCGCCGACCGCCGATCAAGGATTGCATCGGGATCAGGTTGAGGTCCGACGTCGGTCCGCGGGAAAAAGCGCGCCGCGCCTGGTCGATCATGTCCGACACCGGCATGTCGAAAGCGCAATACGCCCCCATGATCGCGCCGATGCTGGCGCCGCCGATGCTGTCGATCTGGGCGCCGAAGGCTTCGAGCGCCTTGAGTACGCCCAAGTGAGCGAAGCCGCGGGCGCCGCCGCCGGACAGCACCAGGCCGATGTCGGTGCCGCTCAGCACTCTCGCCAGCCGCGCGATGTCGCGATCCAGTTCCGGTCGCACGTGCAGATGCGCGCCCACCGCATAACGATCCAGCCAGTCGCGCGTATTCCTTGGCGTGCGCAGGTCGAGATCGTGCAGCAGCACCAGCGTGCGCCGCGTCGACACCAGCGCCGCCGAAGGATCGGGCTTCCCCGGGCGATCGGCGCGCGCGACCAGCACCACTTCGTCGGCGGCCCTCAGGCAGCGCCGCGTCCATTCGTTCGCCTCTGGCTGGGCGACGAACACGAGAAACTCGTGATTGGCCTCGACCTCGTCCAGCCAGCGCGTCAACTGCCGGTAATGTTCCGCGCTCAGGGACTCGACCTCTTGCGTATCCCGGGCGATGACCAGAACCCGATTGCCGTATGACAGCTTGCGCGCCACGGCATGGGCCAGCTTCATGATGTCGATATCGTCCGTGACGGCCATCAGGCAGATGTTGACCGGACGCGTCACGCGCGCCTGCGGACGGAAGGTCTGCCGCAGGCGGTCGATGATCACCCGGGTCAGGGTGATCGCCAGGTGGGGAAACTGGCGCACGAGGTCTTCGTAGGCCGCGCGCGAAAAACGCACCAGCACGCTGTCCCGCATCGCCACGATGCCGGCACGGCGCGGACGTCCGGTCATCATCGCCATTTCGCCGATGCTCTGGCCGCGCATGATTTCGCCGACCGGCACGGCTTCGCCGTCGACACCCTTGATGATGGCGCGCAGGCGCCCGCTGACGACCAGATAGAGGTCGTCGCCAACGTCGCCTTGCTCAAACAGCACTTCGCCCGCCTGCAGATGATGCCAGGTGAGCCGGGGCAACAAGACGTCGACCACGGCGTCGCCGTCACCGCCCAGCATGCCCTCGAGGATGGTGATCAGCAGCTCGTGCTGATGGTCATGAGCGGTCTTGGTCGACATGGGCAAATCATAATGCCGAACCCGAGCAATCCATGATTGAATATTGCAAACTAAGGAGGCCGCTCATGAAAAGACCCGCTTGGCTCGGCGTCGCCATCGCCGCCGTCGCCGGCGCCCTGCCCGGCTGCGATTACCTGAGCATGAAGGAACTCAAGCCCGGCGTATCGACCGCCCAGGAGGTTCGCTCGCGCATGGGGCCGCCGGCGGCGGAATACGCCAACCCCGACGGTTCGGTCACCTGGGAGTTCAACCGCCAGCCCAATGGGATCGAATGCTACATGGCCACCATCGGGTCGGACCAGGTTCTGCGCAAGATCGAACAAGTGCTAACGGAAGCCAACCTCGCCAAGGTCGCGGTGGGGATGGATCGCGCGGAGGTCCGGCGGTTGATCGGCAAGCCGGGCTCGGTGACGACTTATCCGAATTCGAACGAGGAGGTCTGGGACTGGCGCATTGCCGGCGCCATCCAGACCGAGGAAGCGCACTTCCACGCCCATTTCGACCCCGCCAGCGGCCTCGTCACCCGAACCAGCCGGCGGGTCGAACCGAAGGGCTAGACGAAAACCGGGCTAGACGATAATCGTCCCGCCGTCGACGTGGAGCACCTGGCCGGTGATCCAGCGCCCATCGTTCGACACCAGCGCCGCCACCGCGTCGGCGATATCCTCGGGCGTTCCCAGACGGCGCATGGCCGCGGCGGCCGCACCGTACTTGCGCAAGGCGTCGGCATCGCCGCCCAATAGCATCGGCGTATCGGTCATCCCGGGCGACACCGCGTTAACGGTGATGCCGCGAGGCGCCAACTCGCGCGCCAGAACTTTCGTGAAGCCTTCCACCGCCATCTTGCTGCCCACGTAGAGCGCCATGCCGAGGGGATTGGCCGCCGTGGCGCCGGTCGAGATATTGACGATGCGGCCATGATCCTCGATCTGGCGGGCCGCTTCGCGGCACATCATGAACGTCCCCCGGGCATTGGTGTTGAACGTGTAGTCGTAGTGGCTCATGGGAATGTCGGCAAACGACTTCATGTGCCCGATTCCCGCATTGTTGATGACTGCGTCGACGCGGCCATGGCGCGCCTTGACGGCAGCGAAGAACCCGATGACCGCTTCTTCGGCAGTGATGTCGACCTGGTGTAGGGAAGCCGCGCCGCCAGCCTGTTCGATCGTCGCAACCGTCTCGCGGGCGCCGTCGGCGGAACGCGAATATCCGACCGCAATCGCCAGGCCTTCTCGCGCCAGCCGCAGGCAGATGGCCTTGCCGATCCCGGTGCCGCCGCCGGTCACCACCGCCACGCGTTGTATTGCGCTGTTGTCGGAAATGCTCATAGTGCCTCGCGAATCAAGAGTTCCTTGCGTTCGGCCTCGCAGTCCGAGTCTGGCCGCAAACCCGCAGCGCGCGCCGCCTGGACCTCGGCACGCGCCGCGGCAAGTTGCGCGACGAACGCCGGCTGCGAATGCAGTTGCGCCACGACGGCCGCCGCCACGAGCCGGCCGGCATCGACATCGCTCTGCCAATGGACATTGCAGATCACGCGGCTCTGTCCGAACGCCAAGCCCCGCTGGACCAGCGCGTCGACGCGATCCGGCGCCAGTTCGGCGAGCACCAGCGCCCAAGCCATGCCGATGGCGGCGTGCCCGGATGGATAGGAGCCGTCGTTGCGCAGCATGGTTTCGTGTGTCGGATCGCACATCGACTCGCCCGCCGCAACAAAAGGCCGCACGCGCTTGTAGTGATCCTTGGCACGGTAGGTGGCCAGCCCCGCATCGGCGACGGTGCGTTGCAGCAGGATGGCCAGGTTCGGCGTTGCCGTGGGCGCAATGGGAACACCCAAGGCGCAGGCGAAACTCGGCGCTGCCTGGGGAAAACGCAATTCCGCATCCCGCGCGGCCCATTGCCAGCGGGGCGTGTCGCGCCAACGCATGGCCTTGCGGCGCGCCGCGTCGTCGGCGGCCTGCGCCGCCGATCCCTGCGCCGGCGGGGGCGGCAACAGCGCCAGACTATCGACCAGCGCCTCCCGGGTCAGGTAGCCTGCCAAAAAGCCCGGAAAGCGCGGGTCGGCATCGGGCACCCTGGCTGTGCTTGCGGGGGGTTGAACGCTGCACGCCGCCATGGCTGCCGCCCAGAGCGAAACGACCAGCTTTTTCCTCATCGCAAGCCCCCCCCTTATCGAGGACCAATTAACTATTCAGACACGCGCTTGCCACATGGCCTGGTTCAGCTCAGAACACCGCCATCGACCTGCAGGATAACGCCGGAGCTGTAACTGCTGGCGTCGCTTGCCAGGAAGAGCGCCGCTGCCGCCACCTCTTCCGGATAACCGACCCGCTTGAGCGGATTGATCTTCATCATGTCGGCATAGCGCTGGGGATCGTTCATGGTGTGATCGCCCATGGCGGTCTGGATCACCCCGCAGGAGATGGCATTGACGCGCACGCCCTGGGGCCCGAGCTCCCTCGCGAAACAACGCGTCATGGTATTCAGCGCGGCCTTGGAGACGCAATAGGCGCCGATTTCGGGCTGCGCCATCAAGGCCGACGTCGTGCTGATGTTGACGATCGATCCCCTGCCGCGCTGTGCCATCTTCCTGCCGAGTGCCGCCGTCAGAAAGAACGGCCCTCGGACATTCACCTCCATGATCTTGTCCCACAACGCCGGCGTCGTGTCGCAGAACGTCCCGGTATTGGGCGGACTGATGCCGGCATTGTTGACCAGCACGTCGACCGCCAGGCCACGCTCGTCGAGCACGCCGACCAATCGCTCGATGTCGTCGAGCTTGCCGACGTGCGCCTGGATGGCGTGCGCCTTGCCGCCCATGGCGCGAATCCCTTCCGCCACCCCATCGAGATCCTGCTGCTTGCGGGAACATATGATCACCTCGGCGCCGGATTCGGCAAACAATTCGGCGATCGCCCGGCCAATGCCGCGCGAGCCTCCGGTGATCAAGGCGGTGCGTCCCGCCAAAGGAAAAGCGGAGGGCGACATCAGATCATCCTTCTGCCGTCAAGCCTTGCTGCGCCGTTGCCTTGGCCCAGCGATAGTCCGCCTTGCCGGCCGGCGACCGAACCACCTGGTCGACGAACACTATCGATTTCGGCACCTTGTAGCCGGCCAGATCGCGACGACAGTGATCCTGCAGCGCCTCCGCATCGACTTTCGCCCCCGGATGCAGGGAAACCACTGCCGCCACCTTGCTGCCCCAGCGCGCATCCGGAATCCCCACCACCAATGCGTCGAGTACCGCCTCGTGGCTGGTCAGCTTTTCCTCGACCTCTTCCGGGAATACTTTTTCGCCGCCCGTGTTGATGCACTGCGAGCCACGGCCGAGCACGACAATCGAGCCATCTTCCAGCACTCGCGCCATGTCGCCAGTGATGACGATCTTCTCGCCGTCAAGCGAAGTAAACGTCTCGGCAGTCTTCTTCGGGTCGCCCCAATAGCCAACCGCCACGTTGCCGGTCCTTACCAGCACGCCATCCTCGCCGGGACCGACGTAGCGGTCGTGCTGAAGGGAGAGCACCTTGATATCGGGCCGGGCCGCGAGCTTGATGAAGCCCTCGCCGCTTTCGGGCTTTGCGCCGCCGCCCAGGGTGCCGCCTTCCGAGGTACCGATGCTGTCCGCCACGACGATGCGTGGCAACAGGCGCTTGAGTTCCGCCTGGACATGCGCGGAAAACAGGCCGCCACCGGAACCGATATGCACCAGCCGGGAGAGATTCCATCGGTTGGGATGCGCTTTCAGCGCTTCCACCATGGGACTGGCGATGGCGTCGCCCACCACGGAAATGATGTTGGCCTGTTCCTGTTCGGCCAGGTCCCATACCTTCTCCGCGTCGAACTCGACCTGGTCGCGGGTAATCACCGTCTGGCCCGCAAAGAGCGAGACCAGGGTGGCCCACAAGGCCGCACCATGCATCAGGGGCGCGATCGCCATGTAGCGCAGCGGATGGCCGTTGCGCGCCACGTCGGCGATCTCGTCCGGCGTCTTGATCGGTCCCTCCTTGCGGTAGAACCCCCCTCCTCCCAGCGCGCCGAAAAACAGCGACTGGTGGGGCCACATCACGCCCTTCGGCATGCCGGTGGTTCCGCCCGTATAAAGCAAGGACAAATCGTCGCCCGAGCGCTGCGGCACGTCGTACTCCGGCTGCGTTGCCGCCAGCGCCGACTCGTAGTTCTCGCCGGAGACCAGGACCACCTTGATTTCCGGGTAATCCGGCAACAGCGGTTCCACCGCCGCCGCCAGCGGCGCCGAATAGATCAGCGCCGACAGTTTGGCGTTGTCATAGAGATAACGAAGCTCGCTGGCGACATAGCGGTAGTTGATGTTGAGGGGAATCGCCCGCAATTTGCAGGCCGCCAGGAGCCCCTCCAGGTATTCCGGCCCGTTGTACAGTTGCAGGCCCACAGTATCGCCAGGCCCAATACCCTTGCTTTGGAAAAACGCCGCGAGACGGTTGGCCCGCGCGTCCAGTTGCGCGTAGGTGAAGCGGCGCGCGCCGCAGACGATCGCCTCGCGATCCGGCACGGCCGCGGCAACGATTTCAAAGAGATCGGCGAGGCTGTAGGTTCGGGTAATCGACATGGTGATTTCTCCTAAATGACGCCGGTCGCGTTCAGCTTGGCGATCTGCTCGGCGGAATAACCCAGTGCGGCAAGCACATCGTCGTTGTCCTGCCCGGGGGCCGCGCCTTGTCGCTCGACCTTGAACTCGAAACCGCTCATCTTGACGGGGCAAGCGTATTGCCAGTAGCGGCCGTGGGCCGGATGCTCGCTGTCGACGATCATTCCCCGGCTCTGCGCTTGGGGGTGCCTGTTGGCTTCATCGACACGCAATACCGGTGTCACGCAGGCGTCGACATCCTTGAACGCCGCCACCCAGTGCGCGAGATCATGCCTGGCGATCGTCTGCGCGACTTCCGCGCGCGCGGCGTCACCCTGGTCGGCGAGTTGATATCCGCGCCCGATCAGATCCGGCCTGCCGATGGTTTCACAGAAGGCTTGCCAGAACTTCGTCTCGATCGCGCCCACCGCCAGATGGCGCCCATCGGCGGTCTCGTACACGCCGTAGCAGGCCATGCCGCCGGAAAGATAATCGGCGCCGCGCGCCGGCATGGCCTTGCGGTCCTGCAGCGACGAGGCGGCGGGAATGTTGTGGGCCATCAGGCAATCGGTCATGGCCACATCGACGTGGCGCCCCTGGCCGCGGCGCTGGGCGTCGAACAATGCCGCCAAAATGCCCATTGCCGCCGACAAGGTTCCACCCGCCAGATCAGCCGTTGGAAATCCGCCGGGCGCAGGCGCTCCACCGGCGGCACCCGTCTGCTCGAGCACACCCGCCAGACACTGGTAGTTGATGTCGTGGCCGCCGGCCAGCGCCAAGGCGCCCGTTTGGCCGTAGCCGCTGATCGAGCAATACACGAGTTTCGGATTGACTGCCGACATGGCCGCGTAACCGACCCCCAGCTTGTCGGCGACACCAGGCCTGAAGCCTTCGACCAGCACGTCCGCCTGCTGGGCGAGGCGGCGGACGATTTCCTGCCCCTCGGGCGCGCGCAGGTTGACGGTGATCGCGCGCTTGTTGCGGTTGAGCATGAGAAATTGGTTCGTGAACCGGCTACCCGGCAAGCCGCGCACGGGATCCCAGGCGCCGGGGTTCTCCACCTTGATGACCTCCGCGCCCAAGTCGGCCAGATGCAAGGTGCACATGGGTCCTGGAAGCAATACGGTCAGGTCGACCACTTTGACGCCAGCAAGCGGTTTTGACGATTGGGCCATGGTTTCCTCTAAATCCGCGGCATCGGCAGACGGGCCTCGATGCTCGACACACAAAGTCACTGAAATTTGGAGAAATCGGGTTTCCGTTTTTCCAGAAACGCGGTCATGGCCTCCTGGGCCTCGCCAGCACCCAGTCGGGCACAGAAAAGCTCGCCCTCGCGCTTGATGGCCGCCGCAACCTCGCCAGCGTGGCCATGTCGAAGCAGTTTCTTGGTTTCCCGGACGGCGCTGGGCGGAAGCCGGGAAAACTTCTCGGCGGTGGCGCGCGCGCGCGCAAGAACCTCGCCGGCCGGCAGCACCGCATTGACGATGCGCATTTCATAAGCCTCCTGGGCGCTGAACGGCTCGCCCAGCAGCAGCTTTTCGGCCGCCTTGACGTAACCGGCGCTGAGCGGCAGCAGGAAACTCGACGCGAATTCCGCAACGACCCCCAGATTGACGAAGGGAAGCGCAAGCTTGGCATTGTCGGCCACATACACAAGGTCACAGTGCAGCAGCAGCGTGACGCCGATGCCCACCGCAACTCCCTCCACCGCCGCCACCACCGGTTTGTCGACGCCGAGCAGCGCCTGCATGAAGCGGAACACCGGCGCATCCATGTCCTTGGGCGGCCGCTGCACGAAATCTTCGAGATCGTTGCCGGCGGTGAACATGCCGGGTTGACCGGCAAACAGGATGGCGCGGACCGCCGGATCGGCCTGGGCGCGATTCAGGGCGTCCGCCATCGCCTGGTACATTTCGGCGGTCAGGGCATTCTTCTTGTCGGGCCGATTGATTTCTATGGTGGCCACGCCGTTTTGCAGCG